>NZ_DASUHS010000027.1:0-77720 GCF_036273375.1 Mycobacterium sp. | reverse complement strand
AGTTAGGGCTCATCGCGGTGCACCCGGCGACTCGCATAGCCGAGTAGCCGCATACTTCAGGCTTCGGTGCGGTAAGCCACGACCATCCTTAGGGCGCTGGCGCTGAGGTACGCCTCGACGGCGGCGCCGGCCGCCGCCGCGTCGCGCGCCAGCACCGCCTCGGTGATCGCCCCCAGTTCGGCTACCACCGCGGCGGCGTCGTCATAGGCCGCGGTGAGTTCGTGTTCGCGGCCACCGAAGGCTTGCTCGACCCAGCGGTAGAGCAATCCCAACGCGCGGTTGCGACTGCAGTGAATGAGCACGCGGAAGTAGTCGAGGTCGGCGGCCTGGCGCGTCGCCGCGCTGTCGGCGTCCCAGACCGCCACCAGGGCGGCGCGCAGCGCCTCGGCATCCTCGGGCAGGCTGCGCTGCGCCGCCAACCGGCCGATCAATGGACCCAGCGCCGCCCGGATCTCGAGCAGCTCCACCAAGAACTCGGGTCCTAGTCGGCGGACCAGTGCCTCGACCACCTCGGGATGGGTGAGCGCCTGGGGATCTCGCACCAGGTTGCCGCTGCCGTGTCGGGCCTCGATCAGACCCATTTGCTGCAGGCGGGCCAGGCCCTGCCGTAACGACGTGCGATTGACACCGAGTTGCTCAGCCAGGTCGCGCTCCGGCGGCAAGGCAGAGCCGGGCGGAAACGCGCCATCGAGGATGGCGTCGGCGATCGAGGCGGCGATCTGCTCATCCACCCGCTGGCGATCTGGCGGCTGAAACGGGCTTGACTGGTTCATTGGCTCAACCAATATAGTGGACGGCGTCGGCGACGGGAGCACGTTATGGACGACGAAACACGGTCGGCCGCGGCCCCACGCTGGCGCGGCAAGGCAGGACGCCTCGAGGTCTGGTACGCCAGCCTGTCCGACCCACGGACACGCGCGGGCTTATGGATCCACTGCGAGACCGTGGCGCCGCTGCGGGGCTCCGCCTACGCGCACGGCTGGACCACCTGGTTTCCGCCCGACGGGTCACCCCGCACCGAGCGCTTCGGCCCTGAGCCCGCTCGGCCCGCGGCCGGCGCCGACTGGTTCAACGCCGCCGGGGTCCGGGTGGCCGATGGGCAACTCGGCGGCCGGGCCGGGTCGCTCGCCTGGGACCTGTCCTGGCGGGACACCGCTCGCCCGCTGTGGACGTTCCCGCGCCTGACCTGGGAGCGCGAGTTGCTGCCCGGCGCCCAGGTCGTCCTCGCCCCCACCGCCGACTTCGCCGGCTCGCTGACCGTGGCAGAGGCCGCCGCACCCATCGAGGGGTGGCGCGGCTGCGTCGCCCACATCTACGGACACGGAAACGCCAAGCGCTGGGGGTGGATCCACGCCGACCTCGGTGGCGGCGACGTCCTCGAGGTGGTCACCGCCGTGTCACACAAGCCGGGCTTGCGCAGGCTCGCGCCGCTGGCTTTCGTGCGCTTCCGCATCGACGGAAAGGACTGGCCCGCAAGCACTTTGCCGTCTTTGCGGATGCGGACGACTCTCGGCCCGCGGCACTGGCAGCTGGAAGGACGCATCGGCGATCGCCGGGTGCTCATCCGGGTCGACCAGCCGCCGGACCGCTGCGTGAGCCTGGGCTACACCGACCCCGACGGCGGCACCGCGGTGTGCACGAACACCGAACAGGCCGACATTCACGTCGAAGTCGACGACCGCCGTTGGTCGGTGCTCGGACATGCCGAGGTAGGCCTGCGCGGCGTCGAGGCGCCCGACATCAACGAAAGGATCCTGACATGAGCTTCCTTCTCGACCCGCCGCTGCTGATCGCCAGCGGCGCGCTCATCGAGCGGCACGTGCCATCCGACCGGCGAGACGTCGCCGAGGCCGCGGTCCTTGGCATCTTCTTCGGCGGGTCGTTCGGCCTCTACAACAACGTGCCCGGGCTCGGACTGCTGTGGCGGCCGTTCCGCGCCCGCAACGGGCGCGACTTCATGTGGAACAGCGGGGTTTTCGGGGTAGACACCGCAACAGGGGGTTGGCCCCTGCATGCGGCGGCGGCCGCCATCTTCGCGACCTATCCGTTCTTCATCAAGATGGGCCGCCGGCTCGGATTCCTGGTATGAGCCGTGCGGCCGAGCGGGCAACCACGTCGTTCGGCACCGCGCTGTTGCCCGAGGAACACGGCGGCCCGCCAGCGGCTCAGCTGGCTGAGCGCATCGAGCGTTACCTCACCCAGCTACCGGCGACATCCAGGCTGGGAGTGCGTGCCGGATTCACATCAGTAAGCGCCGCAAGCTATCTCACCACCGGCCGGTCACTATCGCGGCTCAGCCCCGGCGGCCGAGATCAGGTGTTGCGCCGAGTGGCTTCGCTCAGCCCGGAGGCCGGTGCTGTCCTCGAGGCGCTCAAGGCGATCGTGTTGCTCGCAAACGGTGCCGACACCTATGCGTCCGAGCTCTTCGCCCGCGCCCGCGAGAACGACGTGGCGCGCCCCGATCCGGACCTCACCATCACCTCCTCGGCCGACTGCCCGTCCGTCGTCACCGCCGAGGCGGTGGTCGTCGGCTCGGGCGCCGGCGGCGCGATGGTGGCCCGAACCCTGGCGCGGGCGGGTCTCGACACCGTCGTACTCGAGGAGGGACGTCGCTGGACGGTCGGGGAATTCCGCACCACCCACCCGATCGACCGTTACGCCGGGCTGTACCGCGGCGGCGGAGCCACCGTCGCGCTGGGACGCCCGTCAGTGGTGCTGCCGATCGGCCGCGCGGTCGGGGGCACCACCGTCGTGAACTCCGGCACCTGCTACCGGCCGCCCGCCGCCGTCGCACGGCGCTGGCGCGACACCTTCGGTCTCGGCCTGGCCGACCACGTCCGGCTGACGAACCACCTCGACGAAGTCGAACGCACGCTGGGGGTCGCGCCGGTGCCGATGGACATCATGGGCCGCAACGGGCGCCTGCTGCTCGACGCCGCCACGACGCTGGGCTGGCAGGCGGCGCCCATCCCGCGCAACGCCCCGGGCTGTGAGGGCTGTTGCCAGTGCGCTATCGGCTGCCCACGCAACGCCAAGTTCGGGGTGCACCTCAACGCGCTGCCGCAGGCCTGCGCGGCGGGCGCGCGGATCGTCTCGCACGCCCGCGTGGAACGGGTACTGCACCGGCACGGGCGTGCCTACGGGGTGCGCGCACGCCGTCCCGACGGCACCGCACTGGACGTCCTGGCCGACACGGTCGTTGTCGCCGCAGGTGCCACAGAGACACCGAATCTACTGCGGCGCAGCAATATTGGTGCGCATCCGCGGGTCGGCCGCAATCTGGCGCTGCATCCCGCAACGGTGCTCGCCGGGCGCTTCGATTCCGACGTCGTCGCCTGGCACGGCGTGCTGCAAAGCGCCGCCGTCCACGAGCTGCACGAGTCCCACGGCGTGCTCATCGAAGCCACGTCCACCCCGCCGGGTATGGGGTCAATGGTCTTCCCGGGCTACGGCGCTGAACTACTCGGCTGGCTCGACCGAGCGCCGCAGGTCGCCACGCTCGGCGCCATGGTGGCCGACCGTGGCGTCGGCTCGGTGTCGTCGGTTCGCGGCGAGACGGTGATGCGCTACCCGATCGACAGGCGCGACGCCGCCAAGCTCGTGACGGCGATGGAGGCCATGGGGCGACTACTGTTCGCCGCGGGAGCCCTCGAGGTCCTCACCGGTCTGCCGCATGCCAAGACGGTTACGTCGCTGCCCGCACTGCAGGATTCGCTGCGTCGCGCCGACCCGAGAAGCCTGCACGTCGCGGCGTTTCATCCGACCGGGACCGCAGCGGCGGGCGCCGATGAGCAGTTGTGTCCGGTCGACGCGACGGGTCGGCTGCGTGGCGTGCGCGGTGTCTGGGTGGCCGACGCGTCGATCCTGCCCAGCTGCCCGGAAGTGAATCCTCAGCTGTCGATCATGGCGCTCGCGCTAGGGGTAGCCGACGAGGTGGTCAGCGCCCGCTGAGTATGCGTATAGGGCGACGACACGCCGACTAACCCCGCCCTCAGTACACACCGAACGCGCTGAACGCACATCGAACGCGGTTTAGCCTTCGAGCTTGTAGCCCAGCCCCCGCACCGTCACCAGGTGCACCGGATTGGCCGGGTCGGCTTCGATCTTGGACCGCAGGCGCTTGACGTGGACGTCGAGTGTCTTGGTGTCGCCGACGTAGTCGGCGCCCCACACCCGATCGATCAACTGTCCGCGGGTCAGCACCCGCCCACTGTTGCGCATCAGATACTCGAGAAGGTCAAACTCCTTGAGCGGCAAGGTGATCGCGTCACCATTGACCGAAACGACATGGCGTTCGACATCCATCCGCACGGGACCGGATTCGAGCACGCCATCGCTGATCTCGGAATCGTCGTCACCGCCACGGCGCAGCACCGCTCGGATCCGCGCGATCAACTCACGTGCCGAATACGGCTTGGTCACATAGTCATCGGCACCGAGCTCGAGGCCCACCACCTTGTCGATCTCGCTGTCCCGGGCGGTCACCATGATCACCGGCACGCTCGAACGCGCACGCAGCTGCTTGCAGACGTCGGTGCCGGACATTCCGGGCAGCATCAGGTCGAGCAGCACGATGTCGGCGCCGCCCCGGTCAAATTCGGCCAGCGCGGCCGAACCGTCGGTCACCACGGTGGCCTCGAAACCTTCCTTGCGGAGCAGGAACGCCAACGGATCGGCCAGCGACTCCTCGTCCTCCACGATCAGCACACTGGTCATCGGCGCGATTCCTCCTCATCGCTGCGCTCTGCATCGTCATACGCGCGGGTCATCGGCTTAGTTCTTCCTCTCGTTGTGAGCGGTTGGGCCGCACGTCGCGGCCCTGCGACTGCTCGGATTCGCCATCGTCTTGATGAGACGCCATGGCCGCCGGAATGGAAAGGGTGAATGTCGATCCGGTTCCGGGCTTGCTCCACACGCCGATGCTGCCGTTGTGGTTGGCCGCGACGTGCTTGACGATCGCCAGGCCTAATCCGCTGCCGCCGGTGGCGCGGGAGCGCGCCTTGTCCCCCCGGAAGAACCGCTCGAAAACCCGCTCCTGGTCTTCCAGGGCTATCCCGATGCCGCGGTCGGTCACCGCGATCTCGATGTTCTCGCCGCGGCGGCGGCGGCTGATCGACACCGGCGAACCCGGCGGCGAATAGGCGATGGCGTTGGATACCAGGTTGGCCAGGGCGGTCACCAGCAGCGTTTCGTCGCCCAGCACCCGCAGACCGCTGGGCGCGTCAGTGCGGACCTCGATATCGGCGTTGTCGGCTCCCACCTTGTGGCGCGAAATCGCTTCGCCCACAACCTTATCGACGTCGACCTCGATGACGGTGGGCAGCCGTTCGGCTCCCTGTAGCCGGGACAGCTCGATCAGCTCGGCGACCATGTCTCCCAGCCGATTGGCTTCGACGAGCACTTTCTCGGCGAACCGCCGCACGGTTTCGGAGTCGTCGGACGAGGCCAGCAGGGCCTCGGCGAGCAGCGCCATGGCACCCACCGGGGTCTTGAGCTCGTGGCTGACGTTGGCAACAAAGTCGCGCCTGGTCGCTTCCATCCGCGCGTAGTCGGACTGGTCGTGGGCGAAGACCACGGCGAACCGGCGGTCTTCTTCGCTGAGCAATCGGGCCTGCCCGTGTACCGAGAGCCCGGAGCGGCCACCCGCTCGTTTCGCCGGCTGCAGGTCGAATTCGACGTCCACGCCGGTCAGGGCCTGCTGCGCCGCCTCCCAGGCCTGGTCATCGAGCTGACGGTCGCGCACCAGGCCCAACTCCATGGCCCGGTCATTGAGATAGACGACGTCGCGATGCGCGTCCACCACCGCCGCGCCCAGCGGCATCAGCGCCACAATGCGTTGCAGCATCTGCGCGACGGTGATCCCGGTCCATTCGGTGCCGACCCGCTGGCGGCGCTGCACCGCGCGCGGTGACAGCCGGGTCCCGACCAGCACACCTGCGGCCAGTGCCAGCACGGACAAAACCCCGGCCAGCAACAGCGCCGAGAACACAGTCACATAGCAAATCCTACAAATCTTCCTGAACGCTGCCCTAGCGCAACGAGGCCAAAATCGGACAAGTCACACCTTGCGCAACAGGTGTTCCGCTCTCGTTCACGCGATGTTTGGCTAAAAAGGCCTATATCTGGCAAAACGGCGCGGGCGCGCCGGCCTCAGCCGCGGCCCTGGCTGGCAACCGCGGCGGCCCCGGCGGCGGCCGCCTCCGGGTCGAGATAGGTGCCGCCGGGCACCACGGGCCGCAGGGCCGCGTCCAGGTCGTAGCGCAGCGGGATGCCGGTCGGGATGTTCAATTCGGCGATCTCGTCGTCGGACACTTGGTCGAGGTGCTTGACCAGGGCCCGCAGCGAGTTGCCATGCGCCACGATCAGCACCGTCTTGCCGCTGCGCAGATCCGGGACGATGACGTCGGTGAAATACGGCAGGAAGCGCACGACCACGTCGGCCAGGCACTCGGTGAGCGGGCCACCGCCGATGTCGGCGTACCGGGGATCGGTGTCCTGGCTGTAGGTGCTGCCCTTCTCGATGGGTGGGGGCGGCGTGTCATAGCTGCGTCGCCAGGCCATGAACTGCTCGTCGCCGTAGCGGGCCTTGGTCTCTGCCTTGTCCAGCCCCTGCAGCGCCCCGTAATGGCGTTCGTTGAGCCGCCAGGTGCGCCGCACCGGGATCCAGAGCCGGTCGGCGGCGTCCAGCGTCAGGTGCGCGGTGGAGATGGCGCGGCGCAGCAGCGAGGTGTAGAGGACGTCGGGCAACAGGTGGTTTTCGATCAGCAGCTCACCGCTGCGCACGGCTTCGGTCCGGCCCTTTTCGGTGAGGCCGATGTCGACCCAACCGGTGAACAGGTTCAGCGAGTTCCATTCGCTTTCGCCGTGGCGAAGCAGTACCAGCGTGGCGGTATCACCCATGCCGGTCAGTCTCTCACGCACTCATTCAGCGGTCGTCAGCGTCATCGTCGTCGTCGTCGATCAGGTGGGCGAAGGCCTCCAGGTTCTTCAGCGACTCACCGCGAGACACCCGCCACTCCCACTCTTTCTGGATCGATGAGCGAAACCCCAACTCCAGCAACGTGTTGAAGTCCGAATCCACCGCTTCGAGCACCTGCCCCAGCACTCTGTCGAGCTCGTCGGCGTCCACCGAGTGCAGCGACATGCGGCCCACCAGATAGATGTCCCCGACCTTGTCCAGGGTGTAGGCCACGCCGTAGAGGCGGCGGTTGCGCTTGAGCAGGAAGCGGTAGACGCCTTCGTGGTTCTCGTCGGGCTTGCGGCACACGAATGCCTCGACCCGCACCGAATGCTCGCCGACGCTCAGGATGGTGTTGGTCTTGAGCTTGCGCTCGCCGGGCAGTTCGACCACGAGCCCCGATGAACCACCATGTGCCCCAGCATGTTTCGAGTAGTTCAGCCCACTGGCCTGCAGGGCATCCTCGATCACCTGGCTGACCGTGGCCGAATTGATGCGCCGCTCCTGCGCATCGCTTCGCTCTGCATCGTCACCGGCGGAAGGCGTCATGCGCCCACCCCCCGGCGCTCCGCGGTGTATTCGCGAATCGCGCGCCGATAGCTGGCCAACAGCGCGTCGGTGGTGTGGTCCCAGGAGAACGTTGCGGCATGCGCGACTGCCGCGCGGCCCACCGCGTCGGCTTGCGGCGCAGGCAATCGCAGCAGCCGGCCCAGGGCATCCGCCCACTGTTCGACGTCGTGCCCGGCCACCAGCGTGCCAGTCACCCCGTCCCGCACGGCCACCGGCAGCCCGCCGACCGCGGCCGCGGCCACCGGCGTCCCGCACGCCTGCGCCTCGAGGGCGACCAGACCGAAAGACTCCGAATAGCTGGGCACCGCAACCAGATTGGCCGCCTGGAACAGCGTGGCCAGATTCGGGCGCGACTGCGGGGGCAGGAACGTCACGCGCTTGGTGATACAGAGTTGGTCGGCCAGCCGGGCCAATCCGTCCGGGGACGCCAGGCCGCTACCCGAGGGCCCCCCGGCCACGACGATGCGCACGCCGGGCAGCTTCGCGACGGCGCGCAACACGATGTCGGGCGCCTTCAGTGGCTGGATCCGGCCGACGAACGCCACGATGTCTTCATCGAGCGGAAGTCCCAGTGCGGTCCGGGCGGCCCTGCGGTCGCCGGGGCGGAACACGTCGAGATCCACTCCGGGGTGGACGATGTCGATTCTCGCCGGGTCGGCGCGATGAATCGAGATCAGTTGGTTGGCTTCGTCGTCCGTGTTGACGATCAACCGGTCCGCTTCGTCGACGACCTGCTGCTCGCCGACCGTGCGCAGCGGCGGTTCTGGAGAATCCCCCTCGGCCAGGGCCGCGTTCTTGACCGCGGCGAGCGTGTGCGCGGTGTGCACCAACGGCACCGCCCAACGATCGCGCGCCAGCCAACCCACCTGCCCGGACAGCCAGTAATGCGAGTGCACGATGTCGTAGTAGCCGGGCTCGTGCGATGCCTCGGCGCGCAACACCCCGGCCGCGAACGCGCACAGCTGGGTGGGCAGGTCGTATTTGTCCAGGCCCTCGAACGGGCCCGCCACGACGTTGCGGACCAGCACCCCGGGCGCCACCCGCGCGACCGGCGGGTCGGCGGAAGCGGTCGCGCGCGTGAAGATCTCCACCTCGATGCCCCGCCGCGCCAGGTGCAACGCGGTCTGCAGCACGTAGACGTTCATGCCGCCCGCGTCGCCGGTGCCGGGCTGGGCGAGTGGTGAGGTGTGGACCGCCAACACTGCGACACGGCGCGGTTCATTCAGCCGGAAAACGTCATCGTGCCGCACCCTGTCATCTTTACAGGATGGTTCCGCGTCCAGCTCAAGCGCGCCGGACACGACAGTCGCGTCAGGCGGACGACTCGTCGCGAGCCACGTCGTGCAGCCGAGAATCCAGCGCCCCGGCGCGCCGCATCGCGCCCAGTGGATCGGCATACAGCCCGGACAGCGAGACGGTTCCCGCGCCGGCCTCCTGCACCCGGTTGCCGAAGGCGGTGAGGCGGATGTCGCGCGGCCCCAGCACCGAGCGTTCGACGAACGCCGCCTCGACCTGTTCCATCGCCTCGGGGTACTCGGTGAAAGCCTGGCCGCCGACCACCAGCTCGTCGGGGTTGAGCATGTCGCGCAGCAACGCCACCGCCTCACCGAGCACGCGGCCCCGCTCGGTGAGCAGGTCCTTGGCCTGCTGGTTGCCGGCTCGCGCCACGCGCAGCAGATCGGAGATGCCGGTGGCGGATCCGTTGGCGCGGTTCGCCGGGGCGAACGGCAGGATGCGCAGCTGGCGTGCGACGGCCACGACGGCCTCATCGCTGACGGTGGACTCCAGTTGGCCGGTGCCACCGAGCAGCTCCGAGTGGGCCGGCAGGGTCGCGATGGTGCCCGGGCCGCTGGCCGGGACGTGCACCCGCCCGCCGATCACCAGCGCATAGCCCACGGTCTCGCGGGCGTAGACGTACAAGCTGGTCGGCGAGCTGGGCAGGAACCGCCGCATGCCCAGCAGCAGCTCGGCGCCCGCCATGGCGTCGACGTGTGAGGCCACCGAGACGGGCAGGCCCAAGGCGTCGGCCAGCACCTGTCCGACCGGCGCCTGCCGCCAGCCCAGTCGCGGGTGGTCCACCTGGCCGGTGACGCTGTCGACGGTGCCACCGATGGCGACCCCCACCCACAGGGGCCGCCGGCGATGCCAACGCCGCAGGTAGCGGCGGGCGCTGTCGGCCAGCGTCGCGAGGGCGGGCCCGGCCGGGTTGCGCGGAGTCGGGGTCTCGACGGTGTCAAGGGTGCGGCCGAACAGGTCGGTGGCCACGATGCTGGTGGTTCGTGCACCGATGTGGAGGCCGAGCGTCACGAACGGCTCGTGGTTGACCTCGACCGGCACGCGCGGGCGGCCGATCGCGCCGGAGACGGCCAGATCGGCGCGCTCGCGCAGCAGGCCTGCTTCCAGCAGGGCGATGACCTGGCGGTTGACCGTGGCGATGCTCAGCGAGGTGACGCCGGCAATGACGTCACGGCCGACGGGGCCACGCAGCCGGACGGCCCGGAAGACGGAGGCCGCCGCCGAGCCGGGGATATTCAGCGCCGGCGGCACGATTTGCCGGCGCACCGAGCGGTGGCCCTTTTGACCGGGCAGGTGCCCGGCGGCACGACTGGACGAATGATGGGTATGGGTGAGGGTATTCGTGCGCACGAGCGTCCTTTTGTCCGATTTTTGCTGGCCGTATTGGCCACACCTGGCTTGGGTCAGGAGCGGCAAAATGCGCAGCAACAACACGCACCCGCCGCGCAAAGACACGCGGTGGTCGTGGTGTTGGACAGGGCGCTAAGGAGCACACGCAAAATCTAGCACGTTCATTAAGGTTGTTTCGATGGTTAAAACTGGCAGGAATAAACGAGTCGCAGTAATCACCGGTGCCAGCTCGGGGATCGGCGCAGCAACCGCCCGGAACCTGGCTGCGCAGGGCTTTCACGTCGTCGCAGTGGCGCGCCGGGCGGACCGGATTGAGGCCCTGGCCAGTGAGATCGGCGGTACCGCCATTGTGGCCGATGTCACAGATGATGCGGCGGTCGAAACATTGGCGAGCAAATTGGATCGCGTCGACGTGTTGGTCAACAACGCCGGAGGCGCCCGGGGACTGGCGCCCGTCGCCGACGCCGACCTCGAGCACTGGCAGTGGATGTGGGAGACCAACGTGATCGGCACGCTGCGGGTCACCCGCGCGTTGTTGCCCAAGCTGATCGACTCGGGCGACGGGCTGATCGTCACCGTCACGTCGGTTGCGGCACTTGAGGTTTACGACGGCGGCGCGGGATACACGGCGGCCAAACACGCCCAGGGAGCGCTGCACCGCACGCTGCGCGGCGAGCTATTGGGCAAGCCGGTGCGGCTGACCGAGATCGCCCCGGGTGCGGTCGAAACGGAATTCTCGTTGGTCCGCTTCGACGGCGACCAACAACGCGCGGAGGCCGTCTACACGGGCATCACACCGCTGGTGGCCGACGATGTCGCCGAGGTGATCGGGTTCGTCGCGTCGCGGCCGTCGCACGTCGATCTCGACTTGATCGTGATGAAGCCGCGCGACCAGGCCACGACCTCCCGGTTTAACCGCCAGGGGTAGCCGGGCCGGTACTGGCCGGTGTCGTCGACGTGGTCGGAGTGCCCGACAGGGTCGGCGCGTTGGATGGCGTGACCGGCGCGGTGACGGGAATCTGGCTGGCCGGCGGGTGTGCGCTCGGCGGCGGCAGCGCGGACATGGCCACCCAGGTGTCCCAATCCACGGCCCAGTCCCAGAGGTCGCCGTCGGAGTAGGACAGCTGGATCGTGCTGCCGGTCACTTCGACCGGGTCGCCGTATATCGCCGACTGGAAGTACTGCTCGGCGTCGCCCGTCGACAGGTTGATGCACCCGTTGGTGACGTTGGTGTTGCCCTGGGCGCCGGAGCTCGCCGGGTTGGCGTGGATGAACTCCCCGTTGTTGGAGATCCGCACCGCCCAGCGTTCGTGGATGTGGCTGTAACCGGCGGCCGGGTTGGACATGTAGAAGTCGGCGTACTTCTCGCTGACCACGTGGATGCCGTTGCGGGTGACGTTGCGCGCCTTGTCGGCCTCGCCGTAGCTGCACGGAAAGTCCATGATGACGCCCTCGTCGCGGACCACCTGGATGCGGTGCGACGTGACCTCGGCCTTCACCACCTGCCGGCGACCGATCTGGATGTTCAGCGAGATGTCGTCGGCGCCGTAGGCGCTATCGCCGAACGGCAGGCCGTAGAGCTTGGCCTCGACGTTGACCGTGGTGCCCGCCGGATAGTACTCGCGAGTCCGCCAGTGCGCCCGGGCACCGGCCGCCTCGTCGGGCAACCAGGCCCAGCTGCCCTCGACGGGCGGATTCGTGGTGACGGTGAGCGCCTTTTCGACGGCGGCCTTGTCGGTGATCGGCGCGTCGAACTGGACGATGATCGGCGCCGCGACCCCGACGGTCTGACCGTCGGCGAGCTGGAATGACCCACCGATCTTCTTGGTGGGCGACACCGTGGTGAATTTGCCCGCCACCGGGACCGCCTTGCCGTCGTGTCCGACGGCCGAGCCGTTCCAGGTATAGGTCTGGTCGTAGCCCAGCGGCTCGGAGGTCGTGTAGACGGTGCGGTCCTGATTGAAGGCGCCCGCGACGGCCTTGCCCGAGGAGTTCGACAGCGTGACGCGCTGGAACCAGCCGTCGTTGACCTCTACGCTGACCGGGGCGATTGGCACCACGTTGTCGGTCGCATTGGTGGGCTGGTACTTGAGCTGCGGTGCCGGCTGCTGTTTCTTCTCGGCTTGCTTCGCGGTCGTGCCGCCGCACGCGGCCAACACTGTGGGGGCCAGCACACCCAATCCCAGGGTCGCCAAAGCCGCACGCCGGTTGAACGGCCGCGGGGCGTTGGACGGGGTCACGAAAATCAAAGATACCGGGGAAAACCGGGCGGCCCGGCCACCACAAATCGGGGCCGGGCGCGCTTCGGCAAATTCTGCGGCTACAACCTGCAGCCGAGCAGGACGGGTTCGGGGACCAGTGTGATGCCAAACACATCCCTGACTCCGTCGCGGACGGTGCGGGCCAGCCTAATCACGTCGTCGGAGCCGGCGCTGCCTCGGTTGGTCAGCGCCAGCGCGTGCTTGGTGGACAACCGGCAGGGCTCTTCGAGGCCGCCCTGGCCCGGCTGCGGATAGCCCTTGCCGAAGCCCGCCCGCTCCACCAACCAGCCGGCGGCCAGCTTGACCCCGCCGGGCGCGGGGTAGTTCGGGACCGGCTCGTCAACTGTTGCGGCCAGCCGTTCGTAGACGTCCGGGGCGACCACCGGGTTGGTGAAGAACGAGCCCACACTCCAGGTGTCGTGGTCGGCAGAGTCGAGCACCATGCCCTTGCGCGTCCGTAAGGCGAGCACGGCGTCGCGGACGGATTGCGGGTCGGCGCGCTCGCCGCCGGCCACGTTCAACGCGGCGGCCAGCTCGCCGTAGCGCAACGGCGCGCTGCGCCCGGAGGCGTCCAGCGCGAACTCCACTTCCAGTACGACAGAAGGGATTTCGAATCCGCTGGCGCCGCCGCGTTTGAACTCACTGGTGCGGTAGCCGAACCCCAGCTCGCTGCCCGGCACCCAGCGCACCTCACCGCTGCCGCGATCAAGCACCCGCACCCGGGTGATCGTGTCGGAGACTTCGGCGCCGTACGCCCCGACGTTCTGCACCGGGGTGGCCCCGGTCGACCCGGGGATGCCGGACAGGCATTCCAGCCCGCCGAGGCCGTGCTCGATGGCCGTGACCACGACGTCGTCCCACACCGCGCCCGCCTGGGCGCGGACCAGGTTGCCCTCGACGGTGATGCCGTCATTGGCCAGCCGCACCGCGGTCAGGTCGGTCAGGGCGTCGGAGATCACCAGGTTGGAGCCGCCGGCGAAGACGAGCACCGAGTCGCGTTGCCCGCCAGGTGTTTCGGCGTCCAGCCGCCGCAAAGTGGCGATCACCTGGTCGCTGGTCGTGCAGGTGATCAGGCGGCGCGCGGTCGGTCCGACCCGCAGCGTAGTCAGCGGCGCCAGTGGCACCGCGTCGGCCACCGGCGCACCGGCGAACTCCGAACCGGCTCCGCTGGATTTCATGGCCCGTAACGGTAGCCTGACCTGCTATGCCGCGTTCATTCGACTTGTCGGCCGACTACGACGGCAGTGTTGACGAGGTGCACCGCGCCTTCACCGATGCAAATTATTGGCGGGCCAGGCTGGCCGGGTCCGGCGTCGACGTCGCCATGCTGGAGTCGATGCGGGTCGGCGGCGAGGACACCGTCGAGGTCGTCACGCTGCAGGTGATCCGTAGCGACAAGCTGCCGGGAATGGTTACGCAGCTGCACAGCGGTGACCTGCGTATCCGCCGCGAGGAGGCGTGGGGGCCGGTCACCGCCGGCGCCGCGACCGGGTCGGTCGTGGGTTCCATCGTGGACGCGCCGGTGAACCTGGCCGGCACCGCCGTCCTGGAGCCCATCGAAGAGACCGGCGGCAGCCGGCTGACGTTCCGCGCCACAGTCCAGGTGCGCGTCCCGATCATCGGCGGCAAGTTGGAGAACATCATCGGCACCCGGCTGGCCGAACTGGTCGCCGCCGAACAGCGCTTCACCACGGAGTGGATCGCCAAAACGGCCTGAGGCTTTCGACCGCCGCCGGGCCGGCCCGCATCGACACCGGGCCTAAGCTGGCGCTCATGCGAATCGCCTTGGCGCAGATACTCAGCGGCACCGACCCCGCGGCAAACTTGCAGCTGGTGGCCGAATACAGTCGCCATGCCGCCGACGCGGGCGCGAAGCTGGTGGTGTTCCCGGAGGCGACGATGTGCCGGTTCGGCGTGCCGCTGGGCCCGGTCGCTCAGTCGGTCGACGGGCCCTGGGCCGACGGGGTGCGCCGCATTGCGGCCGATTCCCACATCACCGTCGTCGCCGGGATGTTCACCCCGTCGGGCGATGGGCGGGTGAAGAACACGCTGATCGCGGCCGGTCCGCGCGATTCCGCCCAGTCGGACGCCCACTACGACAAGATCCACCTCTACGACGCGTTCGGTTTCGCCGAATCACGCACAGTCGCGCCGGGACACGATCCGGTGGTGATCACGGTCGACGGCGTCCGGGTGGGGCTGACCGTTTGCTATGACATTCGTTTCCCGGCGCTCTACACCGAATTGGCCCGCCGCGGCGCCGAGGTGATCGCGGTGTGCGCGTCCTGGGGTGCGGGTCCCGGCAAACTCGACCAGTGGACGCTGCTGGCTCGCGCCCGGGCACTCGATTCGATGAGCTATGTCGCGGCGGCCGGTCAGGCGGATCCCGGTGGCACTCACGGAGCCGGATCGGGGGCACCGACCGGCGTCGGGGGCAGCCTGATCGTCTCGCCGCTGGGCGACGTCGTCGCGTCGGCCGGCGCCCATCCGCAGCTGCTGGTTGCCGACATCGACGTCGACAGGGTCGCCGAGGCCCGGGAGAGCATCGCGGTCCTGCGCAACCGCTCGGACTTTACTCAGGTTGATAAGGCAGAATCAGTCGGGTGACGAACCCGCAAGGACCACCGAACCCGGACCCGTCGAAGTGGACCCGTCCCCCCCACCAGGGGCCCTTCGGCCAGCCTCCCACAGAGCGGCCGACCGAGCGGATCAGCACCGGCGGCCCGGGTCACGTACCCCCGCCGCCGCCCCCCGCCCACGGTCCCCCGCCGGGGCGGACCGAGCGATTCGGGACGCCCCAGCCGAACATGCAGCAGCCCGGCTACCCGCCGCCGCCCACCCCGCCCGCCGGCCAAACGGAGCGGCTGACCACTCCCCCCGACGACGGCGCGGCGTCGGGGAAAAAGAAACGCCGCTTCGGTCGTGACCCGGTCTCAATCCTGCTGATCTTCGTCATCGTGTTCGCGCTGATCATCGCCGCGCTCATCGGGGCCGAGCTGTACGTGCGCCATACCGCGGACAACAAGATTGCCCAGGCGGTGGCGTGCGAGGTCAAGGACCAGGCCACCGCGTCCTTCGGGGTGACCCCCCTGATGCTGTGGCAAGTGGCGACGAGCCACTACACCAATATCTCGGTGCAGACGGCCGGCAACAACCTCCGCGACGCCAAGGGCATGAAGCTCTCAGTCAACATCAACGACGTCCGGCTCAAGGACACCGGCAACTCGAAGGGCACCATCGGCTCGCTGGACGCCACCATCACCTGGACCAGTGATGGCATCAAGCAGTCGGTGCAGGACGCGGTCCCGGTTCTGGGTCCGTTCGTCACCAACACCGTCACCACCCATCCCGCCGACGGCACCATCGAGTTGAAGGGCATGTTGGACAACATCACGGCCAAGCCGGTCGTGTCGGGCAACGGGTTGGAGCTGCAGATCGTCAGTTTCAACGCGCTCGGTTTCACCATGCCCAAGGAGTCCGTGCAGTCGACGCTGGACGAGTTCACCTCGAACCAGACGAAGAACTACCCATTGGGTATCCACGCCGACAGCGTGCAGGTCACCGATACGGGTGTGACCAGCCATTTCTCGACGAAGAACGCCAGCATTCCGACCGGCGGCAACGACAACGACCCCTGCTTCGCCAACCTCTGACGGCGAGCGACCTAGTTCGTCCGGTGACGATGCGCGCCGGCACGGCGCGCTGAGGAGCCGGACAGTTCAGCCGAGGCTGTCGAGGCCGTCGAGCACTCCCCGGGTGCCCGACAGCCCCAGGCGGGTGGCGCCGGCATCCAGCATTGCTAGCGCGTCGGCGGCGGTGCGGATGCCTCCGCTGGCCTTCACCCCGAGGCGCCCACCGACCGTCTCGGCCATCAGGGCGACCCCGCGCACGGATGCGCCGCCGGCCGGATGAAACCCGGTTGACGTCTTCACGAAGTCGGCGCCGGCGCCTTCGGCGGCGCGGCATACCTGTGCCAGCGTGGGCTGGTCCGCCAGCGCCAGCAGCGCCGCCGACTCCACGATCACCTTGAGCACGGTGCCGCCGATCGCGCTGCGCACGGCATGGACATCGGAGCGCACCGCGTCGATGTCGCCGGCCAGCGCCGCCCCGACATCGATGACCATGTCGATCTCGCAGGCACCGGACGCGACGGCCAGGGCCGCTTCGTGCGCCTTCACCGCCGGGAGGTGCTTGCCGGACGGAAAGCCAGCCACGCTGGCCACCCGCACGCCGGTGCCGGCTCGCACCGCGACGGGAACCATCGAGGGCGAGACGCACACCGCGTAGACGCCCAGTTCGGCCGCCTCCGCGACCAGGGCCGCCACGTCGGCGTCGGTTGCTTCCGGTTTGAGCAGGGTGTGGTCGACGAATGCCGCCAGCTGCGCTCGGCTGGGTTGGGTTGCCATCAGAAGGATTCTTCCGGACCGCCGGGATTGCAGCCGGAGGCGACCATGTCGGTGTCGTCGACGACCGGTCGCCACGGCTCCAGGTTCCAGCTGACCTTGCCGGGCTGGGCGAGTTCGGCGAACTGCCAGTGGCAGAGGAACTGCGCGCGCATGCCCGCGGTGTCGGCGTCCGGGGACAAGGCGAGCACCTCGGCCCAGGCCTCGTCGGCCGGCGCCGTGGTTGCGGGGATTCTCGAGGCGGTTCGGCCGGCCGGCGTCGGGAAGACCCGCAGGCTGGTTCTGCCCTGCCACTGCGCCCACCGGGTGTGATCGATGTAGGGCGGGGCCGGGGCGGGCGGATTCGCCGCCCCGCTGCCGGGGTCGGGCGCGGCAACGGCGTGCGGTACCGGACAGGACAAGGCGACGAGCACCGCGACCGGCGCCGTCAGCAGGACCTTCATTCCGCTAGCGCGACTTACCCTGAATCTCAAGCAGTTTGGGCCGAACATCGACCAGATACACACCGGCGGCGCAGGCCGCGATCGCCATACCTAGCACGCCGAAAACGAAACCCAAGATGGATGTCAGGGCGACGGCCCCTCCCAAGATCAGCAACCACACCGGTTTGGTCAGCTTCTCGGCGGCGGTATAGGCGTCGGGTCGTTGCAGCGCGGCATGCACGAACGCATAGATCGCCGTCACTAAAACGGCGATCTGCAAGATCAACATGACGGTTCCCACGAGGTGGTTCACGCCTTAAGGGTATGCGGGCACCCGCCAAAACGTCGACTCCGAGTCACCCGAAGGCGACTCGGAGCCGAACGTCGTGGAGTGACTTGCTTACTTCTGGGTGACCTTCTTGGCCGGAGCCTTCTTGGCCGGGGCCTTCTTGGCCGGGGCCTTCTTGGCCGGAGCCTTCTTGGCAACGGCCTTCTGGGCCTTCTTGGTGGTCGCTTCCGTCTTGCCCGGCAGCTCGATGCCAACCAGCTTGGCGGCGCGCTCGCCGACCGCGCGGGTCTGCGACGCGACGGTGCCGAGAGCTTCCTGAGTCAGCTCGACGGCCTGGTCGACGTAGCCCTCGGCGCGCGCGGACGCGTCCTCGAACGCGCTCTGGTTACGCAGCCGCTGCAGGGCCGCCTCACCGCGCTCCACGAGCTCGCTGTACCGGCTGGTCGCCGCCTCCAGATAGCCCTCGGCGGCCTTGCGCAGCTCGTCGGTGGTGAACTTGTCGCGCAGCTCGGTGAACTGCTCGGGCAGGTCCTCCTGGAGCTTGGTCAAGCGAGCGCGACGCTCCTCGACCCGGGTGCGGGTCTCGGCGCGGGTCTCTTCGGCGCGCTCACGCAGCCCGGCGATCAGGTCGTTGACGGTGGCCAGGGCCAGGTCGGCCGCGCCCAGCGCCGCGAGCAGCGGGGCCCGCAAGTCTTCGATGTTGGTGTTTTCCGCCATGGTCTTTCCTTTCGTGATGTGTTTTCGCTATCGGTGTTATTAGCTGTTTGGTCGAGAAGTTAGGTGCAAACGTCTCCTTCGCAACTGGGGCCGCCAGGTGCCGGGGTGGTTCGTTCAGCAATTGCTCGGGAACCGGTAGGTCCTCCCTTTGGGTAACCCCGACGGCCGGTCGTCTATACATCGCCAACTCGCTACCGCGACGAAACAGCCCGCTTTTCGCGCAAACTCCCAGCACAGATGGTTACGGTGCCGGATGAAACGGACTGATCACTCGCTGTCGGATTCAGTCGAACACTCCTCCGGGATCGATTCGTTTTGCTGCGCGAACGATGAGTAGATGTCGAGCAGAATTTGCTTTTGCCGCTCGGTGATCGCAATATCGGTGACGATCGCGTCCCGCACCTGACTTTTGTCAGTTGGCTCGAGAATCCCGGCGCGCACATAGAGAACCTCGGCGGAGACCCGGAGGGCCTTCGCGATCTGGTTCAAGACATCGGCGGAGGGCTTACGCAATCCCCGCTCCACCTGGCTCAGATATGGATTGCTGACCCCGGACTTTTCGGCGAGTTGGCGCACCGACACCTGCGCGAGTTCACGCTGGCTACGGATGAAGCTACCGATGTCGGAGGCCATGTCGGAGGCAGCGTTGGACACCTTGGCGGAGAGTTTCTCCTCGGGCGTCATGGCGTGCTCCTGGTCGTCGGCTGATCTTGACGCGCCTCAGACTACTACAAGTGCTTGCTATTGCAAGCACTTGTTAGCACTGCTAGAAAATCGCTAGATCAACAACTGCGCGATGGCGTAGATCGCAAGACCCGCCAGCGAACCGACCACCGTCCCGTTGATCCGAATAAATTGCAGGTCACGACCCACATGCAATTCGATGCGCCGACTGGCCTCCTCGGCGTCCCAACGTTCGATCGTGTCGGTGATGATCGCTGTGATCTCCACCCCATACTGCAAGACCAGGTGCTGGGCCGCCCGGACCAACCAGTTGTCGACCTTGTCCCGCAGGTCGGCGTCGTCGCGCAGCGATTCCCCGATGCGGACCACGGTGTCGGCGATCCGGGTGCGCAGTGCACTGGACGGATCATCCACACCCTCGAGCACCAGCCGTTTCAGCGTCTTCCACGCAGTCGCCGCGGCGTTGGCGATCTCGTCGCGCGCCATCAGTTGCTCTTTGATCGCGTCGGCGCGCGCGATGGTGTCCGGGTCGTGCTGCAAGTCCTCGGCGAAGTCGAACAGGAAGCGAGTGGCCGACCGGCGCAACTCGTGGTCCGGATTGCGGCGTACCTTGTCGGTGAAGTCCATCAGTTCGCGGTGGATGCGGTCTCCGACCAGATGGTCGACAAAGCGCGGCGACCAGGTCGGCGAGTCGCGCTCGACCACCCGTTGAATGACTTCGCCGGCCTTCAGCGACCACTGAAAGGCCCGGTCGGCCAGCAACTGGATCAGCGCCTCTTGCCGGTGCTCGGCCAACAAGGTGGCCAGCACTCGCCCGACCGGTGGACCCCACTGCGGTTCGGCGATCCGGCGCACGATCATCCGGTCGATCACCTGCTGGACGTCTTCGTCGCGCAGAAGTTCGACCAGTACCCGCAGCACCGTGGCCGCCTCGCTCGCCACCCGTTCGGCGTGGGCGGCCTCCGACAGCCACTTGCCGAGCCTGCCGGACACCTGGGCGTCGCGCAGCTTGGTTTCGACGACCTCCGGCGACAAGAAGTTTTCCCGGACGAACGTGCCCAAACCCTCGCCGAGCTGGTCCTTCTTACGTTTGATGATCGCGGTGTGCGGGATGGGAATGCCCAGTGGGTGCCTGAAGAGCGCGGTCACGGCGAACCAGTCGGCCAGCGCGCCCACCATGCCGGCCTCGGCGGCGGCGCCGACGTATCCCACCCATGTCCCCAGGCCGGCGTGCGCCTGGGCCCACTGGCAGGCGAGGAACACGACGGTGGCACCGATCAGAAAGCTCAGTGCCACCATCTTCATCCGGCGCAACGCCACCCGGCGCTGCGCGTCGGCTTCGGGATCGGCGCCGGCAAAAGATTCGGCAAAAGACGCGCGAGGAGGGCGTGCCGCGGCGGTTGGCGGCGTCGAATCGGGCCTCGCCACCGGCGGGCCCGACGCTTCGCCTCTCACCGAGGCTCGATGTGCCACCACTCCATCATCTATCTTTCCCGCCGATTAGTGTGACGACACTGCTCGCGACGTCTCATTCGCGCCCGCCAGCGCAAGAAACCGGCCCCTCACGCCGTAAGATCAAGGGCGTCTAGGGGAATGGAAATCGGCGACTGTGGCAGAGCAAATCAGGGCTGTGAGCGTCAAGATGGATGGGCGCAAGCGGCGCTGGCATCAACACAAAGTGGAGCGTCGTAACGAGTTGGTCGACGGCACGATCGACGCGATTCGCCGACTGGGTGGCGCGCTGAGCATGGATGAGATCGCCGCCGAGATCGGGGTCTCCAAGACAGTGCTGTACCGCTATTTCGTCGACAAGAACGACCTGACGACGGCCGTGATGATGCGATTCACTCAAACCACCCTGATTCCCAATATGGCCGGCGCGCTGACGTCTAACCTCGACGGCTTCGACCTGACCCGCGAGGTTATCCGCGTGTACGTCGAGACCGTCGCGAACGAGCCCGAGCCATACCGATTCGTGATGTCCAACAGCTCGGCCAGCAAGAGCAAGGTCATTGCCGACTCCGAGCGCATCATCGCGCGCATGCTCGCGGTACTGATGCGCCGTCGCATGCAACACGCCGGGATGGACACCGGGGGCGCGGAACCGTGGGCGTATTTGATTGTCGGCGGCGTGCAGCTGGCCACCCACTCCTGGATGTCGTACCCGCGAATGAGTCGCGATGAGTTGATCGACTACCTGACCATGCTGAGCTGGAATGCGCTCAAGGGAATCGTCGAGGTCGGCGGATCGCTGGAGAAGTTCCGCGAGGAACCCCATCCTTCACCGATCGTGCCGCCCCGAGACGGCGAGTTCGGACCCTAGAGATGGCCTCGGTACGCACTGCGCGTTTTGGGGATTACGCCCGTCCCGTGTGACGCTACGCACGCGACTTGCAGGGCGACCTGGACCATCGCAGGCACTAGCATCCAGGGGAGCATCGGGGGATATAGCGGGGTCGGCGTTCGGCTGCCTACCCCTGTCCCCCGCATATAGAAAGGCTCGAATCGACATGTCTGTGCAGCTCACGCCGCATTTCGGAAACGTGCAAGCTCATTACGACTTGTCCGACGACTTCTTCCGGCTGTTTTTGGATCCCACCCAGACCTACAGCTGCGCGTACTTCGAGCGGGATGACCTGACCCTCGAGGAGGCGCAGATCGCGAAAATCGATCTGGCGCTCGGAAAGCTCAAGCTCGAGCCCGGGATGACGTTGCTGGACATCGGCTGCGGCTGGGGAGCAACCCTGCGCCGAGCCATCGAGAAATACGACGTCAACGTCGTCGGCCTGACGCTGTCGGAGAACCAGGCCGAGCATGTCCAGAAATCCTTCGACCAGATGAACAGCCCCCGCACCAGGCGGGTGCTGCTGGAGGGCTGGGAAAAATTTGACGAGCCGGTGGACCGCATCGTGTCGATCGGCGCGTTCGAGCACTTCGGCCGCCAGCGCTACGGCCGCTTCTTCAAGATGGCCTACCAAGCGCTGCCGCCCGGCGGAGTGATGTTGCTGCACACCATCGTTCGGCCCTCGTTCAAAGATGCCCGCGCCAAGGGCTTGACGCTGACCCGCGAGATCGTTCAGTTCTCGCAATTCATCCTGACCGAGATCTTCCCGGGCGGCGCGCTGCCCACGCCCCAAACCGTCGGCGAGTACGGGGTCACGGTGGGCTTCGAGTTGACTCGGGTCCAGTCGCTGCAGCTGCACTACGCGAGGACATTGGATCTGTGGGCCGAGGCACTCGAGGCGAATCGCGAGCGGGCTTTGGCCACCCAGTCCCAAGAGGTTTACGACCGCTACATGAAGTACCTGACCGGCTGCGCGGACCTGTTCCGGCAGGGCTACACCGACGTCAATCAGTTCACGCTGGAGAAGTAGCCGGCTCATCAAAGCAATCAGCCCCCACCGGAGCACCGTTGGGGGCTGAATTGATTTGCCCTACTTAACCATTGTGAATTGCCCCACATTGCTGATGCCCTGCGGAAGAAGTTCTCGCACCCCGTCCGGTGGGACATCAGTTATTACTCAGTAGGTATAGAAGCCCTGGCCCGTCTTCTTGCCGAGCCTGCCGGCCTCCACCATGCGCAGCAACAGCGGCGGCGGGCCGTACTGCGGTTCCTTGAACTCCTCGAACATCTTGTCCGCGATCAGTTTCAAGGTGTCCAGACCGACCAGGTCGGACAGCCGCAGCGGGCCCATCGGGTGCGACAGCCCGGCCACCACGGCCTTATCGACGTCTTCGACGGTGGCAAAACCGGCTTCGACCATGCGGATTGCCGACAGCAGGTACGGCACCAGCAGCGCATTCACCACGAAGCCGGACCGATCGGAGCAGCGCACGACCTGCTTGCCCAGCACCGCGCTCGCGAATTCCTCGGTGCGCGCGGCGGCGGCGTCGTCGGTGACCAGCGTGCTGACCAACTCGACCAGCGGCAGCACCGGGACGGGGTTGAAGAAGTGCAGGCCCAGCACGCGTTGCGGGTTCTTGGTGGCCGCGGCGATCTTCATGATCGGGATGCTGGAGGTGTTGGACGCCAGAACCGCGTCCGGGTCGGTGATGAGCCGGTCGAGTTCGGCGAAGACCTGCGCCTTGACGGCGTCATCCTCGATGATCGCCTCGATGACCAGTTGGCGGTCGACGAGGTCCTTCAGGTCTGTCGTGAAGGTGAGCTTGCTCAGCGCCCGGTCGCGTTCCCGCTCGGTCACCTTGCCGGCACTGACGCCGCGCTCCAGCGACTTCACGATGCGGTTGCGTCCGGCCGTAATGAGGGACTCGGTGGTTTCGAACACGATCACGTCGACACCGGCGCGGACCGAGACCTCGGCGATGCCGGAACCCATCTGGCCGGCCCCGACAACTCCTACCCGCTGAATCGTTGCGTCACTCACTGATCTCTCTCCGGTGTCGTATCGTCTTGCACCGCAATAGGCCCCGCCCAGATTTAGCTGGGCGGGGCCTACGCTACTTCATCTCATTTCACGGCGCGGCTTGCGCCGCGGGGGCAGTGGCTCAGTGCCTCGCGGGCCAAAGCCCGCTTGTCCTCGCGGGCCAAAGCCCGCTCGTCCTCAGTGAAACTGGCCCTCTTCGGTGGAGCCGGTCAGCGCGGTGGTCGACGAGGTCGGGTCCACCGTGGTGGCGATGCGGTCGAAGTAACCGGCGCCCACCTCACGCTGGTGCTTGGTGGCGGTGTAGCCACGCTCCTCGGCGGCGAACTCGCGCTCCTGCAGCTCGACGTAAGCGCTCATCTGGTTGCGGGCGTAGCCGTAGGCCAGATCGAACATCGAGTAGTTCAGGGCGTGGAAGCCGGCCAGCGTGATGAACTGGAACTTGAATCCCATTGCCCCGAGCTCCTTTTGGAACTTCGCGATGGTGGAATCGTCAAGGTGCTTGCGCCAGTTGAACGACGGCGAGCAGTTGTAGGCCAGCATCTGATCGGGGAACTCGGCCTTGACGCCCTCGGCGAATTTGGCGGCGAGCTCGAGATCCGGAGTTCCGGTCTCCATCCAGATCAGGTCGGAGAACGGCGCGTAGGCCTTGGCCCGGGCGATGCAGGGCTCCAGGCCATTGCGGACCCGGTAGAAGCCTTCCTTGGTCCGCTCACCGGTGATGAACGGCTGGTCGCGCTCGTCGACGTCGGACGTGATCAGCGTGGCGGCCTCGGCGTCGGTACGGGCGATGACGACGGTCGGAACGTCGCACACGTCGGCAGCCAGGCGGGCCGAGGTCAGGGTCCGGATGTGCTGCTGGGTCGGGATCAGCACCTTGCCGCCCAGGTGACCACACTTCTTCTCCGAGGCCAGCTGGTCCTCCCAGTGCGATCCCGCCACGCCGGCGGCGATCATGGCCTTCTGCAGCTCGTAGACGTTGAGCGCACCACCGAAACCGGCCTCCCCGTCGGCGACGATCGGCGCCAGCCAGTTCTCCACCGAGGTGTCACCCTCGACCGCGGCGATCTCGTCGGCGCGCAGCAGCGCGTTGTTGATCCGGCGCACCACCTGCGGTACCGAGTTGGCCGGGTACAGGCTCTGGTCGGGGTAGGTGTGGCCAGACAGGTTGGCATCGCCGGCGACCTGCCAGCCCGACAGGTAGATGGCCTTCAGGCCGGCGCGCACCTGCTGCACGGCCATGTTGCCGGTCAGGGCGCCCAGCGCGTTGATGTACTCCAGGTCGTGAAGCTGCTCCCACAGCACCTCAGCGCCGCGGCGCGCCAGGGTGGCCTCCTCGACCACGCTGCCCTGCAGGGCGACGACGTCCTTGGCGGTGTAGGTCCGGGTGACATCCTTCCAACGCGGGTTGGTGTCCCAGTCCCTCTGGATCTGTTCGGCGCTCTTGGGGGTGCCAACGACAGACATTGGGCATGCTCCTTCACGATCTTCACTACTGAGTTGCTGGATGCCTCACCGGCGGTAGCTAGCGGCTCAACTTCACTGGTGTGCTAACTCGAAGATGGCACAGCTCGTGGGGGGCGGTCTACCCGTTTCAGTTGCCAATTTAAGCAACGGGAACGCACGAATTTGCCAAGCTTGCTAACTTGCTAACAAACTTAACCGTTTCAGAAGCTACCCGTCAGTAACCCTATCGCCGCAGGTCAAAGCACAATTTAACCGGGACGCTTGTCCTGTTACCGAGCAAAGATCGCGGCGACGGCTTTGGTCTCGTCGCCGACGGCATATGTGAGCGTTGTAACAGCGCGATCGGCCAGCCCGGGGCCGAATTGTTCGGTGGATCCGGCGGGGTGGACGTGCGAAATGATCTCCAGCTTGTCGCCCAGCGCCACCGGCGCCTCATGTTCGATGGTGATGCGCAGCGGTGCCCGCATGAGCTCCTGATGCGACGCCAGGTAGTCCTCGATCACGCTCCAGTACACGGAGTTGTTCATGTGGTCGAACAGGTCGATATCGGTGACACGGACGGGAAACTCGTGGATCTCCGCCGCGTCGTCGCGGCTGCCCGGCTTGAGGTAGGACTTCCACCGCAACCGGTCGACGGAGGTCGTCTTGTGCAGGCCCGCCAGGAAGTCGTCGGCGATCCGCGAGGGCATCTGGGTTTCGCGGTTGATGTTGATCCAGAAAGCCTCCGACTCGATGAGCCCGCCCTTGCGGCCATCGATGCGAACCCGCATCTCACACCAGCGGTTCGAGGTGCCCGAGCACCACCTACGCATGCGCAGCATGTCCTGGAATTCGATCGGACGCAGAAAATCGAGCATGGTGCGCCGGACGATCCACAGGGGATGAGTCTCCTCGAAACCCATCTCACGCAGCTGGTCCTGGCCGATGTCCTGGATGTGGCGGGCGGCAGCGTCCAGCCGCAACCGGCCCGTGCGGTCGATATCGCCCACCCGCAACGGCCACTGGCGATCGAAAACGTCAGGGTGACCGTCGGGCACCGGCATCATTTGTTTATCCAGGCTCACGCCGTCGCTCCCCGTTCCTCCTCGTGGTTGCCCCAGGTTAAGGCCGAAGGCCCGGTCGAATCATGCCAACGAGGTGCGTCGAATACTAATCCCGACGAGACCGTACCCGATGCCAAGTCTGCGAATTGATTCTTCGCATGGACCGGTAATCTTGGAGAAGTGTCCAAAACGTTCGTCGGCTCACGCGTTCGCCAGCTGCGCAACGAACGCGGGTTTTCCCAGGCCGCGCTGGCTCAGACGCTGGAAATCTCGCCGAGCTACCTCAACCAGATCGAGCACGACGTTCGCCCGCTGACGGTGGCCGTGCTGCTGCGCATCACCGAGGTGTTCGGGGTGGACGCGACCTTCTTCTCCTCCCAGGACGACACCCGACTGGTGGCCGAGTTGCGCGAGGTCACCATGGACCGTGATCTGGACATCGACGTCGACCCGACCGAGGTCGCCGAGATGGTCAGTGCCCATCCCGGGTTGGCCCGCGCCGTGGTCAATCTGCACCGGCGCTACCGGATCACCACGGCGCAGCTTGCGGCCGCTACCGAGGAGCGGTTCTCCGATGGCAGTGGCAGCGGCTCGATCACCATGCCGCACGAGGAAGTGCGCGATTACTTCTACCAACGCCAGAACTACTTGCACGAGTTGGACACCGCCGCCGAGGACCTGACCATCAAAATGCGGTTGCATCACGGCGATTTGGCGCGGGAGCTGACCCGCCGTCTCACCGAGGTGCACGGAGTGCACATCAACCGCCGGATCGATCTGGGCGACACCGTGCTGCACCGCTTCGACCCCAAAACCAAAACGCTGGAATTCAGCAACCATTTGTCGTTGGGCCAGCAGGTTTTCAAGATGGCCGCGGAGTTGGCCTATCTCGAGTTCGGCGATCTCATCGACACCTTGGTCGAGGAGGGCAAATTCACCAGCGACGAGTCACGCACCCTGGCGCGGCTGGGGTTGGCCAACTATTTCGCCGCGGCCGCCGTGCTCCCCTACCGCCAATTTCACGACGTCGCAGAGAATTTCCGCTACGACGTCGAGCGGTTGTCGTCGTTCTACTCGATCAGCTACGAGACCATCGCGCACCGGCTTTCGACGTTGCAGCGCCCGTCGATGCGCGGCGTGCCGTTCTCCTTCGTCCGGGTCGATCGGGCCGGGAACATGTCAAAGCGGCAGTCCGCTACCGGCTTTCACTTCTCGTCCAGTGGAGGCACCTGCCCGCTGTGGAACGTCTACGAGACGTTCGCCAATCCGGGCAAGATCTTGGTGCAGATCGCGCAGATGCCCGATGGCCGCAACTACATGTGGGTGGCCCGCACCGTGGAACGTCGCGCGGCCCGGTATGGTCAGCCGGGTAAGACCTTCGCGATCGGGTTGGGCTGCGAGCTTCGGCACGCTCACCGGCTCGTCTACTCGGAGGGACTCGACGTCTCGGGGGAACCAGGAACAGTGGCCACACCGATCGGCGCGGGTTGCCGGGTCTGCGAACGCGACAATTGCCCGCAGCGCGCCTTTCCCGCGCTCGGACGCGCACTCGATCTCGACGAGCACCGCAGCACGGTGTCTCCCTACCTGGTGACGCAACCGTGAGCGGCCTGCCGGACGGTCGCATCCCGTCGGGGCGGTTTCGCGAACTGGGACCGATCAATTGGGTGATCGCGAAGCTGGGTGCGCGCACCGTGGCCGCCCCGGAGATGCACCTGTTCACCACGCTGGGTCAGCGCCGGTTGCTGTTCTGGACCTGGCTGGCCTACGGGGGCCGGCTGTTGCGCGGGAAGCTTCCCACCATCGACACCGAATTGGTGATCCTGCGGGTGGCGCATCTGCGCGCGTGCGAATACGAACTGCAGCACCATCGCCGGATGGCACGGGCGGCCGGGTTGGATGCGGACCTGCAGGCCGCCATCTTCGCCTGGCCCGAGAAGCTGGACCCGGTCGGTGCGCGCCTGACCGTGCGCCAGCAGGCGCTGCTGGCGGCGACCGACGAATTCGTCAAGGACCGGACCGTCACCGCCGGCACCTGGCAGCAGCTGGAGACTCACCTGGATCGGCGGCAGCTGATCGAATTCTGTTTACTCGCCAGCCAATACGACGGCCTTGCCGCGACCATGTCAGCGCTCGACATTCCGCTGGACCATCCGCATTAGCTACAGGTAGACGTCGGCGAGGATAGCCAGCGTCAGTATCACGGGAAGTACCGGCAGCGCGAAGGCGAACGCCGCCCATGCCCGCTTGGCGCGACGGCGCTGCGTGAAGCCCCATGCCGCGGCGCAGATCCCCAGCACCACCGAGGCCAGCAGTACCAGTGGTCCCCACTGGCCGGCCGTCGCATTGTCGCCGTTCGAAATGGCCAGCAACCACAGGACATAACCGGTCACCAGGCCACCGACGGCACCCGCGATGGCCTCAAGCGTGACGGTGCGCATCATCTCTTGTCTCAGAAATTGATCATGTGTCCGGTGAGGCCGTGGAAGCATTCCTGCAGCGCCTCGGACATGGTCGGGTGGGTGTGCACGTTGCGGGCCAGCTCGGTCGCGGTCAGGTCCCACTTCTGGGCCAGCGTCAGCTCCGGAAGCAGTTCGGAGGCGTCGTGGCCGACCAAGTGTCCACCCAGCAGCTCACCGTATTTGGCATCGGCGACCAGCTTGACGAACCCACTGGGGTCACCCACACCGTGGGCCTTGCCGTTCGCGGTGAACGGGAACTTCGCCACCACAACATCGTGGCCTTCGTCGCGGGCCTGTTCCTCGGTGAGCCCGAAGCTGGCGACATTCGGTTGGCAGAACGTCGCGCGCGGCATCATTCGGTAGTCACCGAGCGCCAAAGTCTCTGCGCCGGCGATGGTTTCGGCGGCCACCACGCCCTGGGCCTCGGCGACATGGGCCAGCTGCAGCTTTCCGGTGACATCACCGATGGCGTAGATGTGCTCGATGTTGGTGCGCATGTAGTCGGTGATTCCGATGGCCTTGCGGTCGGTCAGCGCGACGCCGGCCGCCTCCAGGCCGAAGCCCTCGACATTGGGCGCAAAACCGATGGCCTGCAACACCTTCGCGGCCTTGAGTTCCTGTGAGTTGCCATCCTTGCTGACGACGACGGTCACCTCGGAGCCGTTGTCGGAGATGGACTCGACTTTCGTTCCGGTAAGGACCTTGACGCCCAGCTTCTTGAACTGCTTCTCGATCTCCTTGGAGACATCGGCGTCCTCGTTGGGCAGGGCGCGCGCCAAGAACTCGACGATGGTCACGTCGACTCCGTAGTTCTTCAGCACATAGCCGAACTCCATGCCGATGGCACCCGCGCCGGCGATGATGATCGACGCCGGCAACTCCCGGGACAAGATCTGCTCTTCGTAGGTGACCACGTTGGCCGACAGCGACGTGCCGGGGACCAGGCGGGTGCTGCTGCCGGTGGCGATGATGGCGTTGTCGAACGTGACGGTTTCGGTGCCGCCCTCGTTGAGCTCGACCGACATCGTGTTGGCGTCGGTAAAGCGGCCGTAGCCATGGATTTCGGTGATTTTGTTTTTCTTCATCAGGAAGTGCACGCCGGCGACGCGGCCCTCGGCCACTTTGCGGCTGCGGTCAAACGCGACACCGTAGTCGAAGCTCGCCTCGCCACTGATGCCGAACGTCTTGGCCTCTTTGGTGAAGATATGGGCGAGTTCGGCGTTGCGCAGCAGGGCCTTGGACGGGATGCATCCGACGTTCAGGCAGACTCCACCCCAGTACTTCGGTTCGACGACCGCGGTGGACAGGCCCAGCTGTGCGGCGCGAATGGCTGCGACATATCCGCCGGGACCGGCACCGAGGACGACGACGTCATAGTGAGAAGTCACGAGCCCACCCTAGTTGGCCACGACCCTTGGAGACCGCCGGGGCGAGGCCTCAATACGGAATGAGCCCAACGAGGCAGCGCCCCACCCGCTCGCAGTGGTAATAGCCGTACAGAGGCGCCGAGGCGACCAGCGCGGCGAACGGGCCGGACATGATCGCCACCGAGAGCGCCGAGATCACCGGCCTGCCCTGGGTCATGGCCAGCATCACCGCGCCGACGATGCACACCACCACGTAGACCAGGACCACGAACAGCGCGGGCGTCTTGTCGACGGAGTGGTACCACCAATAGAAGAGCCCCAGCCCGATCACCGCCGCCGCGGCCCACACGCCGAGCAGCACCAGGGCCAACTTCCACCACTTGAGGTAGAGGTACCGGCCGGGCACGTTGACCGGTTGTACCGGGCCGACGGGCTCGGCCGAGTCCGGCTCGCCGGCGTCGGCCGTGGGCGTCGCCGCCTGGTCTTCCGCGGTGCTGCCCGCGGGCTCTGGCTCGGTAGCGGCGGGGTGCTCGCCGGTGTCGTCATCGAACTCGGGGACCCACGCCTGGGTGCCGGTGTGCTCGGAGTCGCCTTCGTCATCGGAGAAGTCCGGCACGAACGCCTCCGTGCCGGGGCTCGAGGCGTCCTTGTCGTCAGGCACCGGCGGTCACCCGCAACGCGACCAGGACACCGAACCAGCCCGGCCCCACCGACAGCAGGAAAGCGCCCAGCATCGTGACCCACCGGCGTCCGGAAAACAGGATCATCGTCAGCCCGACCACGCTGAGGATGCCGACCACCGACGCGATGGCGATGCCCGGGTGGACGCCGGCGTGGATCGCCACGGTGCACGCCACTCCCGCCAAAAGTCCGACCGCACTGCCGATCAGCATGGCGCTGGCCAACAACCAGGGACGCGGCAGGGGGATCACTTTCTCGACTGTACTGCGGTTACCGGGCATGTCGCCGAGGCCGCGTCGGCCACCACCGGAGCCCGCGCCGCGGGGCGTTCGCCGCGTTCGTAATCGGCGCCGGTGATCACCGCCGCGCCGACCAGCGACGCCCGCTCTTCCTCGGTGAAGGCGCGGCCGCGGGACAGGAATCGCACCCCGTCGGGTGCTTCCAGGCTGAACCCGCCGCCACGGCCCGGCACCACGTCGATGACCAATTGGGTGTGCTTGTCGCGATAGTGGGCCGTGTACTGCGGACCCGAAATCCACACCGGCACGCCGTCCGTCCCGACGTCGAGCACGCCGAGCAAGACGTCGCGGTCGCCGACGAGGAAATCACCGAGCGGGTAACACATCGGCGACGAGCCGTCGCAGCAGCCGCCGGATTGGTGGAACATCACCGCACCGTGGGTGGCCTGCACCCGCGTCAGCACCTCGGCGGCCGGGGCGGTGATGACCACCCCAGCTGGCGGAGCCATCAGAAGAACCCGAGCGCCTTGTCGGAGTAGGACACCAGCATGTTCTTGGTCTGCTGATAATGCTCGAGAGCCATCTTGTGGCATTCGCGCCCGAAGCCGGACAACTTGTAGCCGCCGAACGCCGCATGCGGGGGATACACGTGGTAGCAGTTGACCCACACCCGGCCGGCCTGGATGTCGCGCCCGGCGCGGTAGGCGGTGTTGCCGTCGCGGCTCCACACGCCCGCCCCCAGGCCGTAGAGGGTGTCGTTGGCGATCGAGATGGCGTCGTCGTAATCGTCGAACGACGTCACCGTCACCACCGGCCCGAAGATCTCCTCCTGGAAGACCCGCATCTTGTTGTTGCCGCCGAAGATGGTGGGCTGCATATAGAAGCCGCCGGACAGGTCACCGCCGAGCTCGGCGCGCTCGCCGCCGGTGATCACTTTGGCGCCCTCGTCCTTGCCGATTTCGATGTAGGACAACACTTTTTCCAGTTGGTCGTTGGACGCCTGGGAACCCAACATGGTCTCGCTGTCCAGCGGATCACCCTGGCGGACCGCTTTGGTGCGGATCGCGGCCAGCTCGAGGAACTCGTCGTAGATGTCGGCCTGGACCAGGCTGCGTGACGGGCAGGTGCACACCTCGCCCTGGTTGAGGGCGAACATGGTGAAGCCCTCCAGCGCTTTGTCCTGATAATCGTCGGCCTTGGCCATCACGTCGGAGAAGAAGATGTTGGGGCTCTTGCCGCCGAGTTCCAGCGTGACCGGGATCAGGTTGTGCGAGGCGTACTGCATGATCAGTCGCCCGGTGGTGGTCTCGCCGGTGAACGCGATCTTGGCGATCCGGTTGCTCGACGCCAGCGGCTTGCCGGCCTCGGCGCCGAATCCGTTGACGACGTTGACCACCCCGGGCGGCAACAGGTCGCCGATCAAAGACATCAGGTAGAGCACCGAAACCGGTGTCTGCTCTGCGGGTTTGAGCACCACCGCGTTGCCGGCCGCCAGCGCGGGCGCCAATTTCCAGGCGCCCATCAAGATGGGGAAGTTCCACGGGATGATCTGCCCGACCGCGCCGAGCGGCTCGTGGAAGTGGTAGGCCACGGTGTCGTCGTCGATCTGCGACAGCGAGCCCTCCTGCGCGCGCAACGCCGCGGCGAAGTACCGGAAGTGGTCGGCGGCCAACGGAATGTCGGCGGCCAACGCCTCGCGGATCGGCTTGCCGTTGTCCCACACCTCGGCCACCGCCAGTGCGGCGGTGTGCTCGTCGATGCGGTCCGCGACCTTGTTCAGGATCGCCGCCCGCTCGGCCGGGGCCGCCTTGCCCCACGCCGGAGCCGCCGCGTGCGCGGCGTCGAGCGCCTTGTCGACGTCGGCCTCATCGGAGCGGGCCACCTCGCAGAAGGTCTGGCCGGTGACCGGGGTCGGGTTCTCGAAGTAGCGCCCCTTCGCGGGCGCGACCCACTGTCCGCCAATGAAGTTCTCGTAGCGGGATTCATACGACATCAATGCCCCGGCAGAACCTGGACGTGCGAAAACAGTCATCTGCTCTCACTCCTCGTGCGGATGTGTAATTCACCTCACACTACCGCCGCGGCCACAATGGTTTCCATGACGCCGCAAGCTCACCCCGCCGCCGAAGACAACCACGATCCCTACCTGTGGCTCGAGGACGTCACCGGTGACGAGGCGCTGGATTGGGTGCGGGCGCGTAACGCGCCGACGCTGGCGCGCTTTCGCGACGAGAATTTCGAACGGATGCGCACCGAGGCGCTCGAGGTGCTCGACACCGACGCCCGCATCCCCTACGTGGTCCGCCGGGGCGACTACCTCTACAACTTTTGGCGTGATGCGGCCAACCCCCGCGGGCTGTGGCGGCGCACGACGCTCGACAGTTACCGGACCGACTCTCCCGAGTGGGATGTGCTGATCGACGTCGACGAGTTGGGCAGGACCGACGGCGAGAAATGGGTGTGGGCCGGCGCCGGTGTGATCTACCCCGAATACACCCGTGCGCTGGTCAGCCTGTCCCCCGGCGGCTCGGATGCCTCCATCGTGCGTGAATTCGACATGATTACACGGGAATTCGTCGACGGCGGGTTTGAGCTGCAGGAAGCCAAGTCGCAGGTCAGCTGGGCCGATCCGGACACCGTCCTGGTCGGCACCGACTTCGGCTCCGGTTCGCTCACCGATTCCGGCTATCCGCGGGTGGTCAAACGGTGGCGCCGCGGCACACCCCTCGCCGACGCCGAGACGGTCTTCGAGGGCGCGCGTTGCGATGTCAACGTGGTGGCAAGCACCAGCCGGATCCCCGGCTTCGAGCGCACCCTGATCGGGCGGGCACTCGACTTCTGGAACGAAGAGGTCTACGAGCTGCGCGACTCGGAACTCATTCGCATCGACGCGCCCACCGATGCCAGCGTCAGCCTGCACCGCGAGTGGCTGTTGATCGAGTTGCGCAGCGACTGGTCATTGGGCGACGCTACCTACACCGCGGGGTCGCTGCTGGCCGCGAAATACGAGGAATTCCTCGCCGGCACAGCGAAATTGCAGATCATCTTCGAACCCGACGAGCACACCGCCCTCAACCACTACGCGTGGACCAAGGACCGGCTGCTGATCGTCTCACTGGCCGACGTGGCCAGCCGCGTGGAAATCGTCACGCCCGGCGACTGGCGTCGCGAAGCGGTGGCCGGCATTCCGGCCGCGACCAACACCGTCGTCGTCTCCTCCGACGACACCGGCGACGAGTTCTTTCTGGATTCCAGCGGATTCGACTCGCCGTCGCGGCTGATGCGGGGAACCGATGACGGACAACTCGAACAGATCAAGTCCGCCCCGGGCTTCTTCGATGCCGAGAACATCTCGGTGACACAGAATTTCGTGGCGTCGCAAGACGGCACCTCGATCCCCTATTTCGTGGTGCGGCCCGGCGGCTCACGGGCTTCCGACGGGCCGGCGCCCACCCTGCTCTACGGCTACGGCGGCTTCGAATCGTCGAACACACCGGGCTACAGCGGCGTGCTGGGCCGACTGTGGCTCGCCCGCGGCGGCACGTATGTGCTGGCCAACATTCGGGGCGGCGGCGAGTACGGCCCCGACTGGCACACCCAGGCGATGCGCGAGGGCCGCCACAGGGTCGCCGAGGACTTCGCCGCCGTGGCAACCGATTTGGTGGAGCGCGGCATCACCACGGTCGGGCAGCTCGGGGCGCAGGGCGGCAGCAACGGGGGCCTGCTGATGGGCATCATGTTGACCAAGTACCCGGAGAGGTTCGGCGCACTGGTGTGCAGTGTGCCCCTGCTGGATATGAAGCGCTACCACCTGCTGCTGGCCGGTGCCTCGTGGGTCGCCGAATACGGCGACCCCGACAACCCCGATGATTGGGAGTTCATCTCCGAATATTCGCCCTACCAGAACATCTCGTCGACGCGCCGATACCCGCCGGTGCTGATGACCACGTCCACCCGCGATGATCGCGTGCATCCGGGCCACGCCCGCAAGATGACCGCGGCACTCGAGGCCGCCGGTCACCCGGTCTTCTACTACGAGAACATCGAGGGCGGGCACGCCGGTGCGGCGGACAACGAGCAGGTCGCCTTCAAGTCGGCGCTGACCTACTCGTTCCTCTGGCAGACGCTTACGGTCGGCTCGGGATGAAGCGGCGCGGGATTGCGGCGCTGCTGGCGGCGGCGGTCGTGGTCGCACGCGGTCACCAGGGCGCCCAATCCCATGGGGCCGCAACCACTACCGGGCTGCTGCCGGCGGGCGTGCCCACCGGGGGGTCGCGGCCGCCGGCCGCGACATTACCGCCGGCGGCTGAGCCGCAGAACGCGACGCCGCCGATCGGGACACCACCGGGCCGGGTGGTGCCGGTTGCCGGTCATCCGGAAGGCGTCGCCGTCGACGCCGTGACCCGCATCGTGGCGGTCGCTACGCACGATCCCGATCAGCTTGTCCTGCTCAACGCCGACTCGTTGGGCATATCCGATCAGATTCCGCTGCCGGGTTCGGCACGCCATGTCGAGTTGGCCGCCCGGGCGGACCGGTCCTGGTGCCGGTGCCCTCGCGAAATCCGACGGATCTCAACGGTGCAGAACCCGTACAGCGTGGGGGTGGATTCGCAGACCGGACGCCTCATCGTCGCGGGGCGTCACCGCGGGCGTGATCCAGGTCGTCGAGCCCGGCGTCTGAGCATCCGCTCACCCTTAAGATCGTCAACGTGGCCGCGATTCAACGCATCGAGCTCACCCTGCTGGCGACGGGATTGATCGGCATCCTGGCCTCAGCGGCACAGGCGCGCTATCGCTTCATCAAGCACCGTCGCGCCGGCCGGCGGTTCTACTGGGCGACCGCGATCATCGGCATCGTCTGTTTTGCCTTCGGGACCGGCCAGCTGTGGCCGAATGGCGTCCTCGCGGCGGCGGTTTTTTCGGGCATCGTGGCCTTCTCGGCCTACCTCACCACGCCGTATTTGAAGATCGGCGGGCGAATCTACGCGTCCTCGCCGGAGAACCGCGAGCCCGACCCCTAAGGACGCCATGCCGACCAGCGACTTCCAGACCCTGCTCTATCGGACGGCCGGCGCGGTTGCCACCATCACGCTGAACCGTCCGGAGCAGCTCAACACCATCGTGCCGCCGATGCCCGACGAGATCGAGGCCGCCATCGGCCTGGCCGAACGCGACCCGGGCATCAAGGTCATCGTGCTGCGCGGCGCCGGCCGGTCCTTCTGCGCCGGCTACGACTTCGGCGGCGGGTTCCAGCACTGGGGCGAGGCCATGATGACCGACGGGAAGTGGGATCCGGGCAAGGACTTCGCGATGATCACCGCGCGCGCGACCGGGCCGACGCAGAAGTTCATGGCCATCTGGCGGGCGTCCAAGCCGGTGATCGCGCAGGTGCACGGCTGGTGCGTCGGCGGAGGCAGCGACTACGCGCTGTGCGCGGACCTCGTGATCGCCAGCGAGGACGCCGTGATCGGCACGCCTTACAGCAGGATGTGGGGGGCGTATCTGACCGGGATGTGGCTCTACCGGCTGAGCCTGGCCAAGGTGAAGTGGCATTCCCTGACCGGCCGGCCGCTGACCGGGGTGCAAGCCGCCGATGTTGAGCTGATCAACGAGGCGGTGCCATTCGAGCGCCTCGAGGCGCGGGTCGCCGAGGTCGCGGCCGAGCTGGCGCGAATCCCCTTGTCGCAGCTACAGGCGCAGAAGCTGATCGTCAACCAGGCCTACGAGAACATGGGGCTGGCGTCCACCCAGACGCTGGGCGGCATTCTGGACGGCCTGATGCGCAATACCCCCGACGCGCTCGACTTCATCAAGACGGCCGAAACGCAGGGTGTGCGGGCCGCGATCGAGCGCCGCGACGGCCCGTTCGGCGACTACAGTCAGGCCCCGCCGGAGCTGCGGCCCGATCCCACACACGTCATCGTCCCTGATCGCGACTGATACTGAGATGCACTAGCGAAATCCTGAGAGTGAGCTGGAAACTATTCCAGTCGGGCCAAAGAGTGTTACCGTAATAGCTATGTCTCGGCTGAGTACTGGCCTGCGTGCAGGCGCTGCGTTCCTTGCTCTGGGTATTACCGCTGCGATTTTCCCGTCGACTGCGGTAGCCGACTCCACGGAGGACTTCCCAATCCCCCGCCGAATGATCAACACCACGTGCGACTCGGAGCAGATCCTGGCGGCTTCCCGGGACACCAGCCCGGTGTACTACCAGCGCTACATGATCGACTTCAACAACCACCCCAACGTGCAGCAGGCGACCATCGACAAGGCGCACTGGTTCTACGCGTTGTCGCCGCCGGACCGCCGGAACTACTCCGAGAACTTCTATGCGCCACAGGCAGATCCGCTGTGGCTGGCCTGGCCCAACCACATGAAGATCTTCTGGAACAACAAGGGCGTGGTGGCCAAGGCCACCGACATCTGCAACACATACCCGCCGGGCGACATGTCGGTGTGGAACTGGGCGTAAGCCCTACGGCTTCAGGTATTCCCGTCCCCATAATTGGGGATCATCTCAGTCATTGAGTCACGCCTTGGGCGTGGTCGGTCCCTTGGTGATCGTCATCGTCATTGCGGTAGCGGCGTTCTGCGTCTCGCGGCTGCGCACCTTCTTCGGCAACCTCCCAGAACCGGCGTCGCACCGACATCAAAGGCGAAGGCCGCGTCGACAATTCTCACCGCGAAGTGTTCCAACCACGCCCCGAGGCCGAGTCGCAGTTCTTCACGCCAGCGCGAATCTCGACACTCACGCGCCACGTAAGATCAGCGCGGTTGTACCAATCCGCCCGTCGGGTGCTCCTCGACGCCGTTGAGGATCAGCTCGCGCACGGCGGGACGCGGTCCGTACGGTCGCAGCATGGTGCTGGCCGGCCGTGGACGCACGTGCTGCGGCCACCAGAACCAGCGCCCGAGCAAGGTGGCCAGCGACGGTGTCATGAACGACCGCACGATCAAGGTGTCGAACAACAGACCCAGCGCGATCGTCGTACCCACCTGGGCCATCACCAGCAGCGGGCTGAACATGAACGTGGCCATGGTGGCGGCGAACACCAGACCGGCGGAGGTCACCACCGAGCCCGAACCGGCCATCGCGCGGATCGTCCCTGTCTTTAGCCCGGCGTGGATTTCCTCCTTGAACCGCGATATCAGCAGCAGGTTGTAGTCCGAGCCGACCGCCAGCAGCAGGATGACCGCCATCGCCAGCACCATCCAGTGCAACTTCATGCCCAGGATGTACTGCCATACGAGCACGGAGAGTCCGAATGAGGCGCCCAGCGACAGCAACACCGTACCGACGATCACGAAGGCCGCCACGACGCTTCGGGTGATCACCAGCATGATGACGAAAATCAAAGTGGCTGCGGCGATTCCGGCGATCATCAGGTCGATGTTGGAGCCGTCGTGCATGTCCTTGTACGTCGCGGCGGTGCCGCCGAGGTAGACCTTTGCGCCCTCCCAGGGGGTGCCCTTGATCGCCTCGTGCACGGCCTGCTTGATCGGCTCGATGTGGTTGATGCCTTCAGGAGTCGCCGGGTCGCCTTCATGGGAGATGATCAGCCGGACAGCGTGTCCGTCCGGCGAGATGAACTGTTTGAGACCCCGCGCGAAGTCCGGGCTCTTGAACGCTTCCGGCGGAAGGTAGAACGTGTCGTCGTTCTTCGCTTTGTCGAAGGCATCGCCCTGCGCGGTGGCGTTGTCGGACTGCGCTTTCGCCTGGTCGTTGAGACCCTGTGTGGTCGCATAGTTCGACATGATGGTGTCGAGGTTGTGCTGCTGGCTCTCGATCTGCGGCGGTATCAGTGCCACCAGCTTCGGCTGGATCTGATCCAGCTTGTCGAGATTCGCGCTGAGGTTCACGATGTTCTCAGCAATCTGATCGATGCCGTCGAGCGCGTTGAAGATAGACCGGAGTGCCCAGCAGGCCGGGATGTCGTAACAGTGCTTCTCGAAATAGAAGTAGCTTCGGATCGGCCGGAGGAAGTCGTCGAACTCGGCGATTTGGTCGCGCAACGACTCGGTGATCTGCACGGTTTCTTTGGTGAGCTTGGTGGTTTCGTGTGTGGTGTTGCTGAGATCCTGGGTGACCTGCATCTGCTCGTGCAGCGTTGCCATCGTCTTGCGCAGCTCGTCCGCCTGCTTGAGCAGGTTTGCCGCCTGCTCTTCCTGATAGTGCTGGGTCTGGATCCGCCCTGCGGCTTGTGCGCCCATCTGAAAACCGAGGGTGCTGTGGTCGAGCGGCGTGCCCAACGGCCGGGTGATGGTCTGCACCCGGCCGATACCGGGGATGTGGAAGACCGCCTTGGCGACCTTGTCCAGGACGATGAAGTCGGCGGGGTTACGCAGGTCGTGATCGGTCACGATCATCAACAGCTCGGGATTGAGCCGGGCCTGGTCGAAGTGCCGGTCCGCGGCGGCATAACCGACATTGGCCGGGGTGTCCGCCGGCAGGAAGTGGCGGTTGTCGTAGTCCGTCTTGTAACCGGGCAGGGCGAGCAGACCAACCAATGCGACCGCGATGGTCACCGCGAGAACCGGTGCGGGCCAGCGGACGATCGCGGTGCCGATGCGACGCCAGCCCCGGGTCTGCAGCTTTCGCTTCGGATCCATTAGCTTGAAGAACGAGGCCACCGTCAACAGCGCCGGGCCCAGCGTCAAAGCCCCGAACACCGCGACCAGCATGCCGACCGCACAAGGCACCCCCAGCGACTCGAAGTACGGCAGCCGGCAGAAGCTCAGGCAGTACATCGCGCCGGCGATGGTCAGGCCCGATCCCAGCACGACATGCGCGGTGCTGTGGAACATGGTGTAGAACGCTTCTTCGCGGGTCTCGCCCAGACCACGGGCCTCCTGATAGCGGCCGACCACGAAAATTGCATAGTCCGTCCCGGCGGCGATCGCCATCAGCACCAACATGTTGTTGGCGAAGGTCGACAGCCCCATGATCCCGTAATTGCCCAGCGTCGCGACGACGCCACGGGCGGCGGCCAGCTCGATGAACACCATCGCCAGCATGATCAGCATGGTGACCACCGACCGGTAGACGAAAAGCAGCATCACCACGATCACCAGGAAGGTGACAAGGGTGACGACCGCGACGCCCTTCTGCCCCGAGTGCGACTGGTCGGCGAACAGCGGACCCGCGCCGGTGACGTATGCCTTGATTCCCGGCGGCGCGGGCACCGAGTCCACGATCTTGCGGACGGCCTCGGCAGACTCGTTCGCCAGCCCGCTGCCCATGTTGCCGGCGAGGTAAACCTGGACGTACGCGGCCTTTTGATCGTGGCTCTGGGAACCCGCCGCCGTCAGCGGATCACTCCAGAAATCCTGGACGTGCTGAACGTGTTCCTTGTCTTGCTCGACGCGCCTGACGATCTCGTCGTAGTAGCGGTGCGCTTCGGCCCCGAGTGGCTTGTCGCCCTCCAGCAAGATCATGGCCGAGTTGTCGGAGTTGAACTCTTTGAACGTCGATCCGACCCGCATCATCGACTGAAAGGATGCCGCGTCAGTCGGACTCATCGACACCGAGTGGGTTTTGGCGACGACCTCCAGCTGCGGGGCCACGGTGTTGGTGACGAACACGATGCCCAACCACACCAGGACGATCGGCAGCGCCAGCCGATGGATCATCCGCGGCAGGAACGGCGGGATCAGCGGCTGGTCGACGCGCGGCGGAGCCTCGTCCGGCCCGCTCATGCGGACTTGTCCAGGCAATAGACGAAGGCGTTCACGGTTTGGTTGGGATCTGAGCGATTCGGAGTCTTGATGACGTCACCGCTCCCGTCGTGCTTGTTCACCACGAATTGGCAGGCGATCCAACTGCCGTCTCCTTGCGCCACCAGGTTTGCCGGGATACCGGGCTTCGTTGAACTCAATACTTTGCTCCAGGGCAAGGGCACGTTGAGGGCCTGCTGCGGATGGGAGTTTTCGTCGAGGTAGTTGATGGTTGCCGTGCTGCCCGGTGAGCCCCAGACCTGGAGCGTGATCGTCTTGGCGTTGAACTCATCGAGGACCTCGCCCGAGGTGCCGCCGCCGAACGAACCGCGGTGAACGCCAAAGACGCCATGCAACCGGTACACCACGAATCCTGAGAGCGCGACGACAGCTACGATCGTGAGCACCAGCCAGAAGCGCCCCAGAAGCCCCTTTTTCTTGGCGCGCTGCGGGGCGATTTTGTTGCCCTCGCTGCCGCCAGAGCCCTGCGTCTTTAGCGGCTCGGTCCTTGGCTCAGTCGTCGTCATGGGCGCTTCAAGTTCTTCACCACGGGCGTGTTCACCGGTTGCAGTTCGCCAAGCCACAGCGCTTCGGCCTCCTTTCTGGGTTCATGCGGATTCCGCGATGAGGCCGACGCACGTCGCAGTCAGCAGGCGGGTAAGCGCAGACGCGAAGTCCAGATTCCACTCGGGCGGAACCACTTCGGGCTCCTCGGCGTAAACGTCGGTCAGGTGCGCCGGCGGGTTCGCGACTTGCCACAGCGTCGCCGCCAGCGAGTATGCCGCCAGCAGGATGTCGAGTGAGCCCGACCGTCCGAGTGCGGGCAGCGCGCTGCCGATCGTATCGGCCAGCGAGAGCGTGGCCCCGGTGCTGATCCGCCTGACCTCGATGACCCGTTCCGCGTCCACCTCGTGTTCCAGGTGCAGGTGCAGATTCGCCAACAGGTCGCAGAACAACGGATCCTCGGCCAGGGCTTCGGCCAGTGTCTCGGCGATGCGCGAGGGCGACTTCTTGCCGGGCTCGGCCAGCTTCTCCGACACGGTATTCGACCATCGCACCCAGCCCTCGGCGGACAGGTGCAGCAGGACTTCCTTGTGTGAAGTGAAGTAGCGGCGCACCGCCGAGTAGTGAATTCCCGCGCGGCTGGCGACTGCGGTCAGGGTGACCGACGCGACGCCTGTCTCCATTGCGAGCGAGCGCGCGGCTTCCACGAGGGCCTCCGCACGTTGGCGCTTCTTTTCCTCAGTGCGGGCGCGCTGGAATGTGAGTTGCGCCACCGGCTGAGCGTAACGCACGTGGTGTGATTTGCATAACGCACGTGGTGTGATTTGTGTGGGTCACCCGTGGTCACCAAAACAGGTAAAGGTATAACCATGCTCATCTTCCGGCACCCATCGAGCCCCTCCGAGTAGCCCGTGCAGATCATCGCCCTGATCGGGTTCTTCGGCGGGCTGATCACTGGGATCTCGCCGTGCATCCTGCCGGTGCTTCCGGTGATTCTGTTGTCCGGCATGGACAGCACCCGAGCGGACAGCCCCACCGTGAGTTCCGCGGCGCGGCCATACCTGGTGATCGCGGGCCTGGTGTGCAGCTTCAGCCTCGCCACGCTGATCGGCTCCGCGCTGCTGACGGCGCTGCACCTGCCACAGGACGCGATCCGATGGGCCGCACTGGTGGTGTTGATCCTGATCGGCCTGGGCTTGATCTTCCCGCCGGTGCAGCACCTGCTCGAGCGGCCATTCGCGTACTTCCCACAGCGTCAAATCGGCTCGGGGACTAATGGTTTCGGGCTAGGATTGACGTTGGGCGCTCTCTATGTGCCGTGCGCGGGGCCCGTGCTGGCCGCCATCGTCATAGCCGGCGGGACGTCATCGATCGGGCTCGGCGCGCTCGTGCTGACCGCGACGTTCGCCATCGGCAACGCGTTGCCGCTACTGGCCTTCGCGCTCGCCGGACGGCGCGTCGCCGAACGGGTGGCCGCATTCCGCCGCCGGCAGCGCGCAGTTCGGATCGCCGGCGGGATCGCGATGATCGCGCTGGCCGTGGCCCTGGTGTTCAACCTGCCCGCCTTGCTGCAGCGCGCCGTGCCCGATTACGCGACGGCGATGCAGAACAGACTGGGGGCCAACGACATCGCGCGCAGCCTGGCCCCGGCCGCGCAACAGTCGAACCGCGGCGGCGCGCTGCAACTGAGCCAGCCCGGCACCACCGTCGCCGGCGCACTGAGCGACTGCGCCGGCGTCTCCGCCGGGCTGCAACAGTGCGGACCGGCACCCGCCGTCACCGGCGTCACCGGGTGGCTCAACACCCCGGACGGCAAGCCGCTGGACCCCGCGTCGGTGCGCGGCAAGGTGATCCTGATCGACTTCTGGGCCTACTCGTGCATCAACTGTCAGCGCGCCATCCCGCACGTAATCGATTGGTACAACCGGTATCGCGACAGTGGGTTTCTCGTCATCGGGGTGCACACCCCCGAGTACGCCTTCGAGCGGGTGCCCGAAAATGTGGCCAGCGGCGCCGCCGATCTGCACATCACCTATCCCATCGCACTGGACAACGACTACGCGACGTGGAACAACTTTGACAACCTGTATTGGCCGGCCGAGTACCTGATCGACGCGAATGGGCAAGTGCGGCATACCAAGTTCGGCGAGGGCGATTACGACGACACGGAGAAGCTGATCCGCAAGCTGCTCATCGACGCCCATCCCGGTGTCCAGCTGCCCGCGCCGAAGCACTCGGTCGACATGACTCCGCAGACCAGGCTCACACCCGAAACGTATCTGGGTGTCGGCAAGTCCGGAAACTACGGCGGCACCGGGGATTACAAAGCCGGCACTGCCATGCTGAGCTTCCCGCCGAACCTGGCCGACGACAAGTTCGCCCTGCGCGGCCGCTGGACCCTGGACGACCAGGGGGCCACCGCAGACGGCGATGACTCCGTCGTTCGGCTGAACTTTACCGCGAAAGATGTCTATGCCGTCGTCGGCGGCAGCGGCACCATCACCGTGACCCGGGACGGCAAGACCACCACGACCCCGATCGGCGGAGCGCCCACGTTGCACCGGATCGTCGCCGACGACGCCGCGCACCGAGATCAGCTGGACATGCGGGTCAGCAAGGGCTTGCAGGTGTTCTCGTTCACCTTCGGCTAGTCGCCCATCCGCCACGTCGGCGGCTCCGAATAACGGCCGTGGATCACTCACGCGCCCGCTCAGTCGCGGTCATAGGCAGCGGCGTGGCCGGCCTCACCGCAGCCTATGTTCTGTCCGGCCGTGACCGCGTCTGCTTGTACGAGGCCGACGCGCGCCTGGGCGGCCACGCGCACACCCATTTCATCGACGACGGCGCCGGTCCAATCAGGGGCATCGACTCCGCATTCCTGGTGCACAACGACCGCACCTATCCAACCCTGTGCCGATTGTTCAGCGACCTCGGTATCGCCACCCAGGACGCGGAGATGTCGATGTCGGTCAGAGCCGACGACATCGGCCTCGAATACGCCGGCGCCCTGGGGCTGCGAGGTCTGTTCGCGTGCCGGCAGTCTTCGCGACCGCGGTATCTGCTGATGCTCGCCGAGATCATCCGCTTTCACCGCGTCGCCTCCCGAGTGCTGGATGACGACGCGGACAACGAGCTCGAGACGCTAGAAAGCTTTATGAACCGGCACCGCTTCTCGTCGTACTTTGTCGAGTACTTTCTCACCCCCTTGGTGGCGGCGGTGTGGTCCTGCGCCAGCGGCGATGCCATGCGTTATCCCGCCCGGTATCTGTTCGTCTTCCTCGCTCACCACGGAATGTTGTCGGTTTTCGGGTCCCCGAAGTGGCGCACCGTCACCGGCGGCTCGGCGTCCTATGTGAAGGCCGTCGCCGGTTGCCTGGACGAAGTGTCGGTCCGGACGCCGGTGAGTTCGCTGCGGCGGGTGCCCGACGGGGTGATGGTGCAGTCTGGCGGCGAGGCGCCGCGGCTTTTCGACGCCGCCGTCGTGGCCGTCCATCCCGACCAGGCTCTGCTGTTGCTCGACCAACCGACGCCGTGGGAGCGCGCGGTGCTGTCCGCGCTTCCCTATACGACCAACCGGGCCCAACTGCACACTGACACCTCGGTACTGCCCCGACGTCGCGGGGCCCGAGCGTCGTGGAACTACCTGGTGACACCCGGGACGGATCAGGCGGTGGTCAGCTATGACGTCAGCAGGCTGATGCGCCTGCACGGCCTGCGCCGATATCTGGTCACCCTCGGTGGTGAAGACCTCGTCGATCCCGAGTCGGTGCTGGCCGAAATGACCTACGACCACCCGTTGTATACGGCGGAATCCGTTGCAGCTCAACGCTTGCTACCGACCCTTGACGACGATCAGGTGGTGTTCGCGGGCGCCTACCACGGCTGGGGCTTTCACGAAGACGGCGCGGCGTCGGGACTGCGCGCGGCCCGCCGGCTCGGTGCCGACTGGCCGGCCGCGACCCGCCGCCAAGAGATGGCCCAATGCTGAGCCACGCTCCGACACCAGCGATCTACCGCACCACGATCACCCACAGCCGACAGCTCCCGATACACCACTCGTTCGAATATCGGAGCTACAGCTGGTATGTCGACGTTGACGATCTGCCGCGGTTGCCCTGGTGGCTGCGGCCGTTCGCTGGTTTCCATGCCGCAGATCATTTTCCAAACGCCTCAAATAATGTTCCCAATAACTCGTTGCGCGAACGACTTTCCACCTTTCTCGCCGATCGCGACGTGCCCCCTCCCGATGGCCGCATCACCGCACTGCTGCAGGCTCGCGTCTTTGGCTACGTCTTCAACCCGCTGAGTGTCTTTTGGTGCCACGATCGAAACGGGCAGCTGTGTCATGTGATCGCCGAGGTGCACAACACCTACGGCGAGCGTCATGCGTATCTGTTGCCGCCCGCTGAACTGCCGGTGGTGGCGGGCAAGGAGTTCTACGTCTCACCGTTCAATCCGGTAGACGGCTACTACATGGTGCTGGCGCCCCGGCCCGCAAGCCAAGTCGACATCACGGTCGCGCTGCACCGCGACGGCGAGCAGGCGTTCGTCGCCAACCTGCGCGGACAGCGGCGGCCCGCGACAACGAGACAGGTCGCGCTCATGCAAATCATTTCACCGCTGGCGCCGTTGGTGGTGGCGGCGCGCATCCGGACACAGGGGATCAAGCTTTGGTTACGTCGGCTTCCGCTGATCCCGCGATGAGCTCGCAAGCAGTCTACGAAGTCATCGGAAGGCCCTCGGCAGCAATCGATCCGGAACGCTGGCCAGCGGTCGCGCAGGTGCCGTCCGGCCCGATTGCCGCGGCATCAGCGGTGATCGCCGACAGGTTGCTCCGGCGCGCGGTCGCTCGACTACCACTGCGACTCCTCTATCCGGACGACGGTGTAATCGGCGCGGCCGACACAACGGCTCCCGCTCTGGTGGTCCATCAACCCAAAGCACTGGCGCGCCGCCTGGGGCGGCACGGCCTGATCGGGTTCGGTGAGTCCTACATGGCCGGCGAATGGTCGTCGGATGACCTCGCCGCGGTACTGACAGTCTTCGCGACCTCGGTGGCCGACCTGGTGCCGCGCATGTTGCAGTGGCTGCGACCGATCGCACCGGCCTTTCGGCCGCGCTGGCGGGGAGCCACTCGAGACCAGGCGCGGCGCAATGTCGCCGAGCACTACGACTTGTCGAACGACCTGTTCGCGCAGTTTCTGGACGAGACCATGACGTACTCGTCAGCGCTGTTCGAGGAGTTGCCGGCGTCGTGGCCCGATTTGGCTGCAGCACAACACCGAAAGATCGACCGGCTACTCGACATGGCCGGTGTTGGATGCGGCAGCAGGGTTCTCGAAATCGGTACGGGTTGGGGCGAGCTGTGCATCCGCGCAGCCGCGCGCGGAGCACATGTCCGATCGGTGACGTTGTCAGCCGAGCAGCAGCACCTTGCGCGGCTTCGGATTGCCGCGGCCGGGCTATCTGACTCGGTTCAGATCGATCTGTGCGACTACCGCGATATCGAAGGGTGTTATGACGCCGTGGTGTCGGTCGAGATGATCGAGGCGGTGGGCTTCCACTCGTGGCGTTGGTATTTCACTACGCTCGAACGGCTGGTACGCCCCGGTGGCCGGGCGGCGATCCAGGCGATTACCATGCCGCACAACCGGATGCTGGCCAGCCGCAACACCCACACCTGGATCCAGAAGTACATCTTCCCCGGCGGGCTGCTTCCCTCCACCCGGGCTATTTCCGGTATCACCGAGCGGCACACCGGTTTACACACCGTCGAAATGACTTCGCTGCGTCGACACTATGCCGAAACTCTCCGTCTCTGGCACGCGCGGTTCATGCTGCATCGAGATGAGTTGGTGCACTTAGGATTCGACGAAGTATTCGCACGGATGTGGGAGCTTTACCTGGCCTATTCGGAGGCGGGATTCCGGTCGGGCTATCTTGACGTCTACCAGTGGACGTTCGAACGCGAGGATCGCCGATGACCTCAGTGACCGTGGCCAACCTCCTTTCAGTTTCGGGTGCCTCGCTGGTGGCGCTGGCCGTGGTGCACTCGGTCACGTTCGTGATCGGCCGGCGGATCGGCCGCTACAACGTCGTCGACGTCGCATGGGGCGTGGGCTTCGTCGCTGTCGTCACGGTCGCCGCGACGCTCGGGCACGGCGCGCCGACCCGGCGATGGCTGCTGCTGGCGCTGGTGGCGATCTGGGGTTTGCGGCTGAGCTGGCACATCCACCGCAAGACGGTGGGCAAAGGTGAGGATCCGCGCTATGCCGCCCTGCTGCGGAACGCCACCCGCGGACAGGTCATCCGCAAGGTGTTCGTCTTGCAAGGCTTGATCACCTGGTTTGTCTCGTTGCCGCTGCAACTGTCGGCGGTGACCGGCCCCACGTCGAAACCGCTGACGGCCGTCACGGTGTTCGGCCTGGCCGTATGGCTGGTCGGTCTGATGTTTGAAGCCGTCGGGGATTTTCAGCTCAAGGCCTTCAAGTCCGACCCGGCCAATCGCGGTGTCGTGATGGACCGTGGCCTGTGGGCATGGACCCGCCATCCCAATTACTTCGGTGACGCCACGGTGTGGTGGGGGTTGTGGCTGATCACCATCAACGGCTGGGTGGCCCTCGCCACAATCGGCTCTCCGCTGCTGATGACTTACTTTCTCGTGTGGGTGACCGGCGCGCGGTTGACGGAGAAGGTGATGGCGGACCGTCCCGGGTTCGGCGAATACCAGGAGCGGACGTCATTTTTCTTCCCTCGACCCCCCAGATCGGCGCACCGATGACTTCTGGCCGAGCCGGAGTCTTCGGTGGCGATAGGCTACCGATGACCGGACCAACGCGGTTGAGCGGCGACTCGGACGCCCTGTTGCTTGGCAGAGTTGCGCTACGGTGATACCCCGCGGTCGCTACGACTTCTTCGCGAGACTGCCCAGCATCGCGACGATCACGCCGAATGCGACCACGGCGGCGCCGGCGAGCAACGTGACGTCGAGCCATTGGTGCAGACCGGCTTTGGCGTGTTCGATCATCACCTCGGCGACTTGGCGGACGTTGCCGGTGGTGCGATTCAGTTCATCGTTGACGTAGCGGCCGGCGACCTCGATACCCGCCCAGCCGCCCGCACCGACGAGCAGCGCGGAGACGCCCAGGCTGCTCAGCGCCTTGCCGCGGCGGCGCGCGGCCGCCACCGTGAGCAGCGCGCCGACACCGCACAGCGCCGCCGCACCCAAACTCATCCACGGACCCCAGGTCGACATCCGGCTCAGCCGCCCCTGCCGCATCGAATGCGGTACCGAAACGGTAAGCGGGACACTAAGTTTCGCGGGGACCACCACGTTGTGGCGGGCGAGCAGCGGCTGAATCGAGCCGTCGTTGAGCATCGGTGCCACGTCGACCGCCCACTGGTTCCCGTTCTCGGCCGTTCCTGGGTCGCTGAACAACCAGCCGTGCGCCGCCCGGTTCGCCTGGGCGAACAGCGGCGGAAACGCCGGGCCGGCGGTGAAGGCGCGGGCGGCGTCGAGCACCTCGGAACTGTCGACTTCAGAGCGGCCCCCGCCACGCTCGGCGATGAGAGTCATTGCCCGGCTGCTCAGTTCGGACGCCATGGCGGACTGCAGAGCCGGATCCGTCGCCGCGTGCTGCGCCAGTTCGGCGTAGCCGTCGGCTTCAACGACATACAGCTGCGTCCACGCCGCGGGGATCGCCACCGCCAGCGCGAGCGTGGTGATGAGCCACAACAGCACGGTCGCCGCGAATCGCACGCCTGCGAATCTACTGAATTCCCCGCACGTACGCGGCCTGCCCGAGGTGCTGGGCGCAGTCGTCGATGATGCTCACCAATCGCGCGCTGGCCGTCACCGGCGGATCCCAGTTGGTGTCCACGACGCGGGCAAGTTCCTCGGCGGTGACTCCCGCGACGTATTCGAGGGTGAGCTTGTGCACCGCGTGGTAGTAGCCGGACAGCAGATCCGCGGGCGCACTCACCTTGGCCACGTCATCGGGCCCGTGTCCATAGCCGGTGTCGTGGCGCGGCAGGTCCAGCCCGAACCGGTCCACCCAGCCGTCACGGAACCACACCTGCTCGACGCCGGCGACGTCGGCCAGCTGAATGTCCTGCACCCGAGCGCTGTGCCAGAGCAGCCACCCGATGCTGTTGGCGTTCGGGGTGGGCCGGTAGCCGGACTCCTCGTCGGTCAACCCGTCGGTGATCGAATCAACGTGCTCGATCAACCGGGTGAACGCGTCGCGCAGAAGCTCTTGTAGGACGCCGGCTTCGTCGGTGCTGGCCATACTCGCGACACTACGGGAGGGTCCCGTGGAAGACCGCTTCGACGTTGTTGCCGTCGGGGTCGCGCACGAACGCCCCGAAGTAGCCGGGGTGATATTCCGGCCAGAGCCGCGGCGCATGCAGCGGCTCGGCGCCCAGTTCGACGGCAGCCTCATAAAAGGCGCGCACCGCGTCCTCGTCGGCGGCCTCGAAGGCCAGGTGGACTTCCCGATTGGGTCCCGCCGCCGCGCTCGAGATCCAAAATGTCGGCTTGCCCGCACGGCCATATCCGATGGCGCGACCCACATCCAGCTGCCGGGAGAAACCCAGCGTCCCCAGCACGGCGTCGTAGAACCGCTGAGATTCGGCGTAGTCGGCGCAGTTGATTCCCACGTGGTCCATCACGGAGAAGATCCTGGCACGACCCACCGCTACGGTCGTAGATTGTTTGGATGACTTACGACCTCATCATCTGCAATGGCACCATCGTCGACGGGCTGGGGGGTGAGCCGTACGTCGGTGACGTGGCGGTGAAAGGCAACGTCATCAAGGCGGTCGGGGCAATAAACGGGGCGACCGCCGCGCGGGAGATCGACGCCACCGGGCTGCTGGTCACGCCCGGCTTCGTCGACCTGCACACTCACTACGACGGCCAGTCCATCTGGTCGGAGCGCCTGACCCCGTCCTCGGCGCACGGGGTGACGACGGTGGTGATGGGCAACTGCGGGGTCGGCTTCGCGCCCTGTCGCCAGTCCGACCACGACGTACTGGTCGACGTGATGGCGGGTGTCGAAGACATCCCCGGCGTCGTCATGACCGACGGACTGCCGTGGACGTGGGAGACGTTCCCCGAATACCTGGACGCGCTCGAGTCGGGTAAGCGCGACATCGACGTGGCCGCGTACCTGCCGCACTCACCGCTGCGGGTATACGTCATGGGCCAGCGCGGCGCCGACCGCGAGCCGGCCACCGACGACGACCTGGCCAAGATGCGGGAGCTGGCCAAGGAGGCGATCGAGGTCGGCGCGCTCGGCTTCGCGTCCTCGCGGCTGACCATTCACAAGACCGAAAGCGGTTCGCCCATCCCGAGTTACGAGGCCGCCCGGGAGGAGATCGAGGAGATCGCCCGCGGCGTCGTGGACGGCGGCGGCGGGCTGCTGCAGTTCGTTCCCGACATCCCGTCGGGCGGCTACCAGCCCGTGCTGCAGACGGTTTTCGACGTCGCCGAGGACGTCGGTCTGCCGGTCACTTTCACCCTCGTCGTCGCCAACTCGGGCGACCCGTCCTGGCCGGACGCCATCACCATGATCGAGAAGGCCAATGCCGCCGGAGGCGACGTCACCGCGCAGCTGCTGCCGCGCCCGATCGGGTTGATCATCGGCCTGCAACTGACGGCCAACCCGTTCGTGCTCTACCCCAGCTATCGCGAGATCGCGCACCTGCCGCTGGCCGAGCGGGTCGCCGAGATGCGCAAGCCCGAGGTCCGCGCCCGCATCCTGGCCGACAAGCCCGGCCAGGGACACCCGATCCTGTACGTGGCCCAGATGTGGGATTGGATCTTCCCGCTGGGCGACACCCCCGATTACGAGCCCGACCCGTCCACCAGCGTCGGGGCCCGCGCCCGCGCCCGCGGCGTGAATCCGATGGAGGAGGCCTACGACCGGCTGCTCGACGACGAGGGCCGGGCCATGCTGCTGGTCGCGACCAGCAACCTGCAGAACAACTCGCTGGACACCGTCGGAGAGCTCTTGCACCGCGACGACGTGGTACTCGGCCTCGGCGACGGCGGCGCGCACTACGGGATGATCTGCGACGCCAGCTACTCGACCTACTTCCTGACGCACTGGGCACGGGACCGCAACGCCGGACGGTTCACGGTGTCCGAAGCGGTTCGCGAGCTCACATCGGTGCCGGCCCGCATCGCCGGGCTGGGTGATCGCGGCCGGATCGCGGTCGGCTATAAGGCCGATCTCAACGTCATCGACCACGCCGCATTGCGGCTGCACAAGCCGATGATCAGCTACGACCTGCCGGCCGGGGGACGGCGCCTGGACCAGACCGCCGACGGGTATGTCGCCACGATTGTGGCCGGGGAAGTGATCGCCGAAAACGGCGTCCCCACCGACGCCCGTCCTGGCAGGTTGGTGCGCGGCCGCCAGCCCATCCCCGCAGCCTCACGATAACCCCACCAAAAGTGGCATATACCAGCTAAGTTGGGTCGGTGACGAGCCCGCATTTTGCGTGGTTGCCGCCAGAAGTCAACTCGGCATTAATTTTCTCCGGTCCTGGTCCCGGGCCGCTGCTTGCTGCCGCGGAGGCGTGGGACGGGCTGGCCGGGGAGTTGGCATCGTCGGCATCGTCATTTTCCACGGTGACGGCAGATCTCGCGAGCGCTTCGTGGCAGGGCACGTCGTCGACGGCCATGATGTCCGTGGCCAGCAAATACGTGAGCTGGCTCAGCGCGGCGGCCGCGCAGGCCGAAGAGGTGTCGCACCAGGCCTCGGCCATCGCGACCGCGTTCGAGGTGGCGCTAGCGGCCACGGTGCAGCCCGCTGTGGTGACGGCCAACCGCGCCTTGGTGTCGGCCTTGGCGGCAAATAATCACCTGGGTCAGAACACCCCGGCCATCGCCGACATCGAGGCCGCCTACGAGCAGATGTGGGCCTCGGACGTGGCGGCGATGTTCGGCTACCACGCCGACGCGTCGGCGGCGGTAGCCAAGTTGCCGCCCTGGAATGAGGTGCTGCAGAACCTCGGCTTCTCCAACACCGGCACCGCCGTCACGCACCCGGCCGGCTCCGGCGCCTAGATGTCACGGCTACCCGCCGCAGTAATCCGGAGTCCGCGCCTATCCTGGAAGGTCATGCGCACCAAGAAGAAAGTCGATCTCCAGGCGCTCGCCGACGCGCTGGCCGACTACCCGTACGCGTACCTGATCACGGTCGACGACGATTACCGGGCGCACACCGTGACGGTCGAGCCGCAGCTGCGCGAGGCCACTCTCGACGTCGGCCTCATCGGGGGGCGAACCCGCAACAATCTCGCCCAGCGCGCCGACGTGACCCTGTTGTGGCCGCCCGCCGAACCCGGCGGCTACGCGCTGATCGTCGACGGCAGCGCCGAAGTGACCGACGCCGAGGCCGAGACCGCCCGCCTGACCGTGGTTCCCACCCGCGCGCTGCTGCATCGCGACGCCGACTCCCCCGACGCGGCGAAGGGCTGCCTGCACGACTGCGTGGTGTTCTCGCTGCCTGCCTGACGCCGTACAGTCTCATCCGTGAGCCGCGTCGCACCGCTCGCTCCGCCGTGGAGCGAAGAAGATGCCACTGGCATCAACAGCTGGGGTCACCCCGACCGCACCTATGAGCCGCTGCTCCTGGTGCGTTGCCTGCAGCGCCATCCGGCACTGGCCTCCCGCCTGCGTAAGCTGGGCGAATCCCTTTATGTCGCAGCGCTTTTGCCCGGCCGGACGCGGACCATCGCCATCCTTCGCATCTGCGCACTGCTGCGCTGTCAGTACGAGTGGGGCGGACAGGCGGCGTTCTGGGGCCCGATCGTGGGCGTCAGTGACGACGAGTGCGACGCGCTGGTCACCGGCGGCCCCGCCGACCCGCGGTGGAGTCCGGCCGAGCGGACGCTGATCGAGGCGGTGGACGAACTCGAGCGCACCGGCACGTGGTCGGACGCGACCTGGACCGCGCTCGGCCGCGACCTCGACGACGAGCAGCGCATCGAATTGCTCACGGCCGTGGGCTGGTATCGCACGATCTGCACGCTATGCAACGCGCTCGCGCTGCCGGTGGAGGGCTGGATGCGGCCCTGGCCCGGCTTAGCGCGCTGAGCGGTCCCTGCGCAATCCCGGATGCCGGCTATTCACTAGCGGCAGCAGCATCCGACGCGGCATGAACTGAAACAGGCGGGTGGTGATCTGGCTCGGCAGCCCGGGGATCAGCGTTCCGCGGTCGTGTTCGAGCGCGTCGACTCCGGCGCGCGCCACATCACGCGACGGCTTCCAGAGGAACTTCGGGAACGCGTCCGCGAAATCCCGCTCGTTCATGCCCGCGCTCTGCACGAACTCGGTGCGCACCGGGCCCGGGCACAGCAGCGCGACGGTGACGCCGGTGCCGGCGAGTTCACCGCGCAGCCCTTGTGTGTAGTTGTTGACGAACGCCTTGGTGGCCGCGTAACCGACCTGCCCCGGAAAGGGTTGGTAGCCCGCGGTGGATCCGACGTTGAGGATCGCGCCGCGTCCGCGGGGCACCATCTGCTGGACGGCGCGGGTGGTCAGATCGATGACGGCTTCGACGTTGACCCGCACCTGGGCGATCTCGTCGTCGACGGAGGTGGTCGCCACCGATCCGATGGTGCCGATGCCGGCGTTGTTCACCAGGATGTCGGCGGTCAGGCCGCGACGCTCGACCTCCTCGAGAAGACCGGCGCGCGCGGCGGAATCGCCGACGTCGCAGGCGATCACCTCGACGCGGACGCGGCCGGCGAGTTCGTCGGCCAGCTCGCGCAACCGCTCTTCGCGGCGGGCGACCAGCGTGACGCCGTGGCCGCGGTCGGCCAGCTCGCGCGCGATATCGGCGCCGATGCCCGACGACGCGCCGGTCACGACGGCGGTGCTGGTGGGTGAGGGAGTCGGAAGGGCCACGGGCTAACACTAGGTCGCCGAGTGTTCGGAGCATTCACCGCCGCCGAACGTGAAGCTGGCCGCACGCTCGGCGGCGAATGTGCGGCTAACTTCACACTCGGCGGACGTCGGGGCCCGCAGACACGAAAAAGCCCGGCCCCTTATGAGGGCCGGGCTTTTTCGTACTTGAGTCGTGGACTTAGAAGTCCATGCCGCCCATGCCGCCGGTCGGGTCGCCCGCGGGTGCGGCCGCCTTCTCCGGCTTGTCGGCGACGACGGCCTCGGTGGTGAGGAACAGCCCCGCGATGGACGCCGCGTTCTGCAGCGCCGAACGGGTTACCTTCACCGGGTCGGCAACGCCGGCCTTGAGCAGGTCCTCGTACTCGTTGGTGGCGGCGTTCAGACCGGTGCCGGCCTTCGAGTTGCGCACCTTCTCGGCGACAACGCCGGGCTCCAGCCCGGAGTTGAAGGCGATCTGCTTCAGCGGGGCCTCGAGCGCCACGCGGACGATGTTGGCACCGGTGGCCTCGTCGCCCTTGAGCTTGAGCTCCTCCAGGGCCGGGGCCGCCTGCAGCAGGGCCACGCCACCACCGGCGACGATGCCCTCTTCGACGGCCGCCTTGGCGTTGCGGACCGCGTCCTCGATGCGGTGCTTGCGCTCCTTGAGCTCCACCTCGGTGGCAGCGCCGGCCTTGATCACCGCAACACCGCCGGCCAGCTTGGCCAGGCGCTCCTGCAGCTTCTCGCGGTCGTAGTCGGAGTCGCTGTTCTCGATCTCGGCGCGGATCTGGGCCACCCGGCCGGCGATGGCGTCGGAGTCACCGGCGCCCTCGACGATGGTGGTCTCGTCCTTGGTGATGACCACCTTGCGGGCCTTGCCGAGCAGCGAGACGTCAGCGGTCTCTAGCGAGAGGCCGACCTCTTCGCTGACGACCTGACCACCGGTGAGGATGGCCATGTCCTGCAGCATCGCCTTGCGACGGTCACCGAAGCCGGGGGCCTTGACCGCCACCGACTTGAAGGTGCCGCGGATCTTGTTGACGACGAGCGTGGACAGCGCCTCGCCCTCGACGTCCTCGGCGATGATCAGCAGTGGCTTGCCGCCCTGGATGACCTTCTCCAGCAGCGGCAGCAGGTCCTTGACGGTCGACACCTTGGAGCTGACCAGCAGGATGTACGGGTCCTCGAGGACCGCTTCCTGACGTTCGGCGTCGGTGACGAAGTAGCCCGAGATGTAGCCCTTGTCGAACCGCATGCCCTCGGTGAGCTCGAGCTGCAGGCCGAAGGTGTTGGACTCCTCGACGGTGATGACGCCCTCGTTGCCGACCTTGTCCATCGCCTCGGCGATCAGGTCGCCGATCGACTGGTCGCCCGCGGAGATAGCCGCGGTAGCCGCGATCTGCTCCTTGGTCTCGACGTCCTTGGCCGACTTGAGCAGGGTCTCGGTGACCTTCTCGACCGCCTTCTCGATGCCGCGCTTCAGTGCCAGCGGGTTGGCGCCGGCGGCAACGTTGCGCAGGCCCTCCTTGACCAGGGCCTGGGCCAGCACCGTGGCCGTCGTCGTGCCGTCACCGGCGACGTCGTCGGTCTTCTTGGCGACCTCTTTGACCAGCTCGGCGCCGATCTTCTCGTAGGGGTCCTCCAGCTCGATCTCCTTGGCGATGGACACACCATCGTTGGTGATCGTGGGGGCGCCCCACTTCTTCTCCAGGACGACGTTGCGGCCCTTGGGGCCCAACGTCACCTTTACCGCGTCGGCGAGGGCGTTGAGCCCCCGCTCGAGGCCGCGACGGGCCTCTTCGTCGTACGCAATTGTCTTGGCCATTGCGAAGTGATTCCTCCGTATTGGGGATGACACGTTCTGGCCGGGCGCAGTGCCCGCGACGGACGACCGCAGCTGTCTTCTGGCTAGGTCTCACCGTCCCGACCTAGCACTCGCTGGTCGCGAGTGCCAACGTCATTCTTAGCACTCGCCTATGTCGAGTGCAAGAAGCGGTCACCCCTATCGCCCAGCGCGTAAGCCGTCGACGACGACGTCGGTCACCCGCTCGGCCAAGTCCGAGTTGTAGGCCTCCATCGCCTGGCACCCAACCATGATCGACTTCACTTCGCGCACCCCGATGTCCTGGCGCGCGGAGCCCGCTCGCTGCGCGGCCCGCAGCAGCTCGTCGAGCATGGCCAGGAACGCGTCCTCGGCCTCGGGCGCGGCGGCGGCGATGTCGATGCCGAGCCCGGCCAGCGCGTCGGCCAGACCGCGGTCCGTCGCGCCCCAGTGCAGCACCATCGAGCGCAGGAAGGTGAAGAGCGCTTCGCCGGGCCCTTCGGATTCCAGCAGGGCGCGGCCGTCGTCGACGAGCCGCTGCATCCGGTCCTCGATGACCGCCTGGAACAGCGCCTCCTTCGTCGGATAGTGCCGATAGACGGTGCCGGCCCCCACGCCGGCCCGCCGCGCGACCTCGTCGATGGGCACCGACAAGCCTTCGGCCGCGAAGGTTTCGTAGGCGACTTCAAGCACGCGGGCACGGTTGCGCGCCGCGTCGGCGCGCAACGGCCGTGCGGGTTGCGCCATTTGTTCACTCCTCGAAAGGTTGACAAAGCGGGGCGTGCGTTCCATATAGTGGCAATCAACCGGAGCGATCGCCCCGTTTACTCTACAAGTTCAAGGAGCCTCTCATGGCCAAGTGGACCACCGCGGACATCCCCGACCAGACCGGACGGGTCGCCGTCATCACCGGAGCCAACACGGGCCTGGGCTACGAGACGGCCCTGGCGCTGGCCGACCACGGCGCCCACGTGGTGCTGGCGGTGCGCAACCTGGACAAGGGCAAGGACGCGGCGGCCCGAATCACCGCCCACAGCCCGCATGCCGACGTCGCGCTGGCCGAGCTCGACCTCACGTCGCTGACGTCGGTCCGGGCGGCCGCCGAGCAGCTGCGGTCCGCGCACGACCGCATCGACCTGCTGATCAACAACGCCGGGGTGATGTACACGCCGAAGTCGAACACCAAGGACGGCTTCGAGCTGCAGTTCGGCACCAACCACCTGGGCCACTTCGCCTTCACCGGCCTGCTGCTGGATAGGCTGCTGCCGGTCGCCGGCTCGCGGATCGTCACCATCAGCAGCGTCGGCCACCGCATCCTCGCCGACATCCACTTCGACGACCTGCAGTGGGAGCGCCGCTACAACAGGGTCGCCGCCTACGGGCAGGCCAAGCTCGCCAACCTGCTGTTCACCTATGAACTGCAACGACGGCTCGCCCCGCATGGCACGACGATCGCCGCGGCCGCGCACCCCGGCATGTCGGACACCGAGTTGATGCGCAACATGCCCGGCCCGCTGGTCGTCGCCTTCGAGCGGATCGCACCGTTCGTCGCCCAGAACCCGGCCATCGGCGCCCTGCCGACCCTGCGCGCCGCTACCGACCCGGGGGTGCTGGGTGGGCAGTACTACGGACCCGACGGCCCGGGCCAAACGCGGGGCTATCCGCAGGTCGTGGGCTCCAGCAAGAAGTCGCACGATGTCGACCGGCAGCACCGGCTGTGGACGGTCTCCGAGGAGCTCACCGGCGTCGTCTATCCCCTCGACTAGCCCGATGGTGCCGACCCGCTGCGCCCGGCGCATGCGCCGCCCTTGCGATCGGCACTAGGGCAGGTCGAGCAGCTGCTCGTAGAAGCCCCCGAAGCCGCGCGGGCGATCGACGAGGTGGATCTCGAGGATCCAGTGGCAGATGCGGCCGCGCGGATCGGTGCGGCGCATCGGCTTGTTCGATCCGGGCATGATGATCCACTCGACGCCGGGGCCCGCGATCTTCTTGTGCGGAAACTCGCCGATCAGGTGGCCCGCGATGCTGCTGCCCCACTCGAAGCCCTCGGCGCGGGCCACCCCGACGACGTAGTCGAACAGCTCGGCGCCGGTGATGTCGGGATGGTTGGCGAAGTGGTCGTGGCCTGCCTCCCACACGCGTGGCAGGGCGTCGCGGACGGCCGTCTTGTGCGGGTCGTCGCCGAGCACGAAGGTCCGCCCGAAATCGGCCTCCCACTCCTCGAAGATCGGGCCCAGGTCGAGGAAGACGATGTCGTCGTCGACGATCACGCGATCCGGCGGGCGTTCCTGGAACGGCTGCAGCGTGTTCTCTCCGGCGCGCACGATCCGCCGGTGCCAGTGCCGGGTCACGCCGAACATCTCGCCCGCGAGGTCGTGGATCCGGTCGGAGAGTTCCTTCTCGGCCAGCCCGGGGCGAATCATGGCCCGCCGCTCGATCTCGTCGAACAGTTGCGCGGCTTTGCGTTCGGCGTCGAGCAGCCGTTGCACGCGAACATCTTCGGCGGTCGATCGGTCCACACCGGCGATGCTATGCGCACACTGGAGCCATGTCCCTCGTCGTGCCGCCCTACCCGCCAGCCCGATACACCAAAGACGAACCGGAGATCAGCGCCTGGCTCAAGCGAGCCGATCAGCCGCCCGACTACGAGACGTCCGGGGTCAAGTACCACTACCTGGCCAACCAGCAAGACACCGCCGGCGACTACGGCCTATACCGCGTCGACATCGCCCCGGCCGGCGGCGGGCCCCCGGCGCACTTCCACCGCGCCATGTCCGAGGCGTTCTTCGTCCTGTCCGGAACGATGAAGCTCTACGACGGCACGCAGTGGGCGGACGGCCATCAAGGCGACTTCCTCTACGTCCCGCCCGGCGGCGTGCACGGGTTTCGCAACGAGGCGGACGAACCGGCGTCGATTCTGATGTTGTTCGCGCCCGGCGCACCCCGCGAGGCCTACTTCGAGGGCTTCGCGGCACTGGCCGACATGACCGACGACGAGCGCCGGGAATGGTTCATCCGCCACGATAATTTCTGGGTGCAGTAAACCGGTGCATCAACACGAAATTTCTTCTGCCGTAACGTTTCTGATCTTCACGCCGGCCGCGAAAGCGATGGGCGCAGGGTGTGGCCGTGCGGACCAGAAAGCCATCGAAACGGGCTGCGGTCTGGATGCGGCAACGGATCGATTGGTCGATGAGCGCCCCGGTGATGATCGACCTGCGGATCAAACGCCGGAAACCCCGGAGCACGCCGGTCTTTCGGCCGCAGTCACCGGCGCCGGTCGCCGTGCGGGCACGCGGCATCCGGGTGATTGGATATCAGCGCGGCGGGCGTGGACTACGTGACCGGCCCTGGCACGCTTGACGCTCGCACCGGCAGCGATGACGCGACTGCCGCGGGTCACCTCTCCCGCGTCGGGTCGACGTACTGCTGCGGTTGGGGCTAAGAACGCGGGCTACGGACGTAGCAGGTAGTCCTCGGCGACCATGCCGCGAGTGCGTTCGAAGAATGCCCGGCCCCTAAAGGGCAATTGGGTGACGACCTTCCCGCTGGGATGTCGAAAGTAGTTGGTACAGGCCAGCCAGACCTTGCCTACCATCGCGGCCTGGATCTCGTCGTTGTAGCGGCGCTGCGCCGCGGCCGTCACCTCGACGGTGTGCGCTCCGCGGCCGTCCATCACGTCGAGGATGTGCCGGATGAAGGTCGTCTGCGCCTCGTGGATATAGATAATCGAGTTGACGCCGTTGGTGTTGGGGCCATACAGCACAAAAAAATTCGGATACCCGGCGATCAGCGTGCCCAGGTAGGCCTCCGCACCGTCACTCCAATCATCGCGAAGGTGGCGGCCGCCGGCTCCGTACACGTCGACGCTGGCCAGATAGTCGGCGGCGGTGAACCCGGTGCCGTAGATGATGGTGTCGACGCGGTGTTCGACGCCATCAACGGTACGCACCCCGCGTTCGGTCAGTTCGGCGATCGGGGTCGTTTCCAGGCTGACGTTGGGCAGTGCGAACGTGGGGTACCACTCGCGCGACATCAGCGGCCGCTTGCATCCGGCGGGATAGTTCGGTGTCAGCTTCGCCCGCAACTCGGGGTCGGCCACCTTGCGGGCCAGGTAACTGCGGGCAAGCTCGGTCGCTTCGAGGGTCTGTGGGTGGTCGACGTCGAAGCTGGCCGACTCGTAGGCATCAAAGGCCTCGTCGCGCAGCTTCTGCGCGGTAGCCGGTTCACGTGCGAACAGCTCGTGCTGATCGGGAGTGAACGGGAAGTCGAATCGCGGCGCAATCCATATCGGGGTCCGCTGAAACACGGTCAGGTGGGCGGTCTTTCGCGCTATCGCGGGCACGTATTGGATCGCGCTGGCGCCGGTGCCGATGGAAGCGACGCGTTCTCCGTCCGTCGACTTGCTGTGGTCCCAGCGCGAGGAATGAAATCGGCGGCCGCGAAACCGCTTCGCCCCCACAATGTCCGGGATGTATGGCATATCGAGCATACCGACCGCGCTGACCACCACATCGAATTCGTGCTGTCGGCCGTCGTCACCGGTCAGCGTCCAGCGGCGCTGCGAGTCCGACCAGCGCGCGGTGGTGATCGCGGTGTTGGCCCGCAGGTGCCCGGCCAGCTTGTGCTCGGCCGCCACCCTCTCGAGATAGGCAAGGATCTCGGGCTGATTGGCATAGGTCTTGCTCCACAGAGGGTTGGGCGCAAATGAATACGAGTACAGGTGGGACGGGACGTCGCAGGCCGCGCCCGGAAAGGTGTTGTGGCGCCATGTGCCGCCGAATCCGTCGGCTCGGTCGAAGATCGTGAAGTCGTAGCCCGCGTCGGCGAGCTGGATCCCCATCGCGATGCCGCCGGCGCCGGCGCCGATGATCCCGACCGAGGGCTTCGGGGCCGCTATGCCCATTGCGCAAAGTACGGTCGTCCGGGCCGGCTCTTTTCCACCAGAATGAACACCACGCCCCATGGATCGACGAACCAGGTGGTACGAACCCGCGCCACGTCCGCGATTCCGCTGACCAGGAAGCGCACTCCCCTGGACTCCAGTTCCGCCCGGGTCGCGTCGAGGTCCGCACAGATCAGTCCGACGTGCGAGAGCCCGGGGTCGGTCAGTGTTCGGCCGTCATCGGAAGGTCCGCTTTCGACTCCGAGGTATTCGATCACCTCGAGCACCCTGTCACCGTCATCTTCGAATCCGAGGATGGCGGCTTTCATGCTGGGATCGGACACCAACTCGCCCATGTCGTCGCGAATGTCGTTACCAGCCATGACATATGGCGGCGAGAGCACACGCAGGCCCAACACATCGCGGTAGAACGCCACCGCGGCCTCGCAATCCGGAACGCACACCCCAGTGTGAGCCAAACCGGTGATCACGTTTTCACCTTACGTCGGCCCGGCCGGGCCCACGCGCCCATCCGGTAGCAGCAGATCCGGATGAGTATCTTTTGGGCCATGCCGTCCAACGACGAAGAGACCCGCTCATGGTCGGAGGCCGACCCGAAGACCATTGCCGCCGCGGCGCACCCGGGCGGCTCCGATACCGAGTTGGCACGCAACCTGCCAGGCGTCTTGCGGCCGGTGAAGGCCGTGCTGGGCCCGGTGCTTTTCCAGCGCCCAGTCCCACGACGAGGAGCTGCAGCATCCGCTCTGGGCCGTCTCCAAAGAACTCACCGGCGTCAGCTTCCCCGTCTGACACGCGGATAATGGCTGCGATGCGCTCAGTCGCCGAACACCAGCGGGTCGTCACCGAGTTGATTCGTGCGCGGCCGCCGGTCGCGGTCCCGCTGGCCGATGCCCAGGGTCTGGTTCTGGCCGAGGACGTGGTGGCGCAGCTGGCGTTGCCGGTCTTCGACAACTCCGCGATGGATGGTTACGCGGTGCTCGCTGAAGATACGGCGGCCGCCACGCCGGAAAATCCGGTGGTGTTGCGTGTCGCCGAGGACATTCCGGCCGGGCGCACCGACGAACTGACGCTGCAGCCCGGGACGGCGCACCGGATCATGACCGGCGCGCCGCTGCCGGCGGGAGCGACGGCCGTCGTGCCGGTGGAGGACACCGACGGCGGCGTGGACACGGTGTCGATCCGCGCGGCCCGCGCGGCCGGCATGCACATCCGCCGCGCGGGTGAGGACGTCTCCCCCGGCACCACGGTCTTGCGCCAGGGTCAGGTAGTGACGCCGGCCGTGCTCGGCTTGGTGGCGGCGCTGGGCATCGCCGAGTTGCCGGTGATCCCGCGACAGCGCGTGCTGGTGATCTCGACCGGATCGGAGCTGGTGACACCGGGCACGGCGCTGCTGCCGGGGCAGATCTACGAGTCCAACTCGATCATGCTGGCCGGTGCCGTTCGGGATGCGGGTGCCGATCTGGTCGCCGTCGCGACCGCGGAAGACGAAGTGGCCCAATTCAGTTCGATCATCGACCGATATGCGGGCGATGCCGATCTGATCATCACTAGCGGCGGCGTCAGCGCCGGCGCCTACGAGGTGGTCAAGGATGCGTTCGGGCGCGAGGGCGACCAGGGCGTGGAATTCGTCAAGGTCGCCATGCAGCCGGGCATGCCGCAAGGCGTGGGACGGGTGGCCGGTGCGACGATCGTCACGCTGCCGGGCAACCCGGTCAGCGCGCTGGTGTCCTTCGAGGTGTTCATCCGGCCCGCGCTGCGAAAGGCCATGGGCCTGCCGGACTCGGAACGCCCGCACCGCAGGGCCGTCCTCGCCGAGTCGCTGACGTCGCCGCGCGGCAAGCGCCAATTCCGGCGCGCGGTGCTCAACGACGACGCCAGCACGGTCACCAGTTACGGACCGCCGGCGTCGCACCACCTGCGCTGGCTGGCATCGGCGAACGGGCTGCTGGACATCCCCGAGGATGTCGTCGAGGTGCCCGAGGGAACCCGACTGCAGGTGTGGGATCTGCGCTAGCCGGCGACGATGCAGCCCGCTAAGCCGGGGTGCTGAGGAGCCCGGCAATCAGACCCAGCGAGTACAGCTAGGCCGCGGGCCTGGCCACGTCCCGATGGAACTCGTCGGCCTTGTCGAAAGCCGGAGTGCATCGGATGGCGACGCCGACGATCGACATCACCACCGGAATGGTGACCAGCGCCGCCGCCAGCCCCACCCGCCCGGAGAGGTGGCCGATCAACGGCGGCCCGAGGAGGTAGCCCAGCCAACCGGTCGCGGCCACGACGGCGATCGCCGATCCGGCGCCGCTCGCGCCGTAGGCCGCGCTGAAGGCGGTGGGCACCAGCAGCGCAACACCGACACCCAGCGCGGCAAAACCGAGCACGCTGACCCAGGAGTTGGCGGCCGCCAGCATCACGCTCATGCCCACGACGGCCACCAGCGTCAGCGCCGGCAGCAGCCGGCGGCTGGACACCCGCTGGTGCAGCCGGGGTGCGCCGAACCGGGTGATGACCATCGCACACGTGTAGGCGGCGTAGCTCAGCGCGGCGACGCTCGGGCCGGCGCCGATGACGTTGCGCAGGTAGTTGGCCGACCAGTCGGTGGCGGCGCCTTCACACAGAAACGACGCGAATGACACGGCGGCGAGGATCGCCACCGCCGGCGTCATCCAGGCGCGCTTACCCTGCGCCGCTGTCGATGACGCGGCGGCGTCGTCGGCCGCGTCGGGGATCAGGCGACGGGTCAGCGGCTCCACCACGATCAGGACGACCAGCCCCAGACCCGTCAGCTGCGCAGTCAGGCCGACGCCCACGCTGACGCACGCCGCGCCGATCACGGCCCCCGCCAACGCCCCGACGCTCCACATGCCGTGGAAACGCGCCATTATCGGAGCCTTCGCGAGCCGCTCGACCGTGCCGGCCTGGGTATTCATCGCGACGTCCAGCGCCCCCTGGAACAGTCCCCACAGCGTCAGCGCACCGAACAGTGCGGCCGCGGATCCGGCCAGGCCCACCGTCGCTCCGGCCGCGACATAGCCCGCGACCGTGACCGGGATCAGCCGGTGGCTGCCCCACCGGGGCAGCGCCCAGTGGCTGAGCAGCGTGGCCACCACCGATCCCAACGGCGCGCCGAACAATGCCGTTCCGAGGGCCGCGTCGGAAAGGCCGAGCTCGGCCTTGACGTGGGGAATGTGAGCGGCCCAGGAGGAGAACACCAGACCGTGCGCGACGAATACGGCAATCACCGCGACCTTCGCCCGGAGCAACTGTGGTGCTCGCCGATCCGCGCTGTGCGATTGCATGTCGAAGGTGGGCGTTCCCTCTGCGGGCGTCCACGAATCAGCCGCGGGCTCCGTAAGATGGCCGCGTGGCAAGACGCCCCCCCACCATCGGCCCCACAGCTTCGGACCCGGGCTTCAGCCCGCAACACGCGCTGGGGTTGGTGCGCTCCGCCATCCCACCGGTGCATCCGGCCGGACGGCCGTTCATCGGCGCCGGGCTGGCGCTGGCCCTCGTCGGACGCAAGCACCGATGGGTTCGTCGGGCGGGCCTACTTGCCGCCGGTGCCTGTGCGGGGTTCTTCCGTCATCCGCCGCGGGTGCCGCCCACCCGGCCCGGCGCGATCGTCGCACCCGCCGACGGCGAGATCTGCGTGATCGACTTCGCCGCCCCTCCGGCCGAACTGAGCATGGGCGACGCGGCGCTGCCGCGAGTCAGCATCTTTCTGTCGCTGATGGACGCCCATGTGCAGCGCGCCCCGGTCAGCGGCGAAGTGATCGCCGTGCAGCACCGGCCGGGCCGATTCGGCTCGGCCGACCTGGCCACGGCGAGCAGCGAGAACGAACGCACCAGCCTGCACGTCCGCACCGCCAGCGGCGCGGACGTCGTCGCGGTGCAGGTCGCCGGGTTGCTCGCCCGGCGCATCATCTGCGACGCACACGTCGGGGACAAGCTGTCGATCGGTGACACCTACGGCCTTATTCGGTTCGGTTCCCGGTTGGACACCTACTTGCCGGCGGGTTCCGAACCACTGGTGAAAGTCGGCCAGCGCGCGATCGCCGGCGAGACTGTCTTGGCCGAGCTGCGATGATCAGCAAGCCGCGCGGGCGCCCGGCGGTCAACCTGCAGATCCTGCCGAGCGCCATGACGGTGCTCTCCGTGTGCGCGGGACTGACTTCGATCCGGTTCGCCCTCGAACACCAGCCCAAGGCCGCGATGGCGCTGATTGCCGCGGCCGCCATCCTGGACGGACTCGACGGCCGAGTGGCCCGCATCCTGGACGCCCAGTCGCGGATGGGCGAAGAGATCGACTCGCTGGCGGACGCGGTGAACTTCGGCGTCACCCCGGCGATCGTGCTGTACGTGACGCTGCTGACCACGTCGCCGGCCGGGTGGGTGGTGATCCTGCTCTATGCGGTCTGCGTGGTGCTGCGGCTGGCACGATTCAACGCCCTGCAAGACGACGGCAGCCAGCCCTCCTACGCGCACGAATTCTTCGTCGGCATGCCCGCGCCGGCCGGCGCGATCTCGATGATCGGTCTTATCGGACTCAAGCTGCAGTTCGGTGACGGCTGGTGGACGTCGCCGCTGTTCCTGTGCATCTGGATCACCGGAACCTCGATCCTGATGGTCAGCAAGATCCCGATGCGCAAGATGCACGCGGTCGCGGTGCCACCGAGTTGGGCGGCGCCGCTGCTGGCGGTCCTGACGATCTGCGCGGCGGCCGCGGTGCTGGCCCCCTACATGTTGATCTGGGTGATCATTCTCGCCTACCTGTGCCACATTCCGTTTGCCATCCGCAACTCGCGCTGGCTGGCCGCGCACCCCGAAGCATGGGGTGACGAACCCAAGCAGCGCCGCGCCGCGCGGCGGGCCATCCGCCGGGCACAGCCCAACCGCCGGTCGGTGGCGCGGCTGGGCCTGCGCAAGCCGGGCAGGCGCTTGCCGTGAGTCGCTCCGGCGACGACGCGGCCCGCGCCAGCTCGGTCCGTCAGCTCACCCTGACCGCCCGGCTGAACACCTCCGCCGTCGACTCCCGCCGCGGCGTCATTCGATTACATCCCAATGCCATTGCCGCACTGGGGATTCGGGAATGGGACGCGGTGTCGCTCATCGGATCGCGGACCACGGCTGCCGTCGCGGGCCTGGCCGGCCCGGACACGCCGGTCAGCACCGTGCTGCTCGACGACGTGACGCTGTCCAACGCGGGACTGCGCGAGGGAACCGCGGTGGTCGTCGGCACGGTCACCGTCTACGGCGCACGGTCGGTGACGTTGTCCGGCTCGGCGCTGGCCACCCAGTCGGTCATGCCGGTCACGCTGCGCCAAGCCTTGCTGGGCAAGGTGATCACCGTCGGCGACGCCGTGTCGCTGCTGCCCCGCGACCTGGGTCCCGGCACGTCGACGTCGGCGGCAACCCGCGCGCTGACCACCGCGGTGGGCATCAGCTGGACCTCGGAGCTGCTCACCGTCACCGGCGTCGACCCCGAGGGACCGGTGAGCGTGCAGCCCAACTCGCTGGTCACCTGGGGCCCCGGTGTTCCGTCCGGTGCCGGGGCCTCGTCGCAGATTTCGGTCGAAATCGCCAGGCCGGAGATGGTTGTCGAGGAACTGAAAGGCACTCAGCCGCAGGCGGCCAAGCTCGTCGAATGGCTCAAGCTGGCGCTCGATGAACCGCACCTGCTCAAGACATTGGGCGCCGATGCCAACCTTGGCGTGCTCGTGTCGGGCCCCGCCGGCGTAGGGAAGGTGACGCTGGTGCGCGCGGTGTGCGGCGACCGCAGGCTGGTGACGCTGGACGGCCCGGAGGTCGGCGCGCTGGGCGCCGAAGATCGGCTCAAGGCCGTCGCTTCGGCGGTGCAGACGGTCCGCGACGGTGGCGGCGTGTTGCTGATCACCGATGTCGATGCCTTACTGCCGGCCACCGCCGAGCCGGTGGCCTCGCTGATCCTGAGCGAGCTGCGTACCGGCGTGGCCAGCGAGGGCGTCGCCCTCATCGCCACCTCCGCGCGACCCGACCAGCTCGACGCCCGGCTGCGGGCCCCCGATCTGTGCGACCGCGAGCTGGGCCTGCCGCTTCCCGACGCCGGCACCCGCAAAGCTCTGCTGGAGTCGCTGCTGCGAAACGTGCCCACCGGCGATCTTGACCTCGATGAGATCGCTTCTCGTACACCGGGTTTCGTTGTCGCCGACCTGGCCGCGCTGGTGCGCGAGGCGGCGCTGCGGGCGGCGTCGCGGGCCAGCGCCGACGGCCTGGCGCCTGAGCTGAAGCAGGAGGACCTGGTCGGTGCGCTGACCGTCATCCGGCCGCTGTCCCGCTCGGCCAGTGAGGAAGTCAGAGTCGGCAACATCACGCTCGACGACGTCGGCGACATGGCCGAGGCCAGACAGGCGCTGACCGAGGCCGTGTTGTGGCCGTTACAGCATCCGGACACCTTCGCGCGGTTGGGCGTGGAGCCGCCGCGCGGAGTGTTGCTGTATGGGCCGCCGGGATGTGGCAAGACCTTCATCGTGAGGGCGCTGGCCAGCACCGGGCAGTTGTCTGTGCACGCCGTGAAGGGCTCCGAGCTGATGGACAAATGGGTGGGCAGCTCGGAAAAGGCCGTGCGCGAGCTGTTTCGGCGCGCCCGGGATTCGGCGCCGTCGCTGGTCTTCCTCGACGAGGTGGACGCGCTGGCGCCGCGGCGCGGACAGAGCTTCGATTCGGGCGTGACCGATCGAGTGGTGGCCGCGTTGCTGACCGAGCTCGACGGTGTCGACCCGCTGCGCGACGTGGTCGTGCTCGGCGCCACCAACCGGCCGGACCTCATCGACTCCGCGCTACTGCGCCCAGGCCGGCTGGAGCGGCTGGTCTTCGTCGAACCGCCCGATGCCGCGGCTCGGCGCGAAATTCTGCGTACGGCAGGCAAATCCATTCCGCTGAGCGCCGACGTCGACCTGGACGAGGTGGCAGCCGGACTCGACGGCTACAGCGCGGCCGACTGCGTGGCGCTGCTGCGAGAGGCCGCACTGACCGCCATGCGTCGATCCATCGACGCCACCAACGTGACTGCCGCCGACCTCGCGGCGGCACGCGAAAACGTCCGTCCCTCATTGGATCCCATGCAAGTCGAGTCGCTACGGGCGTTCGCCAAAGCTTTGTAGCACGGCCAGGGCCGACGCCGCCACATCCTTCTCGAGCCAGGTCGGCATCGAGTCATCGCGCGCGTGGCGCCGCACCACGGCGTAGGGCAGGTCGGCGACCGCGCGCGCGACGGCATCGATGGATCGCGGTTTGTTGTTGCCGTACAGTTGCCGCGCCAACACCGCGATGCGCTGCGTCAGCGGGGCGTTCATCGCGGCGAGCGTCTGCTGGAATGCGGCGTCCGGTTCGTCGTCTAGTAGGTCACCGGGCCGAATCGTCAACAACAGCCGGGCATCGTCGGGCAGGGCCCGCGCGAAGCCGACGGCGGCCACGGCCATCGCCACGGCCGTGTCCGTCGGGGTGTCGCCGTCGGCGGCCAGCGCCCGCGTCTGGAAGCGTTCCAGCGCGCGCAGCCACGCCGCGGTAAGGATGCCGTCGCGGTTGCCGAAACGGTGATACAGCGTGCCCGCGGGCGCGCCACTGGCTTTCGCGATTGCGGCCACGCTGGCCGCGCGCGGACCGCCGTCGAGCACCAGGGCTCGGGCTGCGTCGAGGATCACATCGGTTTCGTGCTTTCGCGGAGGTGCCACGATCTAGTACATTCCTTCTATATGAAACGATTACCCTATATCGATGAGCATGCCATAACGATCGACGCCAGCCGCGAAGACACGTGGGCGGCGCTGCTGCGGCTGATGTGCCGCGACCCGCACGACCCGTCGACGGTGCCCTTCGGCTTCACCCTGGACGAAGCCCGACCGCCCGCGCGGTTCGCGCTCAAGGGCCGCCACTGGTTCGCCGTCTACCGATGGGTGTTCGAGCTGGACGCGCTCGACGCCCCCGAGCGCACCCAGCTGCGCGCCACCACCTGGGCGGACTTCCCCGGTATCCACGGCAAGTCCTATCGGGCGCTGGTGATCGGCACCGGCGGGCACCGCATCGTCGTCCGGCGGACCCTGAAACGTGTTGCCGCAGCGGTGCTCGACGAGCGGGCGCAGACCGGTGAGACCGCGGCCGATTACGTAGACGTTTTCGAGGTGCCCATCGCCGCCGGTGACGCGCGCAGCGCCGAACAAGCCTTTCGCGACGGGCTCGGCGATAAACCGGGCGCGGGCGGACGCCTGGTGTTGTGGATCCACCGCAACGTGCTGAGGTTGCGGCTGGGTCCGCCCCGCTCCCCCGGTCACCTCATCGGCTGGCCGATCGTTCGTTCGGATCAAGACGAGTTGGTGCTCGCGACGCGCGGGCCGCTGATGCGTGGCGAGCTGACGCTGCGCCGCCAGGACGGCCGGCGGGCGGTCCTCACAACGCGACTTCACTACCGCCGCCGGATCGCCGCCCGGGCGGTCTGGGCGTTGATCGGCCCACTGCATCGGGTGGTGGCGCCACGGTTGATGCGGCGCAGCGCGCGCCGGGGCATCCACGAGCCGGCGCAATCCTGAATTGCAGTTAACTGCAATATTGCCTATAACTGCATAATGTGGCTATGGTGGCTCTCCAGGGACGGCAACGAATCGAGGGATCACCGATGAAGGTCACGGAAGAAACAGCACGACCCGTGCACGAATTCATGAACGACCCGATCAGCTTCTTTGGTCAGTCCTATACGCAGATGCACAGCATCGGCCGTCATGAGCTGGAAAAGCTGCAGCGCCAGGCCATGCGCATCCGCTTTGCCGAGCATTACCAAAGCATCGAGATACTGCGCAAGTTGGCCGACCGTCTGGGCATCAGCGCGCTTGATGAATTCAATGACGTTGTGCCGCTGATGTTTTCGCATACATCCTTCAAATCCTACCCAGCCGCGCTGATCGACAAGAAGCGCTTCGACCTAATGACCCAGTGGCTGGACAAGCTCACCAGCTACGACCTGGCTGGCGTGGACACCACCGGCTGCACCGGGGTCGACGACTGGATCGACCGTCTCGACGCACAGACTCCGCTGGAGGTCATCACCTCCAGCGGCACCACTGGCACCATCTCGATCCTGCCCAAGGACAAGCGCGGCGCCGAAGAAGGCATGACGCTGTGGAAGATCTGCTTATTTCAGACCTTTGGTCACGAACCGACGGTGGCGGAGCTCAACCCGTCGGTCGATGTGGTGTGGCCCAACTTCGCCAGCGGCAAGCTCGGTCACCTGCGCATCGCCAACATGATCAAGCGGGGTTTCACCGGCGGCGACGAAGCCAGATTTCACGCGCTGTATCCCTTTGCGGTCGACACGGATCTGATGTTCCTGGCATCCAAGATGCGGGCGGCGGCATCGCGCGGCGAACTCGACCGGCTTGAGATCGATCCGGCGCTGGCCGCCCGCAAGGCCGAGTTCATCGCGATGCAGGCGCGCCAGGCCCAGGACATGGATGCGTTCTTCACCCGCATCACCGACCAGCTGCGCGGGAAGCGGGTGTTCATGCTGGGCACATATCACCTGATGTACGACATCGCGAAGGCCGGTCTGGAGCGCGGAGTGCGAAACGTGTTCGCCCCAGAGTCGGCGGTTCTGACCGGCGGGGGCATGAAAGGCGTCGCGCTGCCTGACGACTTCATGAACGTCATCGAAGAATTTCTCGGCGTCAAGCGCATCCAGGTCGGTTACGGCTTCTCCGAATCGAGCACCTTCCACTGGGGATGCAGCCAGGGCCGCTACCACGTGGCGCCGTGGGTAATCCCATTTGTGCTCGATCCCGACACCAGCGAACCGCTTCCCAGAATTGGCGTCCAGACCGGCCGCGCGGCCGTGTACGACATCCTGCTGCGTGCCCACTGGGGCGGCGTCATCTCCGGCGACGAAGTCACGATCGACTGGGATCTGCACTGTCCCTGCGGGCAGGCCAGCGTCGCGTTCGAGAAGGACATCATCCGCTACAGCGAGAAGCAGGGCGTCGAGGACGACCGAATCACTTGCGCCGCAACGCAGGAGGTGCAAAACGAAGCGATCAACTTCATGAAGGGCGTGGAGCTGTGATCGCGTACACCGTCCCACTGTTCTTGCGAGGCCAGGTCATCGCCGACGACCTCGTGCCGTTCGACACCCGCATAGGCGCCTCGCAATTCCAGGCGCCGGACATGAGCAACTACGTCGAGCGCCTGCCGCTGAAGAACCCGGGACAGCTGAGCGACCTCTACGAGCTGAGCTTCGACGAGATCCTCGATGTCCTCGCCGCCCTCGGCGAAGCGCTGGATTTCGAGACGAACACCCACCTACAGGAGGCCTACGAAGCCTCCCTAATCGCCAACGTGCTGCCGGCGGAGATGCTCAAGAACAGCTATCGCGTTCTGCCGCCGCTGTTTTCGCGTGCCAATGTCACCGAAATCGCCGACACTCAAGTGGGACTCGACTACCTGAACGGTTGGGTGCCGCACACGTTGGGCGACGGCCGTGAATTGCGCGTGCGTGCCTTCGGGTCGCGCGTGCTGCACATCCCGGCGGGCAACGGCGGCCTGGTCTCGGCGGTGACCATCTTGCGTTCGGTGATCACCCGCTCCGACGTCATCATCAAGGCGCCATCCAACGATCCCCTCACCGCGGTCGCCATTGCCCGCACCCTGGCCGACGTCGCACCGGATCACCCGATCACCAAACATTTGGCGGTCGGCTATTGGAAGGGCGGCGATCTGGCCGTCGAGGAAACCCTCTACCAGCCGCATAACATCGAAAAGATCGTGGCCTGGGGCGGATTGGCGTCGGTCAAGCACGTGACCCGTTACATTCAACCCGGTTTGGAGCTGATTGCTCTGGACCCCAAACGCAGCGCCACCATCATCGGTTCCGAGGCATTCACGGACGACGAGACCCTGCGCGAGGTGGCCCGCCGCGCGGCGATCGACATCGGCGTAGCCAACCAGGAAGGCTGCGCGAACGCCCGGGTCGTCTACGTGCTCACCGGAACGGACGCCGCGGGCCTGGCCAACGCCAATCGGCTCGGCGAACTGATCTACTTCGAACTGGTCAGCCTGCCCGCGGTGGTCAGCACCGCGCCGCGCTACCCCAACCGCGAGCTGCTCGACCACGTCGAGGCCTCGAGGATGGCCGAGGACTTCTATCGTGTCGTCGGCGGCGAGCAACGCGAGGGGGCGATCGTCATCTCTCAAATCGATGAGCCGGTCGATTATTCGCCGATGTTGTCGGGTCGTGTCGCCAACATCGTCCCGGTGGATAGCATCGACAAGGTGACCGCGGCCGTGAACGCCTACACGCAGACCATCGGCATCTATCCCGAATCGCTCAAGCGCCGGCTGCGCGACACCCTGCCGTTGTTCGGCGCTCAGCGACTGACCAGCCTGGGGTATGCCTGCAGCGTGGCACTCGCCATGCCGCAGGACGCCATCGAGCCGATCCGGCGGATGTGCAAATGGATCGTCGACGAGGAATGCGACCCGAACGTCGTCATCCCGCTGTGGCAGGCTGCACCGGCATGACCGACCGTCCAACCGCTTTGCAGGTCGTCGATGGAACCGACCTGTCCGCCAAGACATGTGTCATCACCGGCGCGTCGTCGGGGCTGGGCCGCGAGTCGGCCCGGGCGCTCGCCGCCGCGGGCGCGCATGTCATCTTGGCCGGACGCGATCCCGATGCGCTCTCGGAGACGGCCCAGCGGATCGCGGCCGAGGTACCCAGCGCCCGCACCTCGACGGTGCAGCTCGACCTCACCGCGCTGTCCCGCGTTCGCGCGGCGGCTAGCGCGATCGGTGACATCACGTCGGCGGTGCATGTGTTGATGAACAACGCCGGCGTCATGTTCACCCCCTTCGGCCGCACCCGGGACGGCTTCGAACTACAAATCGGCACAAATCATTTCGGGCACTTCGAACTCACCCGACTGCTCATCCCCCAGCTCGCTGCCGCCGGGAGCGCCCGGGTGGTGATCCTGTCCTCGGGCGGCCACGTGATGGGTGACGTCGACTTCGGCGATCCCAACTGGGAGCGCCGCGAGTACGACAAGTTCGCCGCCTACGGCGCCTCCAAGACCGCGAACATCCTGCACGCGGTGGAATCCGACCGACGACTGCGCGACTTCGGAATCCGCGCCTACGCTATACATCCCGGCACGGTGGCCACCTCGCTCGCACGGTATATGTCCCACGAGGACTTCTCGCAGCTGCGCAAGTTCGCCGCCGAAAACAGCCCCGTACCCTCCGACGGCTTCCTCGACTTCGTCATGCCCGACCAGGGCGCGGCCACCCAGGTGTGGGCCGCCGTCAGCCCGGAACTGGCCGGCAGCGGTGGCCTCTACCTGGAAGACTGCGGCATCAGCGAGGCCGCTCTCCATGCTCGTGACGAGCAGCGTGCCGCCGAACTGTGGGAGCTCTCCGAGAAGCTTTGTGCCACAGCATGAGTAGGCTCGAGAGACGCAAACGCGAGGTGCGGGAGAGGATTCTCACGGCCGCCTTCGATCTGTTTTTGGAACACGGTGTCGGGTCCACCACCATAGAGGGGATCTGCGAACGCGCCGACGTGGCCAACCGAACGTTTTTCAATCATTTCGCCACTCGGCAGGACATGATTCGCGCTCTGGCCGAGCAACGGCTGGTCAACCTCCACGATGTCGTGTTCGACCGTGCCGACGAGGCGATCCCCGCGCGGCTTGTCGGTGTGTTCGACGACATCGCGACGACGCTGGCCGGATCGGGCGACACCTACCGCGAGATGATCGGGGAAATGCTGGCCGCCACGGGCACTGGCATCCAGCGCGGATCCAACCTGCACAACACCTTTGTCGAGCTGGTCAAAGAAGGGGTGGCGCGCGGTGAGGTCAGTGCGCGCCACGACGCACAAACCTTGGCCGACATCATGGTTGGCGCCCTGTCCGGGGGCATCCTCAACTGGACTCTGGACCGAACCTATTCACTGGACACCAACCTGCACAACCTCGGCACCGCCTTGGCCGAGTTGCTCACCGTGGACGCCATTCCGTCGCGTCGGCGCGCACGGCGGTCCGGATCCCGGACAACCTGACCGCTCACCCGCTTACGGTTCGGGCAGCGGCGTCCATTCGCGGGACAGCTGTGCGGTAAAGCGCGGCGGCCGGTGATCGAGGAACGCGGCGACGCCTTCGTCGGCGTCGGCGCTGCCCATCACCCGTTCGTGCACAAGGGTTTCCAGCGAGGCGACCTGTCGCGGCGTGTAGTGATTGATCGCGCTGTCCCACAGCAGGCGTTTACACAGCGCCGCCGACATCGGTGCCACGTTGACGGCGATGTCGCGGGCCAGCGTCAGCGCATGGTCGAGCACCTGCCCGGCGGGCAGGGCGCGGTTGGCGACGCCGAGCGCGGCGGCCTCGGTCCCGCCGAAGGTGCGTCCGGTAAGCAGGATGTCGGCGGCCACTCCCAGGGTGGTCAACTGGGTCAGCGTCCAGTGCGACATGCAGTCGGGCAGCACCCCCCGACGAACCTGCACCACACCGTATTTCGCGTCCTCGGCGACGATGCGGATGTCGGCCTGCAATGCAATGGTCAGCCCGATGCCGATGGCGTGACCGTTGACCGCGGCGATCACCGGCTTACGCAACTCGAACGCCGCCGGGGTGATCGGCGAGGCCGAGAAGGTGCCGTCCTCCGCGGGTGCATCGAACGGGCTTGCGTCGCCGGAGAAGTCGGCCCCGGCGCAAAAAACACCGCCCGCGCCGGTCAGCACGATGGCCCGGACGTCGTCGTTCTCGTCACAATCCCGGTATGCGGCGCTCAGCAACGCACCCATCTCGGCGGTGTAGGCGTTGAGCTGGTCGGGTCGATTGAGCGTGAGCACCGCAACGCCGGAATCGATTTCGACGGTCAGGTCGGTGCTCATGGCAGGGCCGGCACCCGGTGCAGGGCGCCGATCATGTCGGTGACGTCGGCGGGGCGGGGGGTGTACCCGGGGAAGTAGCAGCACACCTCGTCGGCGTGCTCGCCGAACCGGGCGGCGATCTGCTCTGCGCATTCCTCGGGCGTTCCGACAATCCCGATCCGGGCCACCATCTCGTCGGTGATCAGCCGGCGCATCTCGGCGAAGCGGCCCTGCTTGGACAGCGCGTTGAGTTCGGGCTGGACGTCGTCCCAGCCCTCGACCTGCAGCACGGGCAGGTAGGCCGGCGTCGAGCCGTAAAACGCGATGAGGGAAGCCACCCCGTTGATCGCGGTCGCCAGGTCGGCCTCGTCGCGGCCGACCGCCACCATGGCCTGGGCGATGATCTCAAACTCATCGAACGTCCGCCCCGAGCGGCGCAGCCCTTCGCCGATCGCGGGCACGGTGCGTTCGGCGAAGTGGTTGGAACTGTTGAACGGCATCACCAACAGGCCGTCGGCGACCTCGGCGGCGGTGCGGGTCATCACGGGACCCAGCGCACCCAGCAGCACCGGTGGCGGCCCGAACGGGTTGGGGCCGGGGTTGAAGTTGGGCGCCATGATGGTGTGCGTGTAGAACTCGCCGCGAAAGTCCAAGCGGGCCTGTCCTTCCCACGCGGCGAAGATCGCCTTGATCGCGGCGATGGCTTCGGCCATCCGCGCCGCGGGCCTGTCCCAGCTGGCGCCATAACGCTTTTCGATGTGCGCCTTGATCTGGGAGCCGAGGCCGAGGCGGAACCGGCCGCCGCTGTAGAGCTGCAGGTCGTAGGCGGAGTGCGCCATGTGTAACGGGCTGCGCGGCGGGGCGATCGCCACGTTGGTCATCAGGTCCAGGCCGGTCGTTCCGGCGGCGATCAGCAGCGGGAAGAAGACGTCGTGCTGGCCTTCGAAGGTGAACAATCCGTCCGCGCCCGTCGCGGCGATGTCGGCGGCACTTGCCGCGGCCTGCACCGGTGAACCGCTGACCTGAAGCTGTACCTTCATGCACCCGTCCTTTTGCAAACCACGACCCCGGTCATTCGGATAGCTGGAATTCCACCACTTCGGCGACCGCGTCCACGGCTTCGCGCAGCGCGACAAGGCGACCGGCGGCCGTCGGCGCCGACAGCACCGAGTAGCGGTCGGCCGTGCCGATCGGAATGCGAGACGCCAACGCGAACAAACGTTTCCCCGCCGGACCGGTCCGGTCATACCCCAGGATCACCTCACGGCCCGGGAGCTTGATGTCGCGCACCTGCGCAATCCGCTCGAACAGTGCCATGGCCCGGTCTTCGACGTCGAGGAGCTCGGCGTCCGACACCGCATCACCGGGCTCGTCGGGCCACGGCGCGACCGTCGCCCGCGGATACGGGTCGTCGGGCAACCATTCGGATACCCGAATGCGTTCTCCGGTACTGCAATTCAACGAATACCGCCCGGCGCCGTGGTCGACGCAGTCGGCAATCCGGGACAATACGCCGACGTCGCAACGCGCATCACCGCCACCGACCTCACGCCCGCGCGAGATCAGTACCACCCCGAACGGGTCGCCGGTGTCCATGCAGTGCCGCACCAGCGCGCCATAGCGTGGCTCGAAGATCCGCAACGGCAGGTCCTGGTCGGGCAGCAGCACCGACTCCAGCGGAAACATCGCCAGCTCAAGGGGTTCCGTCATCAGATCTCCAGTTCGGCCACCAGCGCGTCGACGACCGCACGCAGGTCGCCGTCATGTTCTTCGGCCACCCTGCGCTGCCGCTGGTATGACGCACCCTGCCGCGGGATGTCGGCCACCGCGGCCAGCTCGTCGACGCAGTTCAACTTCTTCGCCACCGGCTCCAGCCGGTTCAGCACGTCGTCGAGATCCTCGGTGACCAACCGCTCGTTGCTGTCGGCGTCGAGGATGATCACCGCGTCCAGGCCGTAGCGGGCGGCGCGCCACTTGTTCTCCTGGTTGTGCCAGGGCGGCATGCTCGGCAACGACTCGTCGGCTTCCAGCCGGCGGTCCAGATCGACCACCAGGCAGTGCGTCAGCGCGACCAACGCCCCCAGTTCGCGCAGGTTGGACACGCCGTCGCAGATCCGCATTTCGATCGTGCCCAAGCGGGGTGAAGGCCTGATGTCCCAACGGACTTCGTCGACGTGGTCGATGATGCCGGTCTTCTTCTGGTCGTAGACGAAGCGTTCGAATTCCGGCCACGTCTGGAATTGGAACGGCAGCCCCGCGGTGGGCAGCTGCTGAAACATCATCGCCCGGTTGCTGGCGTATCCCGTGTCCACGCCCGTCCACCACGGCGACGACGCCGACAGCGCCAGCAGGTGCGGGTAGTAGTTGAGCAGCGACGTCATGATCGGCATCACCTTGTTCGGCGAGGAGATGCCGACGTGCACGTGCACACCCCAGATCAGCATCTGGCGTCCCCACCATTGGGTGCGCTTGATCAGTTCGGCATAGCGGGGGGCGTCGGTGAGCTTCTGAGAAGTCCACTGCGCGAACGGGTGTGCGCCGGCACAGAACAGCTCCATGCCGCGATCCCGGACGACGCGGCGCGCCGGCCCCAGGGTCTGCCGCAGATCCTCCATGGCCTCGCCAGCGGTGCGGCAGATGCCTGTGACCACCTCGACGGTGTTGCGCAGCAATTCCTTGTGCACGCGCGGGTTTTCGCCGATCTCGGCGATCACCGCGGTGGCTTCGTTGCTCAGGTCGCGGGTGTGCGCGTCGACGAGCGCGAACTCCCACTCGACCCCGAGCGTCGGCCGTGGAGAACGGGCGAAATCGATGCGCGAGTTGGCCCTGTTAGCCGGCACCGATGACACCGCACGCCACCCGCTTACCGGGGTCACCGGTACTCGTCGTCATGTCGTTGGGGCCCGGCGTGCCATTGGTCTGGTTGGTGCCCCCTGATGGGGTGTTGGCGGAGTTGGCCGCACCGGCGTGAATGATGACCGCGGTCTTCTGCCCGGTGAGCAGATCCTGCATGGCGAATGCGTCCGTGGTGGTCATCATCGTTCCGGAGCCGTCCTTGCGCACCTGCAAGGGGGGCAGGGCTCCACTGGCGGGCTCGCCGGTGTGCCCGGGCGCCTGGAAGTGGTCGCCGGCGGAAAGGAAGTCCCCCGGCGCGCCGCCGGTCGGGCCTGCCGAGTTGGGTTCGCACTTGCCGACCTGGTGGATGTGCACATCGTGGAAGCCGGGCGTGAGTACACCGTTGGCGGTCGTCTCGATGGTGATGGTGGCGTAGCCGTTGTTGAATTCGAACTTCGCGGTGGCGACCTGGGTGCCGTCCGGGGCCTTCAGGTGCGTGGTCATGCTCGGGGCCGCCGCGGCTCCGGGCTTCGAGGCTTCGGCGCCCGACTGCGATCCGGTCCAAATA
>NZ_DASUHS010000026.1:0-26035 GCF_036273375.1 Mycobacterium sp. | reverse complement strand
CGCGACCTCGGCCAGCTGCGCGTAGTGCTCATCAGACCCCTCCCCGGCCCGCGCCGCGATGACGCCAACCTGATCGAGCGACAGTCGGCCCTCCCGCATGCCTAGGGCGCAACGAGGAAACGCCTCGAGCCGGCGCGCGACCGTGGTGATCGTGTGGGCGTTTGCCGAGGACGAGCCCATCTTCCAGGCCACCAACGCCGGAACCGACCGTGCGCCCGTGACGCCGCAGAGCTCGTCGCGATCGATCTCGGCCACGATCTCCACGATGCGTCCATCAATCGCGTTGCGCTGACCGGCCAACTCCGCCAGCTCCTCGAACAACACCTCCAGCCGCTCGGCAGGGCTCATCGCCACCGGCGGCGATGCAGTCAAGGACATAACCTCATCATCGCAGCGGGGTACGACAAGTTTCGGCCGTCGGTTTCGCGCCGGCAGTGCCATCATCCTCTGCCGGGGAGCGCTCGACCGCGCACGATCCACGCCGTGAAAACCACACGATCTGCGCCTCGGTTGCAGCACCCGAGGCGGCCTTCCCAGTGCACAGGTGCCCACCCGGGCAAATCCGGCACCCATTAGCGCACAGATCCCGCAGTCCAGAACTGAAGAATAACGGGTCAATCCGCCCCAAGTTGCCCGTCATGGCGTTGTATCCGGACGGAATCTCGGTGCGGGAGAACGACTTCGACGAAACCCGGCTCACACCCGACACCGACTACGCCGCCCTGGTCAAGGCCTGCGGGGGGAGCGGACGCAGCGTGCACACGCCGGCGGAGATGAGCGAGGTCGTGAAATGGGCGCTCGCCGAGGCCGACCAAGGGCGCCGCGTGGTGCTGGACGTGCGGTTACCGCAACCCTGAGGCCGGTCAGTGCTGATGCTCGGACTGGCCGGTGTCAGGGGAGCCGCCCATCATGCGCACCATCGGCAGACCGTCGGACGTGATGAACCGGGCGACCAGGATGACCGCGAGCGCCAGGAACGCGATGTTGAGCCAGGTCGTGTAGTTCCATGAGATCGATGCTTCCAGCACCATCGCGTGGCGCTGCACGGGAATGAGATGAGTTGTGCCGAAGATCAATTCGACCAAATACCCGGCGGCGACCATCGCGGCGTAGAAGGTACCCAGCAGTGTCAGCATCATCCGAACGCCGTAGTACTTGCGGTAGATATTCAGGATCGGAAGGATCAACAGGTCGGCATAGATGAACGCGATGACGCCGCCGAAGCTGATGCCCCCGTTCCACAACACCGCGGCCAGCGGGACATTGCCGATCGAGCACACGAAGGACACGATCGCCACGATGGGCCCCACGATCGGTCCCCATATCGCCGAGAGGCCCGGGTGATCGGCCAAAAAGAAGATCTGCCAGAACTTTTCGGGCACCCAGGCCGCCACGGCACCCGCGATCAGCAAGCCCAGGACGAGATCGCGCAGGATCGCGAGCCATTCCATCACGAACACGTGCGAAACCGAGGTGAGACCCGCCGGGGAGAACAGCCGTCGCCAAAACGAGCCTTCCCCTTGGACGGACATGTCCATGGCCGCGTGGCCTTCCATCGAACCGGCGATTCCCCGCTCGGCCTGCTCGCGGGCGGCATCCACGAGCCGCGATCGCACGAACAGCCGGAACAGGACGGCCAGCACCACGATCATCAGCGGCCCGCCGACGAATTCGGCGGCGGTGAATTGCCAGCCCATCAGCAGCGCCAGGATGATGCCCAATTCCACCACCAGGTTGGTGGAGCCGATTTCGAACGCCATCGCGGCGGTGAAGTTGGCGCCCTTGCGGAACAGCGATCGCGCCAACGCCACCGCGGCGTACGAGCACGACGACGATGCCGCTCCCAGCCCGGCCGCGACGGCCAAGGTGCGCGGCCTGTCGTCCCCCATCAGCGCCACGATCGTCGAGCGCCGCACGACGGCCTGCACCACCGCCGAGAGGGCGAAGCCCAGGATCAGCGCCCATAAGATTTCCCACGTCATCGACCCCGCGAGCGTCAAAGCGTGCCCGACCGCTGATAGCACCGTCACTTGTGTCCTCCTGCGGGTAACCACTCGCTTAGCGGCTGCGTCTTAACCGTCGAGCATACCCCACGGGGGTATAAACCGCGGGCGAATGCACTGCGCATCGGGGAGACGGCGGCCCGGCCCGGCCGGCACCCCGCTGACAGTGCGATAGTGCCGTTGGCCATCCGCGACCTAGAATCGCTGGCAATAGCCGGGCCCCGGCGCGAACCCCGGGCCTGCGCCCCTCCCGCATCAACGGGGACCCGGCAACGAATATGGATGAACCACCTCGCGCGGCCACCGGGCCGCCGTAACAGTGTGAACGGGGCGCTTCCTGATGGCATTGGCTTTCAATTACCAGGCGCAAAACACCTCGCCGGGGCGTTTGAGGTGGCCCGAACGGGCAAATACCCGACACACCGGTGTCACCACCACTGTCACAGTGACATCACCAGGCACACTGGTAACAATAAGAGCTTTGCAGACGCCAGGAGGGTATGGCCGTGTATCGAGTCTTTGAGGCGCTGGACGAACTCAGCGCCATCGTGGAAGAAGCCCGTGGCGTTCCGATGACAGCCGGCTGCGTAGTGCCTCGCGGCGACGTGCTGGAGCTGATCGATGACATCAAGGACGCAATCCCGGGCGAACTGGACGACGCCCAGGATGTGCTGGACGCGCGCGACTCCATGCTGTCCGACGCCAAGTCGCACTCCGAGTCCATGGTGTCCTCGGCAACCACCGAGTCGGAGTCGATGCTCAACCACGCCCGCGCAGAGGCCGACCGGCTGTTGTCCGACGCCAAGGCGCAAGCCGACCGGATGGTGAGCGAAGCGCGCCAGCACTCTGAGCGGATGGTCGGCGAGGCCCGCGAAGAGTCGATGCGCATCGCCACGGCGGCCAAGCGCGAGTACGAGGCCAGCGTCGGCCGCGCTCAGGCCGAAGCCGAACGGCTGCTGGAAAACGGCAACATCTCCTACGAGAAGGCCGTGCAAGAGGGCATCAAGGAACAGCAACGCCTGGTCTCGCAGAACAGCGTGGTGGAGGCGGCCAACGCCGAGGCCACCCGGCTCATCGACTCCGCGCACGCCGAGGCCGACCGGCTGCGCGGCGAGTGCGACATCTACGTCGACAACAAGCTCGCCGAGTTCGAGGAATTCCTCAACGGGACCCTGCGGTCGGTGGGGCGCGGTCGTCACCAACTGCGGACGGCCGCCGGAACCCACGACTACGCCGTGCGCTAGCCGCTTCGCGGCTGTTTGCCGGGCGGGCGCGCCCTGGAATTATGCGGTCAGCGCCGTAGGATTTCCGATATGACGCGGCAGCACAGCACACCATCGGCCCGCGGCGCCACGTCACGGCTGGCGGCGCCGATGGCGTTCGACATCACCCGGCTCGGGCGCCGCCCCGGGGCGATGGTGACCCTGCGGACAACCGTGCCCAGTCCGTCGCGCATCGGACTGGACATGATCGCCATCGAGGCGGATGCCCCACTCGAGCTGGACTTACAGGTCCAATCGGTGTCCGAGGGCGTGCTGGTGACCGGGACGGTCACCGCGCCCACGGCCGGCGAATGCTGCCGCTGTCTGACCAAGCTCGACGGACAGGTGCAAGTGCGGCTCACCGAGCTGTTCGCCTACCCGGACAGCACCACCGAGGCGACCACCGAGGAAGACGAGGTGGGCCACATCGTCGACAACACCATCGACCTCGAGCAGTCCATCGTCGACGCCGTGGGACTCGAGCTTCCGTTCTCGCCCGTGTGCACCCCGGATTGCCCGGGGCTGTGCCCGGAGTGCGGTGTTTCGCTGGCCGCCGATCCGGCCCATCAGCACGACCGCATCGATCCACGCTGGGCCAAGCTGGCGGGCATGTTCAGCGCCGAGTCGGATGAGTCGCGGGGTAAGCGGTGAGTTCACGGCAGGCGCTGCTCGATGCCCTCGGGGTTGAGCTGTCGGAGGAACTGCTGTCTCTGGCGCTGACGCATCGCAGTTACGCGTACGAACACGGTGGCCTGCCGACCAACGAACGCCTGGAATTCCTGGGCGACGCCGTGCTGGGCCTGACCATCACCGACGAGCTGTATCACCGCCATCCCGACCGCACCGAGGGTGACCTGGCCAAACTTCGCGCCAGTGTGGTCAACACCCAGGCGCTGGCCGACGTCGCGCGCAAGCTGTGCGACGGGGGCCTCGGCGTCCATCTGCTGCTGGGGCGTGGCGAAGCCAACACTGGCGGTGCCGAGAAATCGAGCATCCTGGCCGATGGCATGGAATCGCTGCTGGGCGCGATCTACCTCGATCACGGCATCGACGTTGCGCGCGAGGTGATTCTGCGGTTGTTCGGCCCACTACTGGATGCCGCGCCGACGCTGGGCGCCGGGCTGGACTGGAAGACCAGCCTGCAGGAACTGACCGCGGCCCGCGGCATGGGCGCGCCGTCCTACGTCGTCACCTCCACCGGGCCCGATCACGACAAGGAATTCACCGCGGTGGTCGTGGTGGCGGAAACCGAATACGGCACCGGTGTCGGCCGCTCCAAGAAGGAGGCCGAGCAGAAGGCCGCGGCGGCCACCTGGAAGACACTCGACGTGCTGGACCCCGCGGGAAAAACGTCCGTCTAAATGCCCGAACTGCCCGAAGTCGAGGTGGTGCGCCGCGGCTTGCACGCCCATGTCGTCGGCAAGACGATCACCGCCGTCCGCGTACATCACCCGCGCGCGGTGCGTCGTCACGAAGCGGGGCCCGCGGACCTCACCGCCCGGTTGTTGAATGCGCGCATCACCGGCACCGATCGGCGCGGCAAGTACCTGTGGCTGCTGCTCGACACGGAACCCGCTGGGCAGGAATCGGATACGGCGTTGGTGGTCCACCTCGGCATGAGCGGGCAGATGCTGCTGGGGGAAGTGCCGCGCACCGACCACGTCCGGATCTCCGCGCTGCTCGACGACGGGACCGTGCTGAGTTTCGCCGATCAGCGCACCTTCGGTGGGTGGATGCTCGCCGATCTGGTTGAGGTGGACGGCACCGTGGTGCCGGAGCCGGTCGCGCATCTGGCGCGTGACCCGCTGGACCCCCGATTCGATGCCGGCGCGGTGGTGAAAGTGTTGCGGCGCAAGCATTCCGAAATCAAGCGGCAGCTTCTCGACCAGCAGGTGGTGTCCGGCATCGGCAACATCTACGCCGACGAGGCGCTCTGGCGGGCCCAGCTGAACGGCGCGCGGATCGCCGACACGCTGACCCGCAAGCAGTTGACCGCCGTGCTGGACGCGGCCGCCGAGGTGATGCGCGACGCGCTGGCCAAGGGCGGGACCTCGTTTGATTCGCTCTACGTCAACGTGAACGGCGAATCGGGATACTTCGACCGATCGCTCGACGCGTACGGCCGTGAAGGTGAAGCCTGCCGCCGCTGCGGGGCGGTGATGCGCCGGGAGAAGTTCATGAACCGTTCCTCGATCTACTGCCCGAAATGTCAACCGCGACCACGGGGTTGAGCGTTCCTCAGCGCGGCTGACTCAATCGAAGATGTCGCCGCGCAGCGTCCCGGCGGGCAACGCCGGGTCCACGAACCACTCGTGGCGAAACACCGCACCGAACACCTGGGGCGGCAGCCGATGCAGTAGCCCGAACACCCGCGCGGCCACACTGGAGGCGCCGATCTGAGAGCGGTGCGCGGCCAGAGCGTCTCGCTTCTGGCGCGCAAAGCGAAAGACGTTGACCCGATGCGTGATTGTCGCGCGCGGAGCGTATGCGCCGCGGACGACGTCACGTTCGTATGGGCCGGGAAGCCGCAACAGATGCGCGATATCGCTGACGCGGAGCAGCATTTCGCGCGGCATCGTCACCTCGAGCACCCGCGGAGTGGCGGCGAGTTCGGCGGCACGCTTGCCGACGTGGTGTACCTGGACGTGGTCGCGGTGGCCGTAGCCGCCGTTGGGCTGGTAGTTGAGCAGCAGGTCGGCGCGTTCGTCGCGCAGGATGCCGGCCAGCCGCCCGGCGGCCTCGTCGAGATCCGCGCGCCCGAATCGGATGCGCCCGGGTGGATCCGGGTAGAACAGCGGACCGTAGCCGCTGTCGGCATACCCGAGGCACTCTACCCGGTGCGCCCCGAGAATCCGTGCGCTCGAACGTAATTCGTCGATTCGGTCGTTTTCGTCTTCATTGTGGACGCGCCCGTCGGTTGCCGTGACCACGACCACCCGGTGCCCGGCCGCGGCCGCCCGCGCCAGGGTGCCGCCGGTGAGCACGACCTCATCGTCGGGGTGGGCATGGAACGCGACCACGGTGGCCATGCAAAGCAGTATGCCCGCGCGTCAAAGTTTCAGCGCCCGGTACAAATAAGCCATGGCCGAACTATGGGTGGAACGCACCGGAACTCGCCGCTACACCGGGTACAGCTCACGTGGAGCGCAGGTGCTGATCGGTTCCGAGGATGTCGACGGCGTGTTCACACCCGGTGAGTTGCTCAAGATCGCGCTGGCGGCGTGCAGCGGGATGTCCAGCGACCTACCGCTGGGCCGCCGGCTGGGCGACGACTACAAGGCAGTCATCAAGGTCTCCGGTGCCGCCGACCGCGAGCAGGAGCGCTATCCGCTGCTGGAGGAGACCCTGGAACTGGACCTGTCGGCCCTGGCCGACAACGAGAAGGAGCGTCTGCTGGTCGTGGTCAACCGGGCCATCGACCAGGTCTGCACCGTCGGGCGCACGCTCAAGTCCGGTACCACCGTCAACTTCGAGGTTAGCGATGTCGGAGCCTGATACCCGGCTCACCGCCTGGGTGCACGGCCAGGTCCAGGGGGTCGGATTCCGTTGGTGGACGCGCTGCCGGGCGCTGGAGCTGGGCCTCACCGGTTATGCGGCCAACCAGGCCGACGGCCGAGTCCTGGTGGTCGCCCAGGGGCCGCGGCCGGCCGGCGAGAAGCTGTTGCATTTGCTGGAAGGTGGCACGGCGTGGCCGTCGCGGCCCGGGCACGTCGACAAGGTCGTGGCCGACTGGTCGCAGCCGCAGGAGCGGTTCGAGGGTTTCGTCGAGCGCTGAGGCGGGTCGTGGCCTCGCGCGTCACATCAGTCACACCAGCACCGGCCCGGATCGAGTGTCCCCGTGGCTGATGTGGCCACTGTGACCAGTGCGCCGACCACGCAGAGCGCGGCCATGTTTCGGGCGAGCCGACACCCCTCGGTGAAGCCGCCTGGGCCGATTCGAGCGGTAGTCTGGCTCGCCGTGTACCTCAAGAGTCTGACGCTGAAGGGCTTCAAGTCCTTCGCCTCGCCGACGACTCTGCGCTTCGAACCGGGCATCACCGCCGTCGTCGGGCCCAACGGGTCCGGCAAATCCAACGTCGTCGACGCGCTGGCCTGGGTCATGGGGGAGCAGGGGGCGAAGACCCTGCGCGGCGGGAAGATGGAAGACGTCATCTTCGCCGGGACGTCGTCGCGGGCCCCGCTGGGCCGTGCCGAGGTCACCGTCACCATCGACAACTCCGACAACGCGCTGCCCATCGAATACTCCGAGGTGTCCATCACGCGGCGAATGTTCCGCGACGGCGCCAGCGAATACGAAATCAACGGCAGCAGTTGCCGTTTGATGGATGTTCAAGAACTGCTGAGCGACTCCGGGATCGGCCGGGAGATGCACGTCATAGTCGGGCAGGGCAAGCTTGACGAGATCCTGCAATCGCGCCCCGAGGACCGTCGCGCGTTCATCGAAGAAGCCGCCGGCGTGCTCAAGCACCGCAAGCGCAAAGAAAAAGCCCTGCGCAAACTTGACGCGATGTCGGCGAACCTGGCCCGGCTCACCGACCTGACCACCGAACTGCGTCGCCAGCTCAAACCGCTGGGCCGCCAGGCCGAGGTGGCCCGTCGGGCCCAGACGATCCAGGCCGACCTTCGTGACGCAAGGCTGCGGCTGGCCGCGGACGACCTGGTCAACCGGCAGGGCGAGCGCGAGGCCATTTTCGAGGCTGAGGCCGCCATACGCCGCGACCACGACCAGGCCTCCTCACGCCTGGCCGAGGCGTCCGCGGAGCTGACCACGCACGAAACGGCGGTTGGCGAACTCTCGAGCAGGGCCGAGTCGGTGCAGCACACCTGGTTCGCGCTGTCCGCACTGGCCGAACGGGTCGCCGCGACCGTGCGCATCGCCAGCGAGCGGGCGCAGCACCTCGACGTAGAGCCGGTTGCCACCAGCGACACCGACCCCGACGTGCTGGAAGCCGAGGCCGAGCAGGTCGCGGTCGCCGAGCGGCAGCTGCTCGGCGAACTGGCCGGCACGCGCACCCGGCTGGATGGCGCCCGCGCCGAGTTGGCGGAGCGGGAGCGTGAGGCCGCCGAGGCCGATCGGGCCCACATGGCGGCGGTGCGCGCGGAGGCGGATCGTCGAGAAGGCTTGGCGCGCTTGGCCGGTCAGGTGGAGACAATGCGAGCGCGCGTCGAATCGATCGACGACAGTGTGGCGCGCCTGTCCGAACGCATCGAACAGGCCGCCGCCCGCGCGCAGCAGGCCAAGGTGGAATTCGAGACCGTCCAGAGCCGGGTCGGTGAACTCGATCAGGGCGAGGTGGGCCTCGACGAACACCACGAGCGCACCGTTGCCGCGTTGCGGCTCGCCGACGCGCGGGTGGCTGAACTGCACTCCGCCGAGCGAGACGCCGAACGCCAGGTGGCCTCGTTGCGCGCCCGCATCGACGCGCTCGCGATCGGGCTCGAGCGCAAGGATGGCGCGGCGTGGCTCACCCAAAACCACGGCGGCACAGGACTTTTGGGCCCCATGGCTAAGCTGGTCAAGGTTCGCTCTGGCTACGAGGCGGCGCTGGCCGCGGTGCTGGGATCGGCGGCCGACGCACTGGCAGCCGAGAGCTTCGGCGCGGCGCGTTCGGCCGTCGCCGCGCTCAAGGAGGCGGACGGCGGCCGCGCCGCGCTGGTGCTGGGTGACTGGCCCGCCGACCAACCGGCGACGCAAGCCGCCCCGGCAGGTGCGCTGTGGGCGCTCGACCTGATCGACGCGCCCGCCCGGCTGCGCGGCGCGATCACGGCCATGCTCTCCGGCGTCGCCGTGGTCGACGACCTGGACCAGGCCCTGGCACTGGTGGCGGCGCACTCCCACCTGCGCGCCGTCACGCTCGACGGTGACCTGGTGGGTGCCGGCTGGGTGACCGGCGGATCGGACCGCAAGCCGTCCACGCTCGAGGTGACCTCGGAAATCGACAAGGCCGGCGACGAGCTCACCGCCGCGGAGGCCCGGGTGGCCCAGCTGAGCGCGGCGTTGTCCGGCGCGCTGACCGAGCAGATGGCCCGTCAGGACTCGGCCGAGCAGGCGCTGGCCGCGCTCAACGAGTCCGACAGCGAAATCTCGGGAATGTACGAGCAGCTCGGCCGGCTCGGTCAGGACGCCCGGACGTCCGAAGACGAGTGGAGCAGGCTGCTGCGGCAGCGCGAGGAGGCCGAGGCGGGCCGGACCCAGACCGTCGCCGAAGTCACCGAACTGGAAACCCGGCTACGTAACGCCCAGGAGACCCGGCACGCGCCGACGGAAGAACCCGTGAACCGCCAGCAGATCGCCGCCGCAACCGAAACCGCTCGCAGCGTGGAAATCGAGGCGCGGCTGGCGGTGCGGACCGCCGAAGAGCGTGCGAATGCGGTTCGCGGACGGGCGGATTCGTTGCGCCGCGCGGCCGCAGCCGAACGCGAAGCCCGGCTGCGTGCCCAGCAGGCGCGGGAGGCGCGACTGCGCGCCGCCGCGGTGGCGGCGGCGGCGGCCGACTCTGGGCGGCTACTGGCGCAGCGGTTGAACGGCGTCGTCAACGCCGCCTCCAAGATCCGCGACACCCTGGCCGCCGAACGCCGGCAGCGTGCGACCGCGATGGCAGCAGTGCGCGACGAGGTGAACGCGTTGAGCGCCCGGGTGGCAGCCTTGACCGACTCGCTGCACCGCGACGAGGTGGCCAACGCCCAGGCGGCGATGCGAATCGAGCAGCTCGAGCAGATGGTGCTCGAGCAGTTCGGCATGGCGCCGGCCGACCTGATCGCCGAGTACGGCCCGGAGAATCAACTGCCGCCCTCCGAGCTCGAGATGGCCGAATACGAGCAGGCGAAGGAGCGCGGCGAACAGGTTTTCGCGCCCGCGCCGATTCCCTACGACCGGCCGACCCAGGAGCGCCGGGCCAAGCGAGCCGAGCGTGAGCTGGCCGAACTGGGCAGGGTCAACCCGCTGGCGCTGGAGGAGTTCGCCGCGCTCGAAGAGCGCTACAACTTCCTGTCCACCCAGCTCGAGGACGTCAAAGCCGCCCGCAAGGACCTGCTCGGTGTGGTCGACGAGGTCGACGCCCGCATCCTGCAGGTGTTCAGCGAGGCCTACACCGACGTCGAACGCGAGTTCTCCGACGTCTTCGCGGTGTTGTTCCCCGGCGGTGAGGGCCGACTGCGGCTGACCAATCCCGACGACATGCTCACCACCGGCATCGAGGTCGAAGCCCGCCCGCCGGGCAAGAAGATCACCCGCCTGTCGCTGCTGTCCGGTGGCGAAAAGGCACTGACGGCCGTCGCGATGCTGGTGGCGATCTTCCGGGCCCGCCCGTCGCCGTTCTACATCATGGACGAGGTGGAGGCCGCCCTCGACGACACCAACCTGCGCCGGCTGATCTCGCTGTTCGAACTGCTGCGGGCGCGCTCTCAGCTCATCATCATCACGCACCAGAAGCCGACGATGGAGGTCGCGGACGCGCTCTACGGCGTGACCATGCAGGGCGACGGCATCACCGCCGTCATCTCCCAGCGGATGCGTGGCCAGCAGGTGGAGCAGCTGGTCGCCACCTGATCGGCGGCGATCGTGAGCGCGGCCTAGCCGGGCGACGCGGGTCGGCGCCGTCGAGCTGCGGCGATCGCGAGCTCGGCGTAGCCGGGCGACGCGGGTCGGCGCCGTCGAGCGAGGGCCGGTGACCAACCGGCAGCAGACCGCTTGAAACAATGTCAGCGTGTCCCAAGGTCTTTGGATCGCCATCGCGGTCGTCGCTGCCCTGGTCGTCATCACCGCGCTGGTCCTGGGCCTGCTGCGGTATCGGCGGCGCCGCATCAGCTTCTCGACCCGGCCGGAACCCGGGGCGATTGACCGTTCCGGCGGCTACACCGCGTCCTCGGGCATCACCTTCAGCCAGACCACGACAGCCGATCGGCTCGACACCACCGGGCTACCCGCGGTAGGTGACGACGCGGCCATTCCGAGCGACGCGCCGCGGCGCACAATTTCCGAGGTCGAGCTTCCCGAACCGGCACCCGAGGCCCCGGCGTCGCAGGCCCCAGCCCCGGCACCCCGGGCCGCCGCACCCGAGGCCCCGGCACCGGCGGTCCCGGCCGCTCGCGAGGCCCCGGCAGTTCCCGAGACCCCCGAAGCCCCCGCTACCCCCGAGATCGAGGAGATCGCGCCCACGGAGGGCCGGCTGGAGCGGCTACGCGGCAGGCTCGCCAGATCGCAGAACGCGCTCGGGCGCAGCGTGCTGGGCCTGATCGGCGGCGGCGACCTGGACGAGGACGCTTGGCAGGACGTCGAGGACACACTGCTGGTCGCCGACCTGGGCCCGGTGGTCGCCGAATCGGTGATCTCCCAGTTGCGCGCCCGGCTGGCCAGCAGCGACGTGCGCACCGAGGCCGACGCCAAGGCCGTGCTGCGCGACGTGCTGATCACGGAGTTGCAGCCCGGCATGGACCGGTCGATCCGCGCGCTGCCGCACGACGACCATCCCTCGGTGCTGCTGATCGTCGGCGTGAACGGCACCGGAAAAACCACCACCGTCGGCAAGCTGGCCCGGGTACTGGTAGCCGACGGGCGGCGCGTCGTCCTGGGCGCCGCCGACACGTTCCGCGCCGCGGCGGCCGATCAGCTGCAGACCTGGGCGTCGCGGGTGGGCGCCGAGGTGGTGCGCGGCGCCGAGGGCGCCGATCCGGCCTCGGTGGCGTTCGACTCCGTCGACAAAGGCATCGCCGCGGGCGCCGACGTGGTGCTCATAGACACCGCGGGGCGGCTGCACACCAAGGTCGGGCTGATGGACGAGCTCGACAAAGTTAAGCGGGTCGTAACACGGCGCGCCGCGGTCGACGAGGTGTTGCTGGTGCTCGACGCCACCATCGGGCAGAACGGATTGGCCCAGGCTCGGGTGTTCGCCGAGGTGGTCGAGATCACCGGTGCGGTGCTGACCAAGCTGGACGGAACGGCCAAGGGCGGCATCGTCTTTCGGGTTCAGCAGGAACTCGGCGTGCCGGTCAAACTTGTCGGGCTCGGGGAAGGCCCTGACGATCTCGCGCCGTTCGAACCGGCCGCTTTCGTCGACGCGCTGCTCGGCTGAAACCCCTTACACGCCGAGCGGGACGTTAATCCCGCTGAAACATGGCGGCACCATCGCCGAAACAACCATCTCGCAATGTTCTTCGAACAGGTCATCAGACGCGTGTCTGGCGGCCAGTTGTGGGCCGACTGGAGGAGATTGCGAGTGACATACCCAATACTGGGCCAGCCCAATACGGGCGATACCGCTTGGATGTTGGCCAGTTCCGCGCTGGTGCTGTTGATGACGCCGGGTCTGGCGTTTTTCTACGGCGGTATGGTGCGCGCCCGAAGCGTGCTGAACATGCTCATGATGAGCATCAGCGCGATGGGCGTTGTCACCGTGCTGTGGGTGCTCTACGGCTATTCGCTCGCCTTCGGCGACGACGCCGGGGACGGAGTCGTTGGAAAGCCGACCTCGTTTTGGGGTCTGAAAGGCCTCATCGGCGTCAACGCGGTGGCCGCCGATCCGAGCAAAGGCGTTGCGGCAACGGACATCCCGCTGGCGGGCACCCTGCCCGCCACCGTGTTCGTGGCGTTCCAGCTGATGTTCGCGATCATCACCGTCGCCCTGATCTCGGGCGCGGTGTCCGACCGGCTGAAGTTCAGCGCCTGGCTGGTGTTCGCCGGCCTGTGGGCGACGTTCGTCTACTTCCCGGTCGCGCACTGGGTTTTCGCTTTCGACGGCTTCGCCTCCGAGAAGGGCGGCTGGATCGCCAACAAGCTGCACGCGATCGACTTCGCCGGCGGGACGGCGGTCCACATCAATTCCGGTGTGGCGGGCCTGATGCTGGCGATCGTGCTGGGCAAGCGGCGCGGTTGGCCCACCACGTTGTTCCGGCCGCACAACCTGCCGTTCGTGATGCTCGGTGCCGGGTTGCTGTGGTTCGGGTGGTACGGGTTCAACGCCGGATCGGCCACCACCTCCAACGGTGTCGCCGGGTCGACCTTCATGGCCACCACGGTCGCGACGGCCACCGCGATGCTGGGCTGGATGCTCACCGAGCGCATCCGCGACGGCAAGGCGACCACGCTGGGCGCGGCGTCCGGCATCGTCGCGGGCCTGGTCGCCATCACGCCGTCGTGCTCGTCGGTCAACGTGCTGGGCGCGTTGGTGGTGGGCCTGGTGGCTGGCGTGGTGTGCGCGCTGGCGGTCGGCCTGAAATTCAAGCTGGGCTTCGACGACTCACTCGATGTGGTCGGGGTTCACCTGGTCGGCGGCTTGGCCGGCACGCTGCTGGTGGGGCTGCTCGCCGCGCCGGAGAGCCCGGCCATCAACGGCGTCACCGGGGTGTCCAAGGGATTGTTCTACGGCGGCGGCTGGGCCCAGCTGGAGCGACAGGCGATCGGCGCGTTCGCCGTTCTCTTCTACTCCGGTATCGTCACGCTAATCTTGGCTTTGATCCTGAAGTACACCATCGGGCTTCGTCTCAACCCAGAGGCGGAAGCCACGGGTATCGATGAGGCCGAGCATGCCGAGAGTGGTTACGATTTCGCCGTGGCTACCGGTTCGGTTCTGCCGCCCCGGGCCGCTGTGGCGGATACCCGCAACGGCCTGGAGGAGGAGCGAGTGGGCGACAAAGTGGAGGCAGAGCAGTCATGAAGCTGATCACCGCGATCGTAAAGCCGTTCACACTCGATGACGTGAAGACCGGTCTGGAGGATGCGGGCGTCCTGGGGATGACGGTCAGCGAAATCCAGGGCTACGGACGGCAGAAGGGTCACACCGAGGTCTACCGGGGCGCCGAATACTCGGTCGACTTCGTGCCCAAGGTGCGCATCGAGGTCGTTGTCGACGACTCCATCGTCGACAAGGTCGTGGACAGCATCGTCCGGGCCGCGCGCACCGGCAAGATCGGTGACGGCAAAGTGTGGGTGAGCCCCGTGGAAACCATCGTGCGGGTGCGCACCGGCGAGCGCGGAACCGATGCGCTATGACATCCGCTGTCAATCGCTGATTCGACCCGGGCGGGCCGGGAGGGTATGACCCCGAACGACCCCGACTTGTCCGGGCACCTAGCGGAGACAGAAAGCGCCTGCGGGGCAGTCGATCTGGCTGCCTCGCGGCGCCAACTGTTGTCTGGGGGCGCCAGGCTGCACGCCGCCGAACTGCGGCACGCCTGGCTGGATCTGCACGAATCCTGGTTGATGGCCAAGGCGGCCGAGATCGGGATCGCCGACGAGAGCGGCTTCGCGATCGTCGGGATCGGCGGACTGGGCCGCCATGAGCTGTTGCCGCATTCCGACCTTGACCTCATGCTGTTGCACGACAACAAGTCCGACGACGTGCTAGGCAAGGTGGCCGACAAGTTGTGGTATCCCCTATGGGACGCCAACGTTCGGCTCGACCACAGTGTGCGGACCGTTTCCGGGACCCTCGGTGTCGCCAATGCCGACATGATCGCGGCGCTGGGCATGCTGGACGCCCGCCACATCGCCGGCGACGCCCGGCTCTCCGACGCACTGATCGCCGGCGCACGACGCCAGTGGCGCAGCGCGATTCGCTCCCGCATGAACGAGCTCGTCGAAATGACGCAGGCCCGCTGGGAGCGTTGTGGCCGCATCGCCCAGCGCGCCGAGCCGGACCTGAAATCGGGTCGCGGCGGCCTTCGCGATGTGCAACTGCTCGACGCGCTGGGCGTTGCCCAGCTGATTGACCGCCACGGCATGGCGCGTCCGGAATCGCCAGGGGGTTCCCTCGACGATGCCCACCTGACGCTGCTCGACGTGCGCACCGAGCTGCACCGGGTGTCGGGACGCGGACGCGATCAGCTGCAGGCCCAATACGCCGACGAGATCAGCGCCGCCCTGCACATCGGAGACCGATTTGACTTGGCGCGCAAACTGTCCGATGCCGGGCGCACCATCGGCTACCATGCCGAGACCGGCATTCGGACGGCCGAGAACGCGCTGCCGCGCCGCGGCGTGACGGCCTTCGTGCGACGGCCCAAGCGCCGCCCGCTGGACGAGGGCGTCGTCGAATATGCCGGCGAGATCGTGCTCGCGCGCGACGCACGTCCGGATACCGACGTGGGTTTGGTGTTGCGGGTGGCGGCCGCGTCGGCGGATACCGGGCTGCCGATCGGCGCCGCCACGCTGAGCCGGCTGGCCGCCGCCGCGCCGGAGATGCCGGTGCCGTGGCCGCGAGAGGCGTTGGACGACTTGCTGGTTGTGCTGTCGGCCGGGCCGACCACGGTGGCCACGATCGAGGCGTTGGACCGCACGGGGCTGTGGGGCCGGTTGCTGCCGGAATGGGACGCCATCCGCGACCTGCCGCCCCGCGACGTCGCGCACAAGTGGACGGTGGACCGCCACGTCATCGAGACGGCCGTCAACGCCGCACCGCTGTCCACCCGGGTGGCGCGACCCGACCTGCTCGCGCTCGGCGCTCTGCTGCACGACATCGGCAAGGGCCGCGGCGTCGACCACAGCGTGCTCGGCGCGGGCCTGGCGCTTGAGATCGGGCCCAGGCTGGGCATTCCGCCCGTCGAGGCCGAGCTGCTCGCGCAGTTGGTCCGCCACCACCTGCTGCTGCCGATAGTGGCCACCCGCAGCGACCTCAATGACCCCAAAACCATTGAGCGCGTGGTGAAAGCGCTGAGCGGGGACGCGCTGCTCCTCGAAGTTCTGCACGCGCTGACCGAGGCGGATTCGAAGGCCACCGGCCCCGGTGTGTGGAGCGAATGGAAGGCGTCGCTGATCGAGGACCTGGTTCGGCGCTGCCGGCTGGTGATGGCGGGGGAGCCGCTATCTGAAGCGAAACCAGCTGCACCACAATACCTTTCGCTGGCAGCCGATCGCGGCGTTCATGTGGACATCAAACCCAGCGGCGGAGAGCGCCTGGATGTGGTGATGACCGCGCCGGATCAGCGGGGGCTGGTATCGAAAGCCGCTGCGGTGCTGGCGCTGAACTCGCTGCGCATCCATTCGGCCTCGGCCAGCACCCACGAGGGATTCGCGATCGTCGAATTCGTGGCGTCGCCGCTGTTCGGTTCACCGCCGGAAGCGGGCCTGCTGCGCCAACAATTCACCGGAGCGCTCGCCGGCGACGTCGACGTGTTGGGCACGCTGGAAAAGCGCGACAGCGACGCCGTCAGCGCGGCGACCAGCCGGGCCGGCGAGGTCCAGGTCGGGGTGCCCGTCACGCGGTCGAGTGCGCCGCCCCGCATCCTGTGGGTCGACTCGGCCTCACCCGAGGTGTTGATCGTCGAGGTCCGCGCCATGGACCGCGTCGGGTTGCTCGCGGTGCTGACCCGGGCGCTGGAGCGGGCGGGTACCGACATCGTCTGGGCGAAGGTCAACACCTTCGGGTCGACGGCGGCGGACGTCTTCTGCGTGACCGTGCCGGCCGAAGCGGCGGACGCGGCAGCCGGCGCCGAGCACGGTGCGCGGGACACGGTCGAGCAGAGCCTGCTGGCCGTATTGGGCGGCCCCGCCGTCGAGGTGCTCGAGGAACCCGTCGGCGACTAGCCCTGACGGCGGCGACCCTCCCCCGCAAGCGGGAGGTGCCCCCATTCGCCCGGCTCGCCGCGCCCGCTCACGAATGCTCGGCGTTGAGCTGGCGCACGGCGTCGATGCGCGCGCGCAGCTGTTCGCGGCTCGCCGCGGCGATCGGGGGGCCACCGCAGCGGCGGCGCAGTTCGTTATGGATCCAGCCGTGCGGCTTGCCGGTGCGGTGATGGGCGATCGAGACGAGGGTGTTCAGCTCGCGGCGCAACTCCCGAAGCTGACCGTGCACGGCGGCCGAAGGGGTGCCGACGGCCGGCGGCGGGCCGCCCTTCGTTTGCAGTTGGGCCCGCTTCTGCAGCTGTTCGTCCTGACGCTGGTGCAGTAGCCTGCGCATCTGATCGGCATCGAGCAGCCCCGGGATGCCGAGGTAGTCCGCCTCCTCGTCGCTGCCCGCCGGAGCCGCGGTGCCGAAGGATGATCCGTCGAAGATGAGCTGGTCGAGTTCCGCGTCGGCACCCAACGAGGTGAATCCCTTGTCGACGTCGCTCTTCTCGTCCTGAGTCTTGGTGGCGGGGTCGCCCTCGAGCGGGTCGCCCTCGGAGACGCGGTGCGGCTCGCCGAGCACGTGGTTGCGCTGAGCCTCGAGCTCGCTGGCCAGCTGCAGCAGGTTCGGCACCGACGGCACGAACATGCTCGCGATTTCACCCGGGCGGCGCGACCGCACGAACCGGCCGATGGCCTGAGCGAAGAACAGCGGCGTCGAGGCGCTGGTGGCGTAGATCCCGACCGACAACCGCGGCACGTCGACTCCTTCGGAGACCATGCGCACCGCGACCAGCCAGCGGCTGGTGCTCGCGGCGAATTCGCTGATCCGCGCCGACGATCCGGGGTCGTCGGAGAGCACCAGCGTCGGCGCCTCGCCGGTCAGCTTCGTCAGCAGGACGGCATAGGCGCGTGCCGCGGTCTGATCCGAGGCGATGATCATTCCGCCCGCATCGGGTATGTGCGTGCGGAGCTGGCGCAGCCGCAGATCCGCGGCGGTGATCACCGCGGGCATCCATTCGCCGGCGGGGTCTAGCGCCGTGCGCCATGCGCGCGCGGTCTGCTCGGCCGACAGCGGCTCGCCGAGGCGGGCCGCATGCTCCTCGCCGGCGTTGTCGCGCCACCGCGCCTCCCCCGAGTAGGCGAGGAACACCACCGGCCGGACCACGCCGTCGGCGAGGGCATCGGTGTAGCCGTAGGTGTGGTCGGCCTGCGAACGCCGTATCCCGTCGGGACCGGCCTCGTAGGTCACGAATGGGATGGGGCTGTCGTCGCTACGAAAGGGCGTCCCCGTCAGGGCGAGCCGCCGGGTGGCGTCGCCGAAGGCTTCGCGGATGGCGTCGCCCCACGTCTTGGCGTCGCCGCCGTGGTGGATCTCGTCGAAGACGACCAGGGTTTTGCGTTGCTCGGTGCGCACCCGGTGCAACGTCGGATGCGCGGCGACCTGCGCGTAGGTGACCATCACGCCGTGATACTCCGGCGCGATCCGCGGGTTGCTGTTGGAGAACCTCGGGTCCAGCGCGAGGCCGTAGCGCTGCGCGGCCTGGGCCCACTGCACCTTCAGGTGCTCGGTGGGCACTACGACGGTGACGTGCTCGACGGCCCGCTGGGCGAGCAGCTCGGCCGCCACCCGAAGGGCGAAGGTGGTTTTCCCCGAACCCGGCGTGGCGACCGCCAGGAAATCGCGCGGCCGGCCAGCGAGGTAGCGCACCAGCGCCCTGCGCTGCCAGCCACGCAGCACGCCGGTGCCGCTGGTGTCGCAGGGATCGCTGTCGGCCCGCGCCTGGATGTCGCTGAGCGGCATCGACACAGGCCCCCCGTTCGTTGCTCGTCGACGCGGCTGACTCGATTGAGTCGCGGCTGTGAAATCTAGCACGCCAACGCTTTTCGGCGCAGTAGCGACTCGACTGGCTATCGTGTCGGGCTCACCGTTTCGCGGGTCTGCAGCCATTCGTGGATGCGGGCGGCAACGTCGGCCCAGCCCGGTTCGAGCATCATGTTGTGGCCCATGGAAAAGAATTCCGGCTCGGTTCGGTAGGCGCGCGCCGTGTTGCGCACCTCGCGGACGCTGACGAAGCCGTCGTACTCAGCGCCCAGCACCAAGATCGGCGTGGTCACCCGCCTGGTCCTGACGCGGCGGACGATCGGGTCGGTCATGGCCGCGCGAACACTCTCGGCCCCGGCGCGTTGCCGGCAGGATTCGACGACGGCCTCGGGCGTGTCGGCGCAGAACAGGTACTCGCGGGCCAGCGCCGGGGTAGCGAGGAACTTCAGCAGCGTGGGATCGCTCCACGATTCCATCGTCATCGACGGCCGCCGCCGCCACACCCGCAACGCCAGGGTGAGCACGCCCTGCGGCGGCACGGAGCCCACCAGCACCGCGGCCGGGGCGCTTCGGTCTTCGAGGTAGCGCTGGACCACGAAGCCGCCCAGGGAATGGCCGATCAGGACCGGCCCGCCGCCCACGTCGTCGGCCACCGAACGGACATCGTCGATGTAGTCGCCGATGGACACCTTCGGCAGCGGTTTGGCGGTGGGGCTGGCGCCGTGTCCGCGCAGGCTCATCGCGACCGCGCGGTAGCCGGCGTCGGCGAAGAAGTCCAAAAAGTGTTCCCAGCACCACGCGCCATGCCACCCGCCGTGCACGAAGAGCAGCGGCACCGGATGCGCTTGGGTGCAAGACCCCTTGTCGATCACCTCGAGCATGAGCCTGACCCTTCGCCGTCTTCTTGCCGAAACATAAGCCACGGCGACGTTGCAAGCCGTGTCTTCTGCGGCATTCATGTGTCGCCGAACCTGCGCCGGGCAAGCAGCCTAAGCCCACCACTAGGCTGGCGGGGTGTTTGAATCGCTGTCCGACCGATTGACCGGTGCTCTGGCAGGGCTACGCGGCAAGGGTCGATTGACCGACGCTGATATCGAGGCCACCACCCGCGAAATCCGGCTCGCGTTGCTGGAAGCAGACGTGTCGCTGCCCGTGGTGCGCGCCTTCGTCGCCCGGATCAAGGACCGCGCCAAGGGCGCCGAGGTCTCCGGTGCCCTCAATCCGGCGCAGCAGGTCGTCAAGATCGTCAATGAAGAACTCATCGGCATCCTGGGCGGACAGACCCGTCAGCTGGCGTTCGCCAAGACCCCGCCGACCGTGGTGATGCTCGCCGGTCTGCAGGGTTCAGGTAAGACGTCGCTGGCCGGCAAGTTGGCTGCCTGGCTGCGCGGGCAGGGGCACACCCCGCTGCTGGTCGCGTGCGACCTGCAGCGCCCGGCCGCGGTGAACCAGCTGCAGGTCGTCGGCGAGCGCGCCGGGGTACCGGTCTTCGCGCCGCATCCCGGCACCCCCCCTTCTGGCCCGGATGCCGGTTCCGTCGGCGACCCGGTCGCCGTCGCGGCGGCCGGACTCGCCGAGGCGCAGGCCAAGCATTTCGACGTCGTCATCGTCGACACCGCGGGCCGGCTGGGCATCGACGACGAGCTGATGGACCAGGCCGCGGCCATCCGCGACGCCGTCAATCCCGACGAAGTGCTGTTCGTGCTCGACGCGATGATCGGTCAGGACGCCGTCACGACCGCGGAGGCGTTCCGCGAGGGTGTCGGCTTCACCGGTGTGGTGTTGACCAAGCTCGACGGCGACGCCCGCGGTGGCGCGGCGCTCTCGGTCCGCGAGGTGACCGGCGTCCCAATCCTTTTCGCCTCCACCGGCGAGAAGCTGGAGGACTTCGACGTCTTCCATCCCGACCGGATGTCCGGCCGCATCCTGGGCATGGGCGACGTGCTGAGCCTGATCGAGCAGGCCGAGCAGGTCTTCGACGCCGAACAGGCCGAGGCCGCCGCCGTCAAAATCGGCAGCGGCGAGCTCACGCTCGAGGACTTCCTGGAACAGATGCTGGCCATCCGCAAGATGGGCCCGATCGGCAACCTGCTGGGCATGCTGCCCGGCGCGGGGCAGATGAAGGACGCGCTGGCCCAGGTCGACGACCGCCAACTCGACCGCCTGCAGGCCATCATTCGCGGCATGACACCCGCGGAGCGCGCCGATCCGAAGATCATCAACGCGTCGCGGCGGCTGCGCATCGCCAACGGCTCGGGCGTCACGGTGTCCGAGGTCAACCAGCTGGTGGACCGATTCTTCGAGGCCCGCAAGATGATGTCGTCGATGCTCGGCGGCATGGGCATCCCCGGTCTGGGCCGCAAGTCGGCGACGCGAAAGTCCAAGGGAGCGAAGGGCAAGGCCGGCAAGAAGGGCAAGAAGGGCGGACGCGGTCCGACACCGCCGAAGGCCCGCAACCCGCTGGGCGCCGGGATGCCGGGCATGCCGGCCGGATTCCCCGACCTGTCGCAGATGCCCGAAGGCCTTGACGAGCTGCCGCCCGGGTTGGCCGACTTCGACCTGTCCAAGCTCAAGTTCCCGGGCAACCCGTGACGATCGCGAGCGCGGCGGAGCCGGGCGAAGCGGGTCGTCACCATTGGACCGGAAGCAGGTAGCCGCCCGGTGCGCATGCACGTGCGGGGCGTGGGGCTGCCCGACGAAACCGAGATCGAACTGTGGATCGTCGACGGCCGCATCAGCGCCGAACCCGTCGCCGGCGCCGACGCGGTCTTCGACGGCGGCTGGATCGTGCCCGGTCTGGTCGACGCCCACTGCCACGTCGGCCTGGGTGATCACGGCGAGATCCCGCTGGACGACGCGATCGCGCAGGCCGAGATCGAACGCGATGTCGGCGCGCTGCTGTTGCGGGACTGCGGGTCGCCCACCGACACCCGCAGCCTCGACGACCGCGACGATCTGCCCCGAATCATCCGTGCCGGAAAGCATCTGGCCAGACCCAAGCGGTATGCGGCGGGCTTCGCGCGTGAGCTGGAAGACGAATGGCAACTGCCGCAGGCGGTGGCCGAGGAGGCCGGGCGCGGCGATGGCTGGATCAAGCTGGTCGGCGACTGGATCGACCGCAGCGTCGGCGATCTGGCCCCGCTGTGGTCCGACGACGTGCTCAAGGCCGCGATCGAGACCGCGCACTCCCATGGGGCCCGGGTCACCGCGCACGTCTTCAGTGAGGACGCGCTGCCCGGGCTGATCAGCGCCGGCATCGACTGCATCGAGCATGGCACCGGCCTGGACGACGACACCATCGAGCTGATGGTCGAACATGGGACCGTTCTGGTCCCGACGCTGGTCAACATCGTGGAGAATTTCCCCGGGATCGCCGACGCCGCCGCGAAGTATCCGGCGTACGCCGCGCACATGCGTGACCTGCACGCGCGTGGGCTGTCCCGGATCGCGGCGGCCCGCGACGCGGGCGTGCCGATCTATGCCGGCAGCGACGCCGGCACCATGGTGGCGCCCGGGCGCATCGCCGACGAGGTCGAAGCGCTCAAGAGCATCGGGATGAGTCCAACCGAGGCGCTGGGCGCGGCGTGCTGGGACGCGCGCCGCTGGCTCGGCCGGCCCGGGCTCGATCACGGCGCCTCGGCGGACTTGCTGTGCTACTCGCGCGACCCGCGCTCGGGCGCCGCGGTACTGAACAGTCCCGACCTGATCATGCTGCGCGGCAACATCTTTCGGTCGCCAGCCTAGCCAACGTCGGTCGCGGCCCACATCGTGCGCCGCCGCGCCGATGCCGCCGTGGTTACGGCCGTGCGCGGCTCAATGACGCACACTGACCACCAGCGCCGAATACTGCTTCCGCGCGGGAAAAGATTGCGAGTGCTTGCTATCTATGTTAGCGTTCCGGCATCAACGACATGGAGGACACCATGGCCTACGACGTGATCATTCGCGACGGATTGTGGTTCGACGGCACCGGCAGCGCACCCCTGACGCGCACGCTCGGTATCCGCGACGGCGTCGTGGCCACGGTCTCCACCGAGCCGCTGGATGAGACCGGGTGCCCTGAGGTGATCGATGCGGCCGGCAAGTGGGTCGTGCCCGGTTTCCTCGACGTGCACACCCACTACGACGCCGAGGTGCTGCTGGATCCCGGGCTGCGCGAGTCGGTGCGCCACGGTGTCACCACGGTGCTGCTGGGTAACTGCTCGTTGTCGACGGTGTACGCGGACTCCCAGGACGCCGCCGACCTGTTCAGCCGGGTGGAGGCGGTGCCGCGGGAATATGTCTTCGGGGCGTTGGATTCCATTCGGACCTGGTCGACGGCCGCGGAGTATGTCAAGGCGATCGACGCCCTGCCGCTCGGGCCCAATATCGGTTCACTGCTTGGCCATTCGGACCTGCGGACCGCGGTGCTGGGACTGGATCGGGCCACCGACGCCGCGGTGCGGCCCACCGAGGGCGAGCTGGAGAAGATGGCCGAACTGCTGGATGAGGCCCTCGACGCCGGTGTGCTCGGCATGTCCGGGATGGACGCGCCCATCGACAAACTCGACGGCGAACGGTACCGCTCACGCGCCCTGCCGTCCACGTTCGCGACGTGGCGGGAACGGCGCAGGCTGATCAAGGTCCTGCGCAAGCGCGGCCGAATTCTGCAAAGCGCCCCCAACGTGGCGAAGCCGTCAACCGGAATGCTCTTCTTCCTGGCCAGCAGCCGGATACTCAACTGGGGCAGGGGCGTTCGGATGAGCATGCTGGTGTCCGCCGACGCCAAGTCGATGCCGCTGTCGGTATACGTGTTCGGCCCGGGGACCCGGCTGCTGAACAAGCTGCTGGGCTCTCATGTGCGATTCCAGCATCTGCCGGTGCCGTTCGAGTTGTACTCCGACGGAATCGACCTGCCGGTCTTCGAGGAGTTCGGCGCGGGAACGGCCGCCCTGCACTTGCGGGACCAGTTGGAGCGCAACGCCTTACTGGCGGACAAGGAATACCGCCGCAAGTTCCGGCGCGAGTTCGACCGCATCAAGCTCGGACCGTCGCTGTGGCACCGCGACTTCCACGACGCGGTCATCGTCGAATGCCCGGACAAGTCGTTGATCGGCAAGAGCTTTGGCGCGATCGCCGACCAGCGCAAGCTGCACCCGCTCGACGCATTCCTGGACGTGCTCGTCGAGAACGGTGAACGCAACGTCCGGTGGACCACCGTCGTCGCCAACCATCGCCCCAAACTGCTGGACGCGCTCGCCAAGGAAGGCAGCGTGCACATGGGCTTCTCGGATGCGGGAGCGCACCTGCGCAACATGGCGTTCTACAACTTTCCGTTGCGGATGCTCAAGCGCACCCGCGACGCCTATCGGGCCGGCGCGCCCTTCATGTCGATCGAGCACGCGGTGCATCGGCTCACCGGTGAACTGGCCGAATGGTTCGGCATCGACGCCGGCACGCTACGGCAGGGCGACCGTGCGGACTTCGTGGTGATCGACCCGGCCGGACTCAACGAATCCGTCGACGGCTACCACGAGGAAGCGGTGCCGTTCTACGGCGGCTTGCGGCGCATGGTCAACCGCAACGACGACGCCGTGGTCGCCACCGGTGTGGGCGGCGTGGTCGTCTTCGGCGGAAGCCACTCCAAAGGTGCATTCCGGGACGGCTACGGACAATCCGTGCGGTCGGGCCGCTACCTGCGGGCGGGGGAGCGCGCCGGTCGGGAGCGCAGCGCGCTGGGTGTCAGCGCCTGACATGGCCAGAACCCAGCAGCAGCGCCGCGAGGAGACCGTCGGGCGGCTCATCGACGCCTGCATCGCCACCATCGTCGAGGTCGGCTACGCCCGGGCGTCGGCGGCGGTCATTGCCAAGCGGGCCGGGGTGTCGGTGGGCGCGCTGTTCCGGCACTTCGACACCATGGGCGATTTCATGGCCGCGACGGCCTCGGAGGTGTTGCGCCGCCAGCTGGAGTCGTTCACCAAGGGAGTCGCCGAAATACCGGCCGAACGCCCGGCGCTGCAAGCGGTGCTGGAAATCCTGCGAGACGTCACCGGCGGCCCGATCAACGCCGTGATCTACGAGCTGACGGTGGCCGCGCGCACCGACGAAAAGCTCAGGGACACTTTGCAACACGAGCTTGCGCAGTACGCCGCCAAGATCGACGATACCGCGCGGGCGCTGCCCGGCGCCGAGGGCTTTCCCCGGGAAACCGTCCCGGTCGTGGCGGCGCTGATGCGCAACGTGTTCGACGGGGCCGCCGTGATCGAGGGGGTGTTGCCGCAGCCCGAGATTGCGGCGCAACGCATTCCGGTGCTGATGGCGTTGCTGACGGCGGCACTGCCGGACGCCGACTCCTGACGAAAAGCTACAGCGAGCCGATGCTCGCCTGCGGGCTCTGCGCGAATCCCCAGTCGAACAGCGTCGCCGCCTGATCCCAGTACGTCGGGCCGCCCTGTTTGATCAGCCCGTACATCATGGCGATCACCAGCCGGCGACCACCGCGTGCGGCGGCACCGACGAAGGTCTTGCGTGCGGCGTTGGTGAAGCCGGTCTTGCCGCCGATCGCGCCGGGATAGCGCTCCAATAGTTCGTCCTGGTTGGTGATCGGGTGATCGCCGTTGTCGCCGGGGAACATCGCCGACGGCTCGGCGGTGATCTGCGCGAACACCGGATTGGCCATCGCCGCGCGGAAGATGACCGCCAGGTCATGCGCCGTCGACGCGCCCGAACCACCGGGGCCGTCCAGGCCGGACGGCGTCGCCGCGTGCGTGTTGGTGGCACCCAGCGAGGCCGCCTTGGCGTTCATCTTGGCGACAGTGACGTCCGGGCCGCCCAGCATGTGCGCCAGCGTGTTCGCGGCGTCGTTACCCGAGACCAGCAGCAGGCCGTCGAGGAGTTGGCGCGCGGTGTAGGTGCGGCCCGGTTTGATGCCGACGCAGTTGCACTCCACCTGGGTGTCGGCGACGTCGGCGACGACGGTCGAGTCCAGGCTCACCGAGTCCAGGACCACCTGCGCCAACAGCGTCTTGATGGTGCTGGCCGGAGGGTGGGCCACGTTCTGGTCGCGGCCGGCCAGCACCTGACCGCTGTCCAGGTCGGCGATGATCCAGGTCTGCGCGGGGCCGTCGGGAATCGGGATCGAGCCGACCGGCTGCGTGTTGTCGGCCCACGCGGTGGACATGGTGACGGTGGCGGCGCAGGTACCGAGCGCGAGCAGGGTAGCTGCTGTGGCCGTGAGCTTCCGCATGGCCGCAAAGTCTAACTTCCGGTCCTGTTCGAGACGGATGTTCAGTACTGTCCGTTGCATGTTGAGCCTGGCCGAAATCTCCGACCGTCTCGAGATCCAGCAGCTTCTGGTGGATTACTCCACCGCCATTGACCAGCGGCGATTCGACGACCTGGACAAGGTGTTCACACCCGACGCCTA
>NZ_DASUHS010000025.1:0-2441 GCF_036273375.1 Mycobacterium sp. | reverse complement strand
CGGACCGAGGAGGCGAGGCCATTGCTGTGGACGTTGGTGGACCTCGACGGGAACCCTCACGCCGTTCCTCCGGTGCCGCCGCACATCATGGTGTGGCGCTCGGTCCGAGCCGGAGGCGACACCAAGACCAAGAAGTCCAAGCGATCACTCGCGCTGCCCCAGCGCGCAGTTGACGCGCTTGTCTCACAACGGAAACGGCAGCAAATCCACCAGTTCAACATTGGCGACCGCTGGACGGAACATGGCCTAGTGTTCGCGTCCGAGGTGGGTACCGAGATGAGCGCCGGGAACGTACGCCGCGCGGTCCGGCGCATCCTTCGCGTCGCCGGACTCAAGGCGGAGGAGTGGACGCCACGCGAGCTACGTCACAGCTTCGTGTCCCTGCTGTCCGACGACGGGGTGCCGCTCGAACAGATCTCGCGACTAGAGCGTGTCTGCTAAAGATTGGGCGGTTGGTGCGCGATGCTCGGTGAGTGCTGCGTGCGGACGAGATTTCTGACGGGTTGTGGGCGTTGATCGAGCCGGTGTTGCCGGCGGGTGGGCATCAGGGTCGGCCGTGGAATGACCATCGGTTGACGCTGGAGGGCATCATCTGGCGCTACCGCACCGGGTCACCATGGCGAGACGTTCCGGATCATTTCGGGGCGTGGCAATCGATCTGGGAGCGTCACCGCCGGTGGGCTGATGACGGCACCTACGTGCGGATGTTCGCCGCGGTGCGGGCCGCTGCGCCCGAGCGTGACGAGCAGTTGCGTAACTTGCTGTCGATCGATTCCAGCATCGCCCGCGCGCACCAGCATTCCGCCGGTGCGCTGCGCGATGCCCACACGGGGGGCTCGGTCGAATGACACGAATCTCGCCACCGAACCGGTCGATCACGCCTTGGGACGTTCCCGTGGCGGGATGACCACCAAGATCCACGCACTGACCGACCGGTTCTGCTGTCCGTTGACGGTGCTGCTCTCACCCGGCCAGGCCGGCGACAACCCCTATCTCAAGCCGCTGCTGGCCGCACACCAGCGCGGTGACACCGAAGCGTTCCGGTTGCTGGCGGACAAGGCGTACTCCCACCCCAGCACCCGGGCGCACCTGCGGGCGAAGAAGATCGCCCACACCATCCCGGAACGCTCCGACCAGATCAAACGCCGCAAGGCCAAAGGATCAGCAGGTGGACGGCCACCCGCATTCGACACCGAGATCTACAAGTACCGCAACACCGTTGAACGCGGCTTCGGTCGGCTCAAACAATGGCGCGCCATCGCCACCCGCTACGACAAATACGCCACCACCTACCTCGGCGGCGTCCTCCTCGCATGCCTGATCATCCACCACCGCATCCGCAATTAACAGACACGCTCTAATCGCGCGCGCAGATCGTCGAGGTCAGCGTCAGTTGCGTGGGCTTCAAATGCTTGCACGTCGCTGGTGAGACGGGGCATGAGACCTCCTGGCCATCGAGGAACCGGCTAAGGCGGTTCTAGCACGTCGTCACGCCTGCTTGCAACCAGCTAAGGTGGTTCCATGCGTGCTGGGTTCCCTGACTTTCGCCTCGGTAACGTGCTGGCGACCAGCTTCACGGCGACTCTGACGGAGCGTCGTGGCGACGCTGTGGAGCGCATTCCCACGCCGCAACGACTCGTCGACTGGCTGGCAGTGAACGGCCTCGCCGTGAACTCCTGCACCACGGCCCAGCTCGACCTCGCCCGGGAACTGAGGGAGTCGATTCACGCCGCCGCGACGGCGGCCGCGATCCAGGACGCTCTCCCTGCGTCTGCTGTCCAAGTCATCAATGACCGCAGCGCTCAGGGTCGGGCCGCGGCCATCCTGACGCCCGAGGGCAATCGGCGATGGCAGCTCAGCTCGGCTTCCTGCGTGGAAGATGCCCTCAGCGTGATCGCCGCCGACGCGATCAGCATCATCGCAGGCGAACGAGACGGAAAATTGGCCTTGTGCGCATCGCCAACATGCCAAGCCGCCTTCTTCGACACCAGCCAAAGTCGCACCCGCAAATGGTGTGAGATGAACACGTGCGGGAATCGTCAGAAGAAGGCGCGCTTCAATGCCAACCGGCGCAAAAACCCCGGATCGGCGCCGCGCCCTGTCTGACCACGTTCTGCCGTCTCGATGAACCCGGTCTGGACGCCGTCGGGCAACGCCTTGAGCCGGATTCGTGGTGCCGGAAGTGCGGGTCGGAGGCGTGGTGGAACCTCAGCAGCCACATCGCCCGGAGCTTGCTTGAAACCGCTTCCGGCGGTCACCGCGCAACGCCGGCGATGACGGTGGTCACGACCTTGCCGACGGCTCCAGTGTCCGGAGGAGGACCTTCTCGGTCGGCGAACAGGAGATGCCCGGCCCCGATCAGCGTGGGAGCGAGCGTGTCGATGTCGGCATCCGCTGCGATGCGGCCAAGATCGCGCTCGATCGTGAGGTAGGAGGCGATC
>NZ_DASUHS010000024.1:0-10715 GCF_036273375.1 Mycobacterium sp. | reverse complement strand
ACCTGACGTGTGATGCCACGTGTGAAGTGTGGTTCGAACGTCGCGGCGAGGTCATTGGTGCGGGCCGGGCGACCCGGCTGGTCAACCGGCGGCTTCGCCGCGCGCTGGAGCATCGGGACCGCATGTGCGCGGTGCCCGGCTGTGGTGCCACCCGTGGTCTGCACGCCCATCACCTCCGGCACTGGGAAGACGGCGGCTCCACGGAGTTGGCCAACCTGGTGCTGCTATGCCCTTATCATCACCGGCTGCACCATCGTGGCGTCATCACCATCACCGGACCCGCAGACGCTGTCATTGTCACCGACAACGCGGGCCGATTACTGAGCCCGGGATCGCTGGCGCGCCCACCAACTCAACCCCCGCCCGCCGTGGCGCCCTGCCCGGGACCCACCGGCGAGCGCGCCCACTGGTGGTGGTATACACCCTTCCAACCCCAACCACCGCCGACAAACTAATAGCGTCGTTGCCGGGACCGGCCGCTACCGGCGATCCATCGAAGCTTAAACAAGTTGAGGCAGCAGCGAATTCGTTCGCACTGATGGCCGCCTACCGCGTCATCGACATCGCGGTCGTCGTTGAACATGGTCGGCTGCACGATCTCCGGCCGAATCGGCCGACACGCGATGAAGCTCTCCACGACGAGATCGAAGGTTGGGTCGCGGGCCGCATCGGTGTAACGGATAGCCACTGCAGAAAACGGCGGGCACTGCCGATCAGCGCAGCATGGTGGCGACGATCCCGGCGAGGTAACCCAGCCGGGCGACCTCCGAGGGCCGGAATTCCGGGCCGGGACGGCCAAGCACCACCGCGGTGTGAGGGTCGCCCAACGGGGCCGCGACCATCGTCACATCCATATCGCGCCACGCATTCGGCACCCACTCGGCGCTGCCGTCCAGAGTCGCGGCTCGCTCCAGCGGCAGCCACGGGGCCGCGTCCGCCTTGGTCTCCGGGGCGCCCGGACTGCCGGCCAGGCGCTGAAGCTCGCCGCCCGAACTGCGCAGCACCGTGCACCAACTGACGCGCAGAACCTTGGGCGCCCCGTTGGCGAGAACCTGCAGGCGTGCCGCTTTGCCGTCGGCCGCCGCGATGTGGTCGAGGAGCTCGAGCTCACGATGCGCTTCGAGCAGACCCGTGTGCGGGCGCACGCTGTCCACCCGGACACCGGACAGGGACTCGGCGGCGGTGATCAGTGTGTCCGGCATCGCCCCCGGCGGCAGTTCGATCACCAGGTCGTCGGTCGCGTAACCCGAGCTGCGCTCCACGACGTCGAGCGACAAAATGTCGGCTCCCACCGAACCGAGCGCCACCGCCAGCGACCCCAGGCTGCCTGGCCGGTCGACGAGCTCGATGCGCAACAGATAGGAGGGCACGGCCAACACTGTTGCATAAGGATGTGTCGACGGCATTTCGGCTCGACCCGCGATCGGCAACGGGCGTGCACCGGGTCGCACGCCCGCGGCTAGGCTTTGCAGTCGTGTCCCAGATCTCCCGCGACGAGGTAGCGCACCTGGCCCGGCTGTCCAGGCTGGCGCTGACCGACAGCGAGCTCGACAGCTTCGCCGGCCAGCTCGGCGCCATCCTGACCCATGTCAGCCAGGTGCAGGCGGTCGATGTCACCGGCGTCGAAGCGACCGACAATCCGCTGAAAGATGTCAACGTCACCCGGCCCGACGAGTCGACACCGTGCCTGACCCAGGCCGAAGCGCTGGCCGAGGCGCCCGCTGCTGTCGATGGCCGCTTCGCGGTCCCGCAAATCCTGGGAGACAGCGAGTGAACGAGATCATCCGGTCCGACGCCGCCACGCTGGCCGCCCGCATCGCCACCAAAGAGGTGTCGTCGGTCGAGGTCACCCAGGCGTGCCTGGACCAAATCCAGGCGACCGACGACCGCTACCACGCCTTCCTGCACGTGGCGGCCGACGAGGCGCTTGCGGCGGCAGCCGCCGTTGACAAGCAGGTCGACGAGGCGGTGGCCGCCGGAGAGCGGCTTCCGTCACCGCTGGCCGGGGTCCCGCTGGCCCTCAAGGACGTCTTCACCACAGCCGACATGCCCACGACCTGCGGGTCCAAGATCCTCGAGGGCTGGCGTTCGCCGTACGACGCCACCGTCACCTCACGGTTGCGCGCCGCGGGAATCCCGATCCTGGGCAAGACCAACATGGACGAGTTCGCGATGGGCAGCTCGACCGAGAACTCCGCCTACGGCCCGACCCGTAATCCGTGGAACGTCGACCGGGTGCCCGGCGGCTCCGGGGGTGGCAGTGCCGCCGCGCTGTCCGCGTTCCAGGCCCCGCTGGCGATCGGGTCCGACACCGGAGGCTCCATCCGGCAGCCCGCCGCACTCACCGCGACGGTGGGAGTCAAGCCCACCTACGGCACCGTGTCGCGTTATGGCCTGGTGGCGTGCGCGTCGTCGCTGGATCAGGGCGGCCCGTGCGCGCGCACGGTACTGGACACCGCGCTGTTGCATCAGGTGATTGCCGGGCATGACCCCCTCGACTCCACGTCGGTGAACGCGGCAGTGCCCGACGTCGTCGCCGCCGCCAAGGCCGGCGCGGCCGGTGACCTCAAGGGCGTGCGCGTCGGAGTGGTCAAGCAGCTGCGCGGCGAGGGCTACCAGCCCGGCGTGCTGAGGACTTTCGAAGCGGCCGTCGAGCAGCTGACCTCCCTGGGCGCCGAAGTGAGCGAGGTCGACTGCCCGCACTTCGATTACGCGCTGGCTGCCTACTACCTGATCCTGCCGTCGGAAGTGTCGAGCAACCTGGCCCGATTCGACGCGATGCGTTACGGGCTGCGGGTCGGCGACGACGGCAGCCACAGCGCCGAGGAAGTGATGGCAATGACGCGGGCCGCGGGCTTCGGGCCGGAGGTCAAGCGGCGCATCATGATCGGCACCTACGCGCTGTCGGCCGGTTACTACGACGCCTATTACAACCAGGCCCAGAAGGTGCGCACCCTGATCGCCCGCGACCTGGACGAGGCCTATCGCTCGGTGGACGTGGTGGTGTCGCCCGCGACGCCGACCACGGCGTTCCGGCTGGGTGAGAAGGTCGACGATCCGTTGGCGATGTACCTGTTCGACTTGTGCACGCTGCCGCTGAATCTGGCCGGCCACTGCGGCATGTCGGTGCCGGCCGGTCTGTCGCCGGACGACGACCTGCCGGTCGGCCTGCAGATCATGGCGCCCGCACTGGCCGATGACCGGCTCTACCGGGTCGGCGCAGCCTACGAGGCGGCCCGCGGACCGCTGCCGTCGGCGGCCACCGTGGGGACTGTCGCCGGCTAATCGCGCCATAAGGCCGCCACCCCAGGCAAGATGAGGGGATGCGGATCGGAGTGCTCACCGGAGGCGGCGACTGCCCTGGGCTCAACGCGGTGATTCGGGCAGTGGTGCGAACGTGCGACTCCCGATACGGCTCGTCGGTGGTCGGATTTCAGGACGGCTGGCGCGGACTGCTGGAGAACCGGCGCGTCCAGCTGCAGAACGACGACCGCAACGACCGCCTGCTGGCCAAGGGCGGAACCATGTTGGGCACCGCCCGGGTGCACCCCGACAAACTGCGGGCCGGGCTGAACCAGATCAAGCAGACCCTCGACGACAACGGGATCGACGTCCTGATTCCCATCGGCGGGGAAGGCACGCTGACGGCCGCGCACTGGCTCTCGGAGGAGAATGTGCCCGTGGTCGGTGTGCCGAAGACGATCGACAACGACATCGATTGCACTGACGTGACTTTCGGCCACGATACCGCATTGACCGTCGCCACCGACGCCATCGACCGGCTGCACAGCACCGCCGAATCGCACCAGCGGGTGATGCTGGTCGAGGTGATGGGCCGGCACGCCGGCTGGATCGCGCTGAACGCGGGCCTGGCTTCGGGCGCGCACATGACGCTGATCCCCGAGCAGCCCTTCGACGTCGAAGAGGTCTGTCGGCTCGTCAAAAGGCGCTTCCAGCGCGGAGATTCGCACTTCATCTGCGTGGTCGCAGAGGGCGCCAAACCTATCCCCGGATCGATTGCGTTGCGGGAAGGCGGGATTGACGAATTCGGCCACGAGAAGTTCACCGGCGTGGCGGCCCAGCTTGGCGCCGAAGTGGAAACGCGGATCAACAAAGACGTCCGGGTGACCGTGCTGGGCCACGTCCAGCGGGGCGGCACCCCGACGGCCTACGACCGGGTGCTGGCCACCCGGTTCGGGGTGAATGCGGCCGACGCCGCGCATGCCGGGGAATACGGCCAGATGGTGTCGCTGCGCGGGCAGGACATCGGCCGGGTGCCTCTGGCGGATGCGGTGCGTCAACTCAAGCTGGTGCCGGAAAGCCGCTACGACGACGCCGCTGCGTTCTTCGGTTAGCCATTACGCGCGTGGCAAACAACGGGTGGATCTGAGTGGGCCGCGGCTTGAATTTGCCCGCCAATGATCAAATGGTTCGCGATTGCCGCAGTTTGGTGGTTTCCGGACTGGTCTTTCGGGGTTATACCGGGAGTATGAGCAACCGCGGTTCGATTCGCGGATTCGTTGGGCAATCCGCGGCAGCGGCGGGGCCACCGGGCCCGCCGAACCAAAAGCCGGGTTGGCACACGTGGCGTATCGAGGGCGACCCCGCAGCGTCCACGGTGCCGCAGTCCCGCGGTCCGAATCAGCAAATGGACGGACCGCCGCGACCCCGGCCGGCCGCCCCGCCACCGATCCGGCGGGTGCCATCACCGCCACGTCCCGAGCCGATGCTGGGTGCGACGGCGCTGGACCGCTTCGACACCCACGACACGGACGCCGCCGGGTTTAACTGGCAACAGCTGCTTCATCGCATAACCGGGATCGAGCTGGGCCCGGGCAAAAATACGGCCTATGAGAACGAGCTGCGGCAGCGTATCCGCGCGACCGTGGGGGGCGCCTTTCCCATCGCCGTGCTCAACCTCAAAGGCGGGGTCGGCAAGACGGCGGTGGTGGAGGCGCTTGGGTCCACCTTCGCCGCCGTGCGCGACGACCGGGTGCTTGCCCTCGACATCGACGCCGGAGACCTGGCGGAGCGCCACGGCCAGAGCAACCCGCACAGTCTGGCCGACCTGCTGCACGGCAGCCCGGCGGCGCACTACGAGGACATCCGCGCGCTGACGTACATGAACGGCTTCGGGCTGGAAGTGCTCGGGTTGCCGGACACCGACTGGCGCCTGGAGCGCCACGACATGCTGCGAGCGTTTTCGATGCTGCGAAACCAATACTCACTGGTGTTGGTCGACTGTGTCAAAACGCTCAATTCCGCTGTGATGGACGCTGTTTTACCGGAATCGCGAGCCCTGGTGGTGGTTACCAGCCCCGCCATCGATGCGATACGTAAAACACGGGCGGCACTGGAGTGGTTGTCCCACAACGGGTATCAATCGTTGATGCAGTGGACCGTGCTGGCGATCAACCATGTCGAGCCGGCCAAGGTGGACCGCGTGGCCGTCACCGAACTCGACCGACTGTCCGCGCGCGTCGGCGCCACAGTTGTGCTGCCCTTCGATCGGCACGTGCACGATGGTCGAAAGATCGCGCTGGACCGGTTGAGCAAGGAGAGCCGTCGCAGTTACCTGGAGATGGCGGCCGCGCTGGCCGATATGTTCCCGGGCAGGGAAGGGCAGCGCGACCAATTCCCGGTGGCGCGATCACCACGGTGTTGATCGGTGGTGACCCGCTTCGCCCGGCTCCGCCGCGCTCGCGATCACCATTAGGATCGAGCGCATGAGTGTTGCCGCCAGCGCCGATCTGATGGATTACGACGACGTCATCGCGCGTTTCGATCCGGTACTCGGCCTCGAGGTGCATGTGGAGTTGTCCACCGTCACCAAGATGTTCTGCGGCTGCACCACTGTATTCGGCGCCGAACCCAATACCCAGGTATGCCCGGTGTGCCTCGGCCTGCCCGGCTCGCTGCCCGTACTCAACCGGAGCGCGGTCGAGTCGGCCATTCGCATCGGGCTGGCGCTGAATTGCGAGATCGTGCCGTGGTGCCGGTTCGCCCGGAAGAACTACTTTTACCCGGACCAGCCGAAGAACTACCAAATCTCGCAGTACGACGAGCCCATCGCCATCAACGGCTACCTCGAGGCGCCGCTGGAGGACGGCACCACCTGGCGGGTCGAGATCGAGCGCGCGCACATGGAGGAGGACACCGGCAAGCTCACCCACATCGGCAGTGAGACGGGCCGCATCCACGGCGCGACCACGTCGTTGATCGACTACAACCGCGCCGGCGTGCCATTGATCGAGATCGTCACCAAGCCCATCGAGGGTGCCGGAGCCCGGGCGCCGCAGATCGCCCGCGCCTACGTGGCGGCATTGCGAGACCTGTTGCGCGCCTTGGACGTGTCCGATGTCCGGATGGATCAAGGCTCCATGCGGTGTGACGCCAATGTGTCGCTCAAGCCCACGGGAACGATCGAGTTCGGCACCCGAACGGAAACCAAGAACGTCAACTCGCTGAAAAGTGTGGAGGTGGCGGTGCGCTACGAAATGCAGCGCCAGGCTGCTGTTCTGACGTCCGGCGGTCGAATCACCCAGGAAACCAGGCACTTTCACGAGGCGGGCGGCTATACGAGTCCGGGCCGCACCAAGGAAACCGCCGAGGACTACCGGTATTTCCCCGAGCCTGACCTGGAGCCCGTCGCGCCCAGCCGTGAACTGGTCGAGCAGCTGCGCCAGACCATTCCCGAGCTGCCATGGTTGAGCCGCAAGCGCATTCAGGACGAGTGGGGAATCTCCGACGAAGTGATGCGCGACTTGGTCAACGCAGGGGCGATCGAATTGGTCACCGCGACCATCGAGCACGGTGCGTCCCGCGAGCAGGCCCGCGCCTGGTGGGGAAACTTCTTGATGCAGAAGGCCAACGAGGCCAACGTGGCGCTGGATGAGCTGGCGATCACGCCCGCCCAGGTCGCCGCGGTGGTGGCATTGGTCGACGAAGGCAAGCTATCCACCAAACTGGCCCGCCAGGTGGTCGAAGGTGTGCTGGCCGGGGAGGGCGAGCCCGACGAGGTGATGACCGCCCGGGGCCTGGCGCTGGTGCGCGACGACTTGGCGACCCAGGCCGCGGTGGACGAGGCACTGGCCGCCAACCCCGATGTGGCAGAGAAGATTCGCGGCGGCAAGGTGGCCGCGGCCGGCGCGATCGTCGGCGCGGTGATGAAGGCCACCCGCGGCCAGGCGGACGCAGCCCGGGTGCGCGAATTGGTGTTGGCCGCCTGCGGCCAGGGCTAGCAAGGGCTGATCGTCCGCCACCACGACGCGAGAGCGGTCAGCTCTTGTCGTCGCTGTTGCGCGGGAATCCACCGCCCTGCGGGAAGAGCGGGAACACGACGTCGTCCAGCTTCTCGGCGTCCCCGGCCGTCTTGTTAACGGTTGCGCCCCAGACGTTTCCATCCGGCGACATGCGCAGCGCCCAGGCGTGCGCGTGGGTATCCTTGCGGACCACGTCGGGTTCACCGGTGACCGCACCGGTGGCCGGCGCCAGCCGGACCGCGACCGTCAGCTTGGTGTTGATCAGGTTGACCAACACGGTCCCATCCATTGCCGCGCAGCCGGCCACGCCCGGCTTGTCCGGCCAGGTCCACACCGTGGAAACATCCGACGTTTTGGTGATGCGCTGCAAGCGATCTGCCGTCGGAGTGCGGTCGGCGACATACAGTGAGCCGTCGACCGGGTCGGTGCACAGACCGCCGCCGGCACCCACCCCGGACAGCGCCGTCGTCGGGGGCGCCTGGCCCACGGTGGTGGGCTGCTCGATCCGCAGCACCTTGCCCGCGAGCGATTTGGGGTCGGCGGCAAGCGCCGGATTGCCCGCGTCGCCGGTCATCACGACCAGCGTGGTGGGGCTGGTGAAGATCAACGCTCCGGTGTTTCCGGTGGCGCCCTTGGGGATTCCGGTCAGGATGTCCTTGGGGATGTCGCCGTCGGCGACGCGGATGACCCGGTTGTCGGTCGGCGTGCTGATGTAGGCGTACATCAGGCGGTCCTGCTTGTAGGTGGGCGACATGATGATGTCCATCAAGCCGCCATCGCCGGACGCGTCCACCGGAATCACCGTCTTCACCTTCGGCTCGGCGCTGACGGAGATCTCCTTGACCGCGCCGGTGGTGCGCTCGGCGACGAGCGCGGTTTTGCTGTCGGGGCCCATGATCAGGCCGCTGGTGCTTTCCAGGCAGCCCTGCATCACCCCGGGAGCGGGACAGGCCTTGGGGAACGGCGTGGGCGGCAGCGGAGGCGGCGGGGGAGGCGTCGAGCTGGGCTGCGGCTTCAGCTCGGGGGCGGTGGTGAACGGTTGCGATTGGGCGTCGTTGAAACGCGCGCACCCGCTCGTTACCAGCACGAGGGCGCACAGCGCGGCCAACCCGCGCCGAACCGACCGCCCCGATCGCCCTAGTCGCATGACCGTCAGGCTACGGACAGTGCCAGCGCCGCCGCCACACACGTCCCTCTTGTCCGCCGCCGAAAACTAGATCACGACCGCTTTCCCACCCGGCCCGGCGCCGCCTCCGGCGGGCCGGCGATCTCCCGGGGGCCGCCGGGACCGGTTTGCGGGCCTATTTGGGGCCAATCCGGGCCGGTTTGGCGGGCAAACCACCGATTGCCAGGCGAAAGCGCCGCTCAAATCCCCAATTCAGGGCCGAATGCCCTTACCCTGTCACGCGTGACCAGTCAACCGAATGACGCACATTGGCAACGGCCCGGCGAATCCCCGGAGCCGACCCCGGGACGCCCCGCCTCGGCGCGGCTGGTCGATCCCGAAGATGATCTGACGCCAGTGGGCTATCCCGGCGACTTCAACCCGTCGACCGGGACCACCACCGTCATCCCCTACGGCGCCGCCGCCGCGGCCGCCGGCTCCGGCGCCGGCGGCTACAACCTGCTGGAACAGCAGGAGCCCTTGCCCTTCGTACAGCCGCATTCGGCGGCCCGCCATGCCTCCGAGTCCGCCGAGGTCGACGACGAACACCATGACCCGTTGCACGATGTCGGCCGGCGCGGAACGCAGCATCTCGGTTTGCTGCTGCTGCGCGTCGGGCTGGGCGTGGTGCTCGGCGCTCATGGGCTGCAGAAGCTGTTCGGCTGGTGGGGCGGATCGGGCGTTGCGGGGTTCAAAAACTCACTGTCCGATGTCGGCTACCAGCACGCCGACATCCTCGCCTACGTGAGCGCCGGCGGGGAGGCCGTGGCGGGCGTGCTGCTGATACTCGGCTTGTTCACCCCCGTCGCGGCGGCCGGTGCGCTGGCGTTTTTGATCAACGGTCTGCTGGCCAGCGTCTCGGCACGGCCGCACACGCGCACCTTCTCCTTCTTCCTGCCCGAGGGCCACGAATACCAGATCTCCCTGATCGTCATGGCCGCCGCGGTCGTCCTGTGCGGTCCCGGCCGCTACGGACTGGACGTGCGCCGCGGTTGGGCACATCGCCCCTTCATCGGGTCCTTCGTCGCCCTGCTGGCCGGCATCGCGATCGGTGTCGGGGTGTGGGTGGCGCTCAACGGTGTGAATCCGATCGGCTGACCGACCTATTCACTGGTAGGGGTTGGGCACCCGCCCCGCGCTGGCCCCGGTCAGCTCCGGCAGGGTGGAGAACGTGACCGCGGGCAGCCGCAGCTCGCCGCCGCTCTTGAGGCGCGCGCGTCCCCACGAACCGCGGTGAAAGCGCAGCCCATCGATGTCGTCCCAGCGCACATTCCGGCTGCCAAAAAGCGTCCGCACGGTCACGCCCTGGTCGTCGGCGACGGTGCGTAACCGGATGATCAACGCCGACAGCAGCACCGGAAGGATCAGCAGCGGGAGCGACGGCGGCCACAGCATCACCGGAATCAGTAGCCCCAACGTCAAGAACCCGACGGCCAGATGCGCCATCGGCGACACCTTGATCACGACGGGCGCTGTGAAGGGGGTTTGGGGGGACGAACCGGTAGCCACTCCACCATCATTTCACCCTGCATCTGGGATCGATTCCGCGAGCGCCCCCGCTGCTGCGCCGCGGCCAACCCACCTGGTGACTGGGGCGCCGAAGGTCACGGATTTGACTGCTGAGCTGTGCGAAGGCTACCGTCGGACGCTATGGATACCGCCGGAAAGCCCGGGATGCTCGTAGTAATTAGTCGGCGCGTTGGTGCCTGACTTGCCCGTCAGCATTTGAAGCAATCCAGAACCAACGCGCAACCCTCGTGCAGCAGATGAGCTGTCGGGGGTTTTTTGTTGCCCCCAGCGAGACTCCCGGAATGAATAAGGACTGAACGACAGTGAGCGCTCCCATCAGGCAGCACGCCTCCGCGACGCCGGACGCTGCGGACATCGCCACGGACGCGGCCAAGCCGGCCGCGAAGTCCGCGGCCGGCAAGCCGAAACGTATCGGGCCCGAGCAACTTACCGGCGCACAGTCGGTGATCCGCTCGCTGGAGGAACTCGGCGTAGAGGTCATCTTCGGCATTCCCGGCGGCGCGGTGCTGCCGGTCTATGACCCGCTGTTCGACTCAAAGAAGCTGCGCCACGTGCTGGTCCGCCACGAGCAGGGCGCCGGCCACGCCGCCAGCGGCTACGCGCACGCCACCGGCAAGGTCGGCGTCTGCATGGCGACGTCCGGGCCCGGGGCCACCAACCTGGTGACCCCGCTGGCCGACGCCCAGATGGATTCGATACCCGTCGTCGCCGTCACTGGCCAGGTCGGACGCTCGCTGATCGGCACCGACGCCTTCCAG
>NZ_DASUHS010000023.1:0-10442 GCF_036273375.1 Mycobacterium sp. | reverse complement strand
GCAGCTGATCACGATCGTCGGCAGGAGCCTGCCGAACATGGACATGGCCGCAGCCAGCGAACACACGATTCTGGTGGCGCATTCGGATTTTGCCCAGCCCCGATTCAGGTCCATGCGCGACGCCACGCCGGAACTCGCCTGGGGGCTACTGATTGCGACGGTGCGCAATCTCGCCGATGAGCATCGCAACATGCGTGACGGCGGGTGGCAGACCAGCGCGGGTATGACGTTGTCCGGCAAGACTCTCGGGCTCCTCGGCCTGGGCAGAGTCGGCAGACGCATGGCCGAATACGCCAGGGCCTTTGACATGGATGTCCTTGCGTGGAGCCAGAATCTCACTGACGACGCCGCCGCAAGCGTGGGAGCCCGCCGGGTCGACAAAGCCACGCTGTTCGAATCCTCGGACGTGGTCTCCATTCATCTCGTGCTGTCGGAACGCACTCAAGGACTGGTCGCCGAAGCCGAGCTGGCCCTGATGAAGCCACACGCCTACTTGATCAATACCTCCAGGGGCCCGATCGTCGACGAGGCGTCCCTGATGGCCGCGCTAAAAGCCGGGCGCATCGCCGGAGCCGGGCTGGACGTCTATGACACGGAGCCGCTGCCGAAGGAGCATCCGCTAAGGCTGCTTCCAAACGTGACGTTGTCTCCCCACCTGGGGTACGTCACGCGCGAAATGATGGGCGCCTTCTACTCCGATACGGTGGAATCAGTGGTGGCCTGGCTGGACGGGGCGCCCATCCGGATCGCCAATCCCGAAGTGGTGCAGCGGCGTTGATCGAACTCACTTTCGTTTCCAGTGCGGACTTTTGACCGCATCCAGCGCATCGGTGACATAACGATCCAGTGGCCACGGCTTCCCGGACTGTCGCACCCATTGCTGAAAGGCGAAATCGGCAGCCGCGAAGGCGAGTTGAACCAGCAGCCCCGGACGGGTATCGGTCCCGGGATCGACGCCCATCCGTTCGGCGATGAGCTTGGTCGCCCGCTCCTTGTCGGCCGGCCGGTGAACGGTGACCTTGTCGAGCAGGCCGGGGACCACCAGCAGGGCTTCACGCCACTCTTCGGTGTCGGCCTGCTCGAATGAGCGGGTCCGCGTGATGATGGCGTTGATCAAAGCGACATCCGGTGACTCGCTGGCGGGCCGCCCCTCGAGGAGATTGACGATCGCGGCGCCACCGTACCGCACGGGTGCGAGGAGAAGCTCTTCCTTCGCCGGCACATGCCGGAAGAACGTGCGTGGGGAAACACCTGCGGCCGTGGCGATTTCCTCGGTGGTCACCGCGTCGTAGCCACGCTCGACGAACAGGCGGAACGCCGCCCGCCGGATGTCGGCCCGGATCTGTGCGCGCTGCCGGTCGCGGAGCGACTCGCCGGTCATCGGAAGCAGCCGATCCCGCCGTCGACGTGAATGGTCTGTCCGGTGATGAAGGTGGCGTCGCCGCCGAGTAGGAACGCCACCAGCGCACCCACGTCGGTACGGACGTCTCCTATGCGCTTCATCGGAACCCGCGCAACGGCCTTGTCGTACTCCTTGGGCGCGAACGACTTCCAGAATTTGACGCCGTCTGATTCGGCGAAGGGGCAGATGACGTTGACGCGGATGTTGTCGCGCCCCCATTCCAGCGCCGCCACCTTCGACAGCCCGCGGATGCCCTCCTTGGCGGCGGCATAGCCGCCCCACTTTGGCTCGCCGCCGGTGCCCGTCCCCGAACCGAGGTTCACGATCGACCCGCCGCCGGCCTCGACCATCAACGGGTGCACGGCCTGCATTAGCAGGAACGTCGCGCGGGGGCCCACGTCATAGCCGAGGGCCAGGTCTTCGGTGGTGATGTCGACGAACGCCTTGGGTTCGTTGGTGGCGATGGCGTTGTTGACCAGGCCGTGCACCGTGCCGAAGGCGTTGACCGCCGCGGCCGCGATCCGCTGCGCGCTGTCCGGGTCGCGAAGATTGGCGACGAGCTGTTCCACCCGTCCGATCGCGTTGAGTTCGGTGGCGGTCCCGTTCAGGGCCTCTTCCTGGATGTCAACCAGCAGCACCTCCGCACCGCGTTCGAGCAGCGCGGCGGCGACGCCCTTCCCGACGCCTTGAGCGGCACCGGTCACGATCGCGACGTGCCCGCGCATCGAATCAGGGTGGCTGTAGCTCATCTGGCGGGCCCCATCTGCAGCTGCACGCCCCGATGCATCTCGTAGGTGCTCCGTGCCCCGTCGGGTAGTTCGATGAACTCGACCGGCGTCCCGTCCGGGTCCTTGACGAAAAACATTCGCACACCGCCGATCTCGAAGGGGCCCTGGTCGGGGGTGTAGCCGGCGTTGATGATGCGGCGGTGAGTGTCGTCGAGATCGGTCACCGACAACGACACGTTGTGGATGCCGGTGATGCCGCGCCGTTGCTCCTGTTCGGGTCGATCAGCAACGATCGACAGCAGCTCGATCATCAACCCGCCCAGCAGACCGCCGACCACCCGGCCCTCGTGCTTACGGTTCGACTGCAATGCCGCGTCGAAAGGCTCTCCGGAGATGAGGGTTTCGAAGACGATCTCCATGCCCAGTACATCCCGGTAGAACGCCAGAGCACGGTCCATGTCGGTGACGCCGACGACGAGGTGACAGAACGACACGTCGTCGAGCACGCTTTTTTCGGTCATGGCTTCCCCGCGGCGAGTCCGGGAGCGGGACGCCCGGCGAACAACGGCAAGTCGAGATAGGTCCTGATTCCCGGCTCGGCGGCGCAGACGTCAGGAATGGCGTTGGCGCAGTGGTTGGCGGTGACCACGACGCCCGGATTCTTCACCAGGCCTTCCGCGATCGTCTCCGGCTGCAGACCCTTGAAGGTGAGGCTTACGTCGGGGTCGCCGGTGATCTCCACCTCGAAGCGCTCACCCCGGCCGCCGAAATTCCAGCCCGGGTCCAGGTTTTCCTCACCCATCAGCCAGTTGACGGCCGCGGTGATGACCGGCTCACCATCAACGAGCGCCTGCCAGCGGAACCGGCGTGCGGCCACGGTGCCGGTCGTGATCGGGAAGGGGTCATAGTCGATATCGGCGGTCGCCACGGCGACGTCCTGGATGGTCCGGATGTTGGGATCGATGCGAAATCCCATGTGGTCGGCGATCATCCGTACCGACTGTTTGAAGCCCGCGTCGAGCAGGCCGGCCATCGGCCCTTGAGTGGCTTCCTCGGGGGTACCGCCGAATCCCATGATGTGGCGCACCACGTCCGGCGCGTTGTACGTGCGGATGTCGGAGAACTCTTCGGCACGCACCTGCGTGATCGCCGACGACAGCGAGGAGACCATGAGCGGGAACCGCTCGGTGATGCCGCCGGGGTGGATGCCCGAACCATGCAGCGTCACACCGCTTTCCGTCGCGGCGTCGGCGACGGCCTGGTGACGCTTGTTGTTTGGATCGGGGTAGACCCAGCCAACGGGTGTGACCACGTTCTTGCCGGACCGCAGGATGGCGATCACTTCGTCGTCGTTGGGTATCAGCGGGCTGTACATGACGCAGTCGGCGTCCAGCGCCAGTATCTCGTCGATGCTGGTGGTGGCGGTGACGCCAAGCTCCGGTGTCCCGATGATCCGGCCGACGTCGACACCATGTTTGTCCGCGCTGTGCACCCAGCACCCCACCAGCTCCAGCTGTGGGTGGTTGATGACGCACCCGATCGCCGCTTTACCCACGCCCCCGGTGGCCCACTGGATGACACGGAGTTTGGCTGGGCTACTCATGATTGACCTCCCGGACTTGCGGTGCGCGGTCTTTACACGTCGGCGAATGAAATGGCAGGCTATGACTTGGTGACAGTAACTGTCAACAATCGACGGTTTCGTGAGAGGGTCTGTTGATGAGCGTCCTCGACGGCAAGATCGCCATCGTCACCGGCACCAGCCGCGGCGTGGGCGTGGGCATCGCCCATGAACTGCTGCGCGCCGGTGCGACCGTGGTCGGCTGCTCGCGGTCACGGCTCGACACCGTCCCGGGCATCGAACCGGACTGGGCGGACCGCGCTTCCCAGAAGGTGTGCGATCAGGGCGACTATCGCTCGATCGACGCGTTAATCGCCGACGTCGTCGCCACCCACGGTCGGGTCGACATTCTGGTGAACAATGCCGGCGGTACCGTTCCGGCGCCACGTGCCGAGAGCATTCCCGAACTGGTGCAACGCATTCAGGGCGCGCCCGCCGACGATGACGAGTACGCGCGCACCGCCCTGTTTCATGCGTTCGCCGTGCAAATGAACCTCATCAGCCCGCTGTGGTTCGCGATCCGTGCCTGTCGGCAGATGCAAACCCAGGAGGGCGTCGGCTGCATCATCAATATCTCCAGCGGCGCCGGACATCCGGCAGGATCTCCAACCCTGGTCTCCTACGGGGCGGCCAAAAGCGGTCTCAACCACCTCACCCGCTCGCTGGCCGAAGAGTGGGGGCCCAAGGTGCGGGTCAACTGCGTCGCCCTGGGGCCGACGATGACAGAGAACTTCCGATCATTCGTGCTACCCAAGGACGACCCCGATGGCGCAAAGTATTTCGCCGCCGTCCCGTTGCGCCGCGCCGGCGAGCCCGCCGAAGTCGGGCGGGTTTGCGTTTTCCTCGCCGGCGGACAAGCCGACTTCGTCAACGGCACCACCATCGAATGCGACGGCGGGATGCTACCCGGCGTGCTCTACGACGCGGGCTTGAAGACCATCACGGACCTGCTGTAACGACGCCCCACCCCCTTCTAGAAGGAAACCAGCGCAAGGAGATTCACATGAGCGGTTTGGAGCCGACGCCCGAGCAGTTCGCCGCGCTCGCGGCGCGACCGCCTGATGCGCCGGTGGTAATGGTCAACCTGTTGAAGTTCAAGCCCGAGGGCGGCCTCGAGAGCTACTTGCGATACGGCCAAGAAGTGGTTCCACACCTGGAACGGGTGGGCGCCACCCTGCGCTACGCCGGGGGAGCGCCGTCGGTGGTGATTGGCGACGGCGAACAGCCGTGGTGGGACGCGATTCTCATCGTCGAGTACCCAACCCCGCAGGCCTTCATCGACATGGTGACGACCCAGGAGTACGCCAAGGTGCACGAGGATCGCGCCGCCGGGCTGGATCGCGGCGATTTGATCGCGACCTCGACATGGTCGGTCGTGACCCGATGATCTGACGCCGGTCCAATCACGCGATGGGTTTCCGGATCAGGCCGAAATGGGTCTAATAGGTGGATGGAACTGATAAAGCCCACCGACGCGATCTTTCTTCTGGGAGAATCTCGCGAACATCCCATGCACGTCGGAGGCTTGCAGTTGTTCGAGCCCCCGCCGGGTGCCGGCCGCGGCTTCGTTGGTGAGCTCTATAAGAGCCTGGCCGCTCAGCGGGACTTCCAGCCCACGTTTCGCAAGCATCCCGCGAGTTTGGTCGGCGGAATCGCGAATCTGGGCTGGTCGTACGACGACGGCATCGATATCGACTACCACGTCCGGCGCTCGGCGCTGCCGTCGCCTAAACGGGTCCGCGAATTGCTCGAGCTCACCTCGCGGTGGCATAGCAGCCTGCTGGATCGTCACCGCCCGCTGTGGGAGACGCACATCGTCGAAGGTCTGAAAGACGGCCGGTTCGCTATCTACACCAAAGTGCACCACGCACTGATCGACGGTGTATCCGCGCAGAAGCTGATGCAGCGCGCATTGACCACCGACCCCGAAGACCCCGAGATCCGCGCCCCATGGACTCTGCGTAAACCCAAGCGCAAGTCCAGCCCGTCGTCTGCATTGAGCTCATTGGCCCGCACAGCGGGATCCCTTGCGGCACTGGCTCCCTCAACGATAGGACTGGCGCGTGCGGCGCTGCTAGAGCAACAACTGACGTTGCCTTTCGGGGCGCCGAAGACAATGTTGAACGTCAAGATCGGCGGCGCCCGCCGGTGCGCCGCGCAGTCCTGGTCACTGGATCGCATCAAGAACGTGAAGAAGGCGGCGGGGGTCACGGTGAACGACGTCGTCTTGGCGATGTGCTCGGGCGCCCTGCGCTACTACCTGCTCGAGCAAGACGCGCTGCCGGACACACCGCTGATCGCGATGGTCCCGGTGAGCCTGCGCACCGAGGAAGAGGCCGACGCCGGTGGCAACCTGGTCGGAGCCATTCTGTGCAACCTCGCGACCGACGCCGATGACCCCGCGCAGCGTCTGCTGACCATCAGCGAATCGATGCGCAGCAACAAGAAAGTGTTCTCGCAGTTGCCGCGGTTCCAGGCGCTGGCCCTGTCGGCCGTCAATACGTCAGCGTTGGCGCTGGCGGCGGTCCCGGGCTGGGTCGCTTCGACGTCACCCCCGTTCAACATCATCATTTCGAACGTGCCGGGACCGACGCAGCCGATCTACTACGGGGGCGCCCGACTCGACGGCAACTACCCGCTGTCCATCGCGTTGGACGGCCAAGCGCTGAACATCACCTTGGCCAGCAATGCGGGCAATCTGGACTTCGGTCTGGTGGGGTGCCGGCGCAGCGTGCCGCACCTGCAACGCTTGCTCGCGCACCTGGAGTCCTCGCTCAAGGACATGGAACGCGCTGTGGGAGAATAGGAGTCGATGGCCAGGCTGAGCGCGGGTGTGATGTTGTACCGGACCTGCGACGGCGTCGCCGAGGTCTTGGTCGCGCATCCGGGTGGGCCATTCTGGGCCCGCAAAGATGACGGCGCGTGGTCGATCCCGAAAGGCGAGTACACCGACGGGGAGGACCCCTGGGCTGCCGCGCAGCGGGAGTTCTCCGAAGAGCTGGGGCTCCCGGTGCCGGCCGGCCCCCGCATCGACCTCGGTCAGCTGAAGCAATCCGGTGGCAAGATCGTGACCGCGTTCGCCGTGGGCAGCGACCTCGACATCGCCGACGCGCGCAGCAACACTTTCGAATTGGAGTGGCCAAAAGGATCGGGCACGCTGCGGGAGTTTCCCGAGGTTGATCGCGTGGCCTGGTTTTCGGTGGCAACCGCGCGCGTCAAACTGCTGAAGGGCCAGCACGGCTTTCTGGATCGCTTGATGGCGGATCCGGGCCTGGCCGGACTATCCGAAGGGACGTGACATGCAAACGCTGCGAACACCCGACGACCGGTTTGACGGTGTCCCCGATTTCCCTTACACCCCAAGGTATTGCGAAGTATCCGACGACGAAGGCGGCGCGCTGCGGGTGGCCTGGGTCCAGGACGGCACGGAAAGCGCCGACCCGATTCTCATGTTGCACGGCGAACCGTCGTGGTCATATCTGTATCGCAAGATGATTCCGATACTCACCGCCGCCGGTCATCGAGTCATCTGCCCCGACCTGGTCGGTTTCGGCCGCTCGGACAAGCCAACCCGCCGCGAAGACCACAGCTACGCGCGGCATGTCGAGTGGATGCGAGCGGTGGCCTTCGATGTCCTCGACCTTCACAACGTCACCCTGGTGGGTCAGGACTGGGGTGGGCTGATCGGATTGCGGCTTGCCGCAGAGCATCCCGAACGGTTCGCTCGGGTGGTCGTCGCCAACACCGGACTGCCGAATGGCGAGCAGCCCATGGCCGATGTCTGGTGGAAGTTTCGCGAAGCCATCACCTCGGCGCCGACGCTGAACATTGGCGCGTTTGTCCAGGGCGGTTGTCGCCACAAGATGAGCGAGGAGGAGCGCGCCGGCTATGACGCCCCGTTCCCCACCGACGACTACTGCGCCGGGCCGCGCGCCATGCCCGGCCTGGTGCCCACGTCACCGGACGATCCCGCCGCGGTGGCCAACAAGACTGCCTGGGCCAAGCTTTCGGTGAGCCCGACACCCATGCTGGTCGCCTTCAGCGACGGGGACCCGATCACCGGGCCGATGGCCACCATCTTCTCGCGCCAGATGCGCGGCGCCCAGGGGATCGACCACCCAGTGATCGGGGGCGCCGGGCATTTCTTGCAGGAGGACGCCGGACCAGAGTTGGCCGGCCACATCGTGGAGTTCTTGCGCCGCTGAGTAGGGCAGGCCCGTAGGCGGGCACAATGTCAGGATGACGACCGCGCCTGCCGAGTCCACCAAACCCGACGAATTGTTGGTTCGGCTGTTGGACCCGGCAGTCCGTGCCGACCCCTACCCGCTGTTCGCGCAGTTTCGTGAACGCGGGTCGTTCGCCTTGCCGGAGGGCAATCTCGCCGTGTTTTCGACCTACCGTGACTGCGACGAAGCTTTACGCCACCCGTCGTCGAGCAATGACAGGAACAAGTCGACGGCTGCCCGCGCGCAGATCGAGGCGCAAACCCGCCAGCTCATCGAGGCCGGTGCCGAGGCGCCGCCGCCGAGCCCCCCGGGGTTCTTGTTTCAGGACCCGCCGGACCACACCCGGCTGCGCAAACTGGTCAGCAAGGCGTTCGCGCCCAAGGTGGTGAACGGGCTCCAACCCGACATCACCGCGCTGATCGACGGGTTGCTCGACCAGATTGCCGAAAAGGGGCGGTTCGAAGTCGTCGAAGATCTCGCCTATCCACTGCCGGTGGTGGTCATCTGCCGACTGCTCGGCGTGCCCCTCGAGGATGAGCCGCAATTCAGCCGGGTGTCCGCGCTGCTGGCGCAATCACTGGATCCATTCGTCGCCTTCACCGGCACGCCGTCAGACAACCTGAAAGAGCGGATGGCTGCCGGAACATGGTTGCGCGCCTACCTGCACGGCCTCATCGACCGGCGACGTTCGCGGCCCGGCGACGACCTGATGTCCGGACTGATCGCCGTGGAAAAGTCAGGCGACCAGCTGAGCGAAGAGGAGATCGTTTCCACCTGCGTCCTGTTGCTGGTCGCCGGTCACGAGACCACGGTGAACCTGATCGGCAACGCCGTCCTGGCGATGCTGCGCCAGCCGTCGCAATGGACCGCGCTCGGCGCTGACGCCAACCGTGCCCCCGCGGTCATCGAGGAGACGTTGCGCTATGACCCGCCGGTGCAGATGATCGCCCGAACTGCCGGCGACGACATGACAATTGGGGGCATTGAGATGCCCGGGGGCGACATCATGATGCTGCTGACCGCCGCCGCCCAGCGCGATCCCGCCGAGTATGACCGCCCCGACGTCTTCGACCCCGATCGGAAAGCGCTGCAGCACTTAGGATTCGGTCGCGGTGCGCATTACTGCCTGGGTGCGCCGTTGGCCAGGCTGGAAGCCGGGGTGGCGCTGTCGGCGGTGGCGGCGCGTTTCCCCAACGCCCGACTGGACAGTGAGCCCGAGTACAAGCCCAACGTCACGCTGCGCGGGCTATCGCAGCTCATGGTCAGGGTCTAGTCCCGTTCCCACGGCGGGCTTTCACCCATCTTTTTGTAGTACTTCGCCAAGTGGCTCTTGATCCGATCGACGTCGGACTTGGGCACGTCGATGCCGCCCCGCGCCCCGTCCACGATCGCGCCCGCCGCCATCACGCCGCGTGGCACGGCCTTCAAGTTGCCGTCGATGGCGTCGGCGATCAGCAGCTTGTAGGCCGTGAAGTTGTCCTTTTTGTCGCCGTCGTACCAAACGTGCGCGTCGCGGTACTTCTGGTTCGGACCGTCCTGTGCGCCGGCCCACGTACGCACCCGCTTTTCGGCCGCGTCCCCGTCCCACTTGCGGTCGCGATCGGCCAACGGCAGGTCCCGAAAGGCTGTGACTGACATGGTTGCCGCGTGCCCGCTCCAGTCGCAATCGCCGCTAAACCGTGGGTTAGCAGTGCCGGAAGCGGTAGCGTCGTTGACGGGAGGCAACCATGAAGCGGTGCATCGTCGGAGGATTGGCCGCCCTGCTCTCGGCCGCACAGCTGATCGTCGCGGCACCGCCCGCCGGCGCCGGCTGTCTGTACGGAGGACCCGTTCTCAGCAAGTGTGATGGACCCGTCCAGCCGGACGGCACCTGGCAACGCTGTGTGGCAGTCACCCGCTTTGTTCCCAATGGCGCCAGTTCCTACCTCGTGCCCGACAATCACTGCGATTTGATGGGTCCCGACCAACGCCCAGCGGATCTCACCTTCGCCGACCCGCCGACGCACATCGACGGCTGAGCGGTCGTCGCCTTGCCATCGCTGTATTGGTGGCCGAGATTTGTCGTACCCGGTTGCGATGATGAGGTTATGTCCTTGACTGCGTCGCCGCCGGTGGCGGTGAATCCTAGCGAGCGTCTCGAGGTGTTGTTCGAGGAGCTGGCGGAGTTGGCCGGTCAGCGCAACGCGATTGATGGGCGCATCGTGGAGATCGTGGCCGAGATCGATCGCGACGAGCTCTGCGGCGTCACGGGCGCGCGGTCGGTTCCGGCGTTGGTGGCCTGGAAGATGGGCTCGTCCTCGGCAAACGCCCACACGATCACCACCGTCGCGCGCCGGCTCGAGGCGTTTCCTCGTTGCGCCCTAGGCATGCGGGAGGGCCGACTGTCGCTCGATCAGGTTGGCGTCATCGCGGCGCGGGCCGGGGAGGGGTCTGATGAGCACTACGCGCAGCTGGCCGAGGTCGCG
>NZ_DASUHS010000022.1:0-31167 GCF_036273375.1 Mycobacterium sp. | reverse complement strand
CGAGCGCGGCATCGTGCGCATCGGTGCCGAGGTTCGCGACGGCGACATCCTGGTCGGCAAGGTCACCCCGAAGGGTGAGACCGAGCTGACCCCGGAGGAGCGGCTGCTGCGCGCGATCTTCGGCGAGAAGGCCCGCGAGGTTCGCGACACCTCATTGAAGGTGCCGCACGGCGAGTCCGGCAAGGTCATCGGCATCCGGGTGTTCTCCCGCGAGGACGACGACGAGCTGCCTGCCGGTGTCAACGAGCTGGTGCGCGTCTACGTGGCCCAGAAGCGCAAGATCTCCGACGGTGACAAGCTCGCCGGACGCCACGGCAACAAGGGCGTCATCGGCAAGATCCTGCCGCAGGAGGACATGCCGTTCCTGCCGGACGGCACCCCGGTGGACATCATCCTGAACACCCACGGTGTGCCGCGACGGATGAACATCGGCCAGATCCTGGAGACCCACCTGGGGTGGGTGGCCAAGTCCGGCTGGAACATCGACGGTTCGCCTGAGTGGGCGGTCAACCTGCCCGAGCAGTTGCTGCACGCGCGGCCGAACCAGATCGTGTCGACGCCGGTGTTCGATGGCGCCAAGGAGGAGGAGCTGCAGGGCATGCTGTCCTGCACGCTGCCCAACCGCGACGGTGAGGTCATGGTCAACGGCGACGGCAAGGCGGTGCTGTTCGACGGCCGTAGCGGCGAGCCGTTCCCGTACCCGGTGACCGTTGGCTACATGTACATCATGAAGCTGCACCACTTGGTGGACGACAAGATCCACGCCCGCTCCACCGGTCCGTACTCGATGATCACGCAGCAGCCGCTGGGTGGTAAGGCGCAGTTCGGTGGCCAGCGCTTCGGTGAGATGGAGTGCTGGGCCATGCAGGCCTACGGTGCGGCATACACGCTGCAGGAGCTGTTGACCATCAAGTCCGACGACACCGTCGGCCGGGTCAAGGTGTACGAGGCGATCGTCAAGGGCGAGAACATCCCGGAGCCGGGCATTCCCGAGTCCTTCAAGGTGTTGCTCAAGGAGCTGCAGTCGCTCTGCCTCAACGTCGAGGTGCTCTCCTCGGACGGTGCGGCGATCGAGTTGCGCGAAGGCGAGGACGAGGACCTCGAGCGGGCAGCGGCGAACCTGGGAATCAACTTGTCCCGCAACGAATCTGCGTCTGTTGAGGATCTGGCTTAGCGGCAACGCTCAAGCCAGCCTCTTATTGGTAACTAAACCCGCAAGGGGAAAGGGAGTTACGTGCTCGACGTCAACTTCTTCGATGAACTCCGTATCGGCCTGGCCACCGCGGAGGACATCAGGCAATGGTCTTACGGCGAAGTCAAGAAGCCGGAGACGATCAACTACCGCACGCTGAAACCGGAGAAGGACGGCCTGTTCTGCGAGAAGATCTTCGGACCCACTCGCGACTGGGAGTGCTACTGCGGCAAGTACAAGCGTGTCCGGTTCAAGGGCATCATCTGTGAGCGCTGTGGCGTCGAGGTGACCCGCGCCAAGGTGCGTCGCGAGCGGATGGGCCACATCGAGCTGGCCGCGCCCGTCACGCACATCTGGTACTTCAAGGGCGTGCCGTCGCGGCTGGGGTATCTGCTCGACCTGGCGCCGAAGGATCTCGAGAAGATCATTTACTTCGCCGCCTACGTCATCACCGCGGTCGACGACGAGATGCGTCACAACGAGCTCTCCACGCTCGAGGCCGAAATGATGGTGGAGCGCAAGGCCATTGAGGACCAGCGCGACGCCGACCTGGAGGCCCGCGCCCAGAAGCTCGAGGCCGACCTGGCCGAACTGGAGGCCGAGGGTGCCAAAGCCGACGCGCGCCGCAAGGTCCGCGACGGCGGCGAGCGCGAGATGCGTCAACTGCGCGACCGGGCCCAGCGTGAGCTGGACCGGCTCGAGGAGATCTGGACCACCTTCACCAAGCTGGCTCCCAAGCAGCTGATCGTCGACGAGAACCTCTACCGCGAGCTCATCGACCGCTACGGCGAGTACTTCACCGGTGCCATGGGCGCGGAGTCGATCCAGAAGCTGATCGAGAACTTCGACATCGACGCCGAGGCCGAGATCCTGCGGGACGTCATCAAGAACGGCAAGGGCCAGAAGAAGCTGCGCGCCTTGAAGCGTCTGAAAGTCGTTGCGGCATTCCAGCAGTCGGGCAACTCGCCGATGGGCATGGTGCTCGACGCCGTCCCGGTGATTCCGCCGGAACTGCGCCCGATGGTGCAGCTCGACGGTGGCCGGTTCGCCACCAGCGACCTGAACGACCTGTACCGCCGCGTGATCAACCGGAACAACCGCCTCAAGAGGCTGATCGACCTCGGCGCGCCCGAGATCATCGTCAACAACGAGAAGCGGATGTTGCAGGAGTCCGTGGACGCGCTGTTCGACAACGGCCGTCGCGGTCGCCCGGTCACCGGGCCGGGTAACCGCCCGTTGAAGTCGCTGAGCGATCTGCTCAAGGGCAAGCAGGGCCGGTTCCGCCAGAACCTGCTCGGTAAGCGTGTCGACTACTCGGGCCGTTCGGTCATCGTGGTCGGTCCGCAGCTCAAGCTGCACCAGTGCGGTCTGCCCAAGCTGATGGCGCTGGAGCTGTTCAAGCCGTTCGTGATGAAGCGGCTGGTCGACCTCAACCACGCGCAGAACATCAAGAGCGCCAAACGCATGGTGGAACGTCAGCGTCCCCAGGTGTGGGATGTCCTCGAAGAGGTCATCGCCGAGCACCCGGTGCTGCTGAACCGCGCACCCACGCTGCACCGGCTGGGCATCCAGGCCTTCGAGCCAATGCTGGTGGAAGGCAAGGCGATCCAGCTGCACCCGCTGGTGTGTGAGGCGTTCAACGCCGACTTCGACGGTGACCAGATGGCGGTGCACCTGCCGCTGAGCGCCGAGGCGCAGGCCGAGGCCCGCATCCTGATGCTGTCGTCGAACAACATCCTGTCGCCCGCGTCTGGCCGTCCGCTGGCCATGCCGCGTCTGGACATGGTGACCGGTCTGTACTTCCTGACCACCGAGGTCGACGGTGAAAAGGGCGAATTCAAGGCGGCCGCCAAGGACGAGCCCGAGGTCGGGGTTTACTCCTCGCCGGCCGAGGCGATCATGGCGTCCGACCGCGGCGTGCTGTCGGTGCGGGCCAAGATCAAGGTGCGGCTGACCCAGTTGCGTCCGCCCACCGAGATCGAGGCCGAGCTGTTCGGCGCCAACGGCTGGCAGCCGGGCGATGCCTGGATGGCTGAGACCACCTTGGGCCGTGTTCTTTTCAACGAGCTGCTGCCGGTGGGCTATCCGTTCGTGAACAAGCAGATGCACAAGAAGGTCCAGGCTTCGATCATCAACGATCTGGCCGAGCGTTACCCGATGATCGTCGTCGCGCAGACGGTGGACAAGCTCAAGGACGCCGGTTTCTACTGGGCGACCCGCAGTGGCGTCACGGTCTCGATGGCCGACGTGCTCGTCCCGCCGCGCAAGAAGGAGATCCTCGACCAGTACGAGGAGCGGGCTGAGAAGGTCGAAAAGCAGTTCCAGCGTGGTGCTTTGAACCACGACGAGCGTAACGAGGCGCTGGTGGAGATCTGGAAGGAAGCCACCGACGAGGTCGGTCAGGCGCTGCGTGAGCACTACCCGGCCGACAACCCGATCATCACGATCGTGGACTCGGGCGCCACGGGTAACTTCACCCAGACGCGAACGCTGGCCGGCATGAAAGGCCTGGTGACCAACCCCAAGGGTGAGTTCATCCCGCGTCCGGTCAAGTCCTCCTTCCGTGAGGGCCTGACCGTGCTGGAGTACTTCATCAACACGCACGGCGCTCGAAAGGGCTTGGCGGACACCGCGTTGCGTACCGCTGACTCGGGTTACCTGACCCGTCGCCTGGTGGACGTCAGCCAGGACGTCATCGTCCGCGAGCACGACTGCGAGACCGAGCGGGGCATCATCGTCGAACTGGCCGAGCGTCAGCCCGACGGCACACTGATCCGCGACCCGTACATCGAAACCTCGGCGTACGCACGGACTCTGGGCGCCGACGCGGTCGACGAGGGCGGCAACGTCGTCGTGGCGCGTGGTGAGGACCTGGGTGACCCGTCGATCGAAGCCCTACTGGCTGCGGGTATTACGCAGATCAAGGTGCGCTCGGTGCTGACGTGTACCACCGGTACCGGTGTGTGCGCGACCTGTTACGGGCGGTCCATGGCCACTGGAAAGCTGGTCGACATCGGCGAGGCCGTCGGTATCGTCGCCGCGCAGTCCATCGGTGAGCCCGGTACCCAGTTGACCATGCGCACCTTCCACCAGGGTGGTGTCGGTGAGGACATCACCGGCGGTCTGCCCCGCGTGCAGGAGCTGTTCGAGGCCCGCATCCCGCGCGGCAAGGCGCCGATCGCCGACGTCACCGGACGTATCCGCCTCGAGGACGGTGAGCGCTTCTACAAGATCACCATCGTTCCCGACGACGGCAGCGAAGAGGTCGTGTACGACAAGCTCTCCAAGCGGCAGCGGCTGCGTGTGTTCAAGCACGAGGACGGTTCCGAGCGGGTGCTGTCCGACGGCGACCACGTCGAGGTGGGCCAGCAGCTGATGGAAGGCTCGGCCGACCCGCACGAGGTGCTGCGTGTGCAGGGCCCGCGCGAGGTGCAGATCCACCTGGTCCGTGAGGTCCAGGAGGTCTACCGCGCTCAGGGTGTGTCGATTCACGACAAGCACATCGAGGTGATCGTTCGCCAGATGCTGCGCCGCGTCACCATCATCGACTCGGGTGCGACGGAGTTCCTGCCCGGCTCGCTGATCGAGCGTGCCGGGTTCGAGTCGGAGAACCGCCGCGTGGTTGCCGAAGGCGGCGAGCCCGCAGCCGGACGTCCGGTGCTGATGGGTATCACGAAGGCGTCGCTGGCCACGGACTCGTGGCTGAGCGCGGCGTCGTTCCAGGAGACCACGCGAGTGCTGACCGATGCGGCGATCAACTGCCGCAGCGACAAGCTCAACGGTCTGAAGGAGAACGTGATCATCGGAAAGCTGATCCCGGCCGGTACCGGTATCAACCGGTACCGCAACATCCAGGTGCAGCCGACCGAGGAGGCCCGGGCCGCCGCGTACACGATCCCGTCCTACGAGGATCAGTACTACAGCCCGGACTTCGGCCAGGCCACCGGTGCCGCGGTGCCGCTGGACGACTACGGCTACAGCGACTACCGCTAGTCAACAGCGAAAAGCCCCGGGTTCGCCCCGGGGCTTTTTCGTATGCCGATGAGTTCGGCCTGCGATCGAGGTCTACCTGTCGACCGTTGAAGATCCCAGGAGGAACGCGTGGCCCAACTGCTCAGAGTCCACAACTTCATGCTGTCGCGCGACGGCTTCGGCGCGGGGCTAAACCAATGCCTCGAGCGGCCATTCGGCGATGCCGACCAACCCGCCCTGTTCGCGTGGGTCGGCGCGACGGCGAGTTGGGTGGGCCGCAGCGAGCCGGGCGGGACACGCGGCCTCGACGACTACTTCGCACGAGACTTCAGGAACAACATCGGCGCGGAGATCATGGGTCGCAACAAGTTCAGCCCATACCGCGGTCCTTGGGAGGACCACTACGACTGGCAGGGATGGTGGGGCGACGAACCGCCGTTCCACACGCCTGTGTTCGTCATGACGCACCATGAGCGCCCGTCACTGGCCTTGGGAGAGACAACGTTTCACTTCGTCTCCGATGACGCGGCGAGTGTCCTGGAACAGGCGAAAGCAGCCGCGGCCGGCAAGGACGTCCGCCTCGGAGGGGGCGCGACCACCGTCCGGCAATTCCTCGACGCCGGCCTGGTCGACACTCTCCACGCGGCGGTCGCCGACATCGACATCGGCGCCGGGTCCCGACTCTGGGAGTCACCGGACGAGCTCGAAGACCGGTTCCACCACGAGGTGGTGCCCAGCCCAAGTGGGGTCACGCACCACCTGTTCTGGCGGAGATGACGGCTGTGCGGCGCGTCGGAGCCCGTCACTAGACTGGCCGACGTGCTCATCGGTTCACACGTCCGCAACGACGACCCGCTGGCCGCCGCCCAAACCGACGGCGCCGACGTGGTGCAGTTCTTCCTCGGCAACCCACAGAGCTGGAAGAAACCCAAACCGCGCGACGATGCCGAGGCGCTCAAAGCGTCGACCGTACCGCTTTACGTCCATGCGCCGTACCTCATCAACGTCGCCTCGGCGAACAACCGCATCCGGATCCCGTCGCGCAAGATCTTGCAGGACACCTGCGACGCGGCTTCGGAAATCAACGCGACGGCGGTCATCGTGCACGGCGGCCACGCCGACGACGACGATATGGAAGCCGGCTTCGAGCGGTGGGTCAAAGCACTCGACTACCTGGAAACGGACGTGCGGGTGTATCTGGAAAACACCGCCGGCGGCGACCACGCAATGGCCCGCTATTTCGACACCATTGGCAAACTGTGGGATCACATCGGCGACAAGGGAATTGGCTTCTGCCTGGACACCTGTCACGCCTGGGCCGCCGGTGAGGCCCTGATCGATGCGGTCGACAGGATCAGGGCGCTGACCGGACGCATCGATCTGGTGCACTGCAACGACTCGCGGGACGCGGCAGGCTCCGGTGCCGATAGGCACGCGAACTTCGGCACCGGCCAGATCGACCCCGAGCTGCTCGTCGCGGTGGTCGAGGCCGCCGGTGCGCCGGTGATCTGCGAAACCGCGGACGAGGGCCGCAAGGACGACATCGCCTTCCTGCGCGAGAACACCACGGGTTGACCCCGCCCGGCTATTACACCTCTTGTGCAACTGTCGGGAAAATGTAACATTGGTGGCATGTCGGATACGCATGTCGTCACCAACCAGGTCCCGCCCCTGGAGAACCACAACCCCGCCAGCTCCGCGGTGCTCATCGAGGCCCTGATCCGCGAGGGCGGGCAGTGGGGCCTGGACGAGGTGAACGAGGTGGGCGCGCTCTCGGCCACCCACCACGCGCAGCGGTGGGGCGAGCTCGCCGACCGCAATCGCCCCGTCCTGCACACCCACGACCGCAACGGTCACCGGGTAGACGAGGTCGAATTCGACCCGGCCTACCACGAGCTGATGCGCGCCGCAGTCGCCCACGGCATGCACGCCGCGCCCTGGGCCGACGAGCGCCCGGGGGCGCACGTCGTGCGCGCCGCCAAAACGTCGGTGTGGACGGTGGAAGCGGGCCACGTCTGCCCGATCTCGATGACGTACGCCGTCGTTCCGGCGCTGCGCTTCAATCCCGAGCTGGCCAACGTGTACGAGCCACTGCTGACCAGCCGCGAATACGACCCCGAGCTCCGGCTGGCCACCACCAAGCCGGGCATCACCGCCGGCATGTCGATGACCGAGAAGCAGGGCGGTTCCGACGTGCGCGCCGGCACCACCCAGGCAACCCCCAACGCCGACGGTACCTATCGCCTGACCGGTCACAAGTGGTTCACCTCGGCGCCGATGTGCGACATCTTCCTGGTGCTGGCGCAGGCGCCGGGTGGGCTGTCGTGCTTCCTGCTGCCCCGGGTTCTGCCCGACGGGACCCGCAACCGAATGTTCCTGCAGCGGCTCAAGGACAAGCTCGGCAACCATGCCAACGCGTCCAGTGAAGTGGAATACGACGGCGCGACCGCGTGGCTGGTAGGGGAGGAAGGGCGCGGCGTGCCCACCATCATCGAGATGGTCAACCTCACGCGGCTGGATTGCACGCTGGGCAGCGCCACCAGCATGCGCACCGGTCTGACCCGTGCGATCTACCATGCCCAGCACCGAAAGGCGTTCGGCGCCTACCTGATCGACCAACCGCTGATGCGTAACGTGCTCGCCGATCTGGCCGTCGAGGCGGAGGCGGCCACCATGGTCGCGATGCGGATGGCCGGCGCCACCGACAAGGCCGTGCGAGGCGACCAGCGAGAAGCGCTGCTGCGCCGCATCGGCCTGGCGGCAAGCAAGTACTGGGTGTGCAAGCGCTCCACGCCGCACGCCGCCGAGGCGCTGGAATGCCTGGGAGGCAACGGCTTCGTCGAGGACTCGGGCATGCCGCGGCTGTACCGGGAGGCGCCGCTGATGGGCATCTGGGAGGGTTCGGGCAACGTCAGTGCGCTGGACACGTTGCGCGCCATGGCAACTCGTCCGGAATGCGTCGAGGTGTTGTTCGACGAGCTCGCCGAGGGCGCAAGTCAGGATCCGCGCTTGGCCAACCACGTCGCGGGGGTGCGCGATCAGCTGGGCGACCTGGAGACCATCGCCTACCGCGGCCGCAAGGTGGCCGAAGACATCTGCCTGGCGCTGCAGGGCTCGCTGCTGGTGCGCCACGGCCATCCGGCCGTCGCCGAGGCCTTCCTGACCACCCGGCTCGACCGCCGGTGGGGCGGTGCGTTCGGCACCATGCCGGACGGACTCGATCTCGCACCGATCCTGGAGCGGGCACTGGTCAAGGGCTGAGCCGCAACATGACCCACGCGATCAGGCCGGTCGACTTCGACAACCTCAAAACGATGACCTATGAGGTCACCGATCGGGTTGCGCGGATCACGTTCAACCGCCCGGACAAGGGCAACGCAATCGTCGCGGACACCCCGCTGGAACTCTCGGCACTGGTGGAGCGCGCCGATCTCGACCCGAATGTTCATGTCATCCTGGTGTCGGGACGCGGCGAGGGCTTCTGCGCGGGCTTCGACCTGAGTGCCTACGCCGATCGCACCGGTTCGGCCGGCGGCACCGGTGCATATCAGGGCACCGTGCTGGACGGAAAGGCCCAGGCGGTCAACCATCTGGCGGACCAGCCGTGGGACCCCATGATCGATTACCAGATGATGAGTCGCTTCGTGCGAGGCTTCTCCAGCCTGATGCACGCCGACAAGCCGACGGTGGTCAAGATCCACGGCTACTGCGTGGCCGGCGGCACCGACATCGCGCTGCACGCGGATCAGGTGATCGCCGCCGCAGACGCCAAGATCGGCTACCCGCCGACCCGGGTGTGGGGCGTCCCGGCGGCCGGCCTGTGGGCGCACCGCCTGGGTGATCAACGCGCGAAAAGGCTGTTGTTCACCGGTGATTGCCTCACGGGCGCGCAGGCCGCCGAGTGGGGATGGGCGGTCGAGGCGCCGGATCCGGCGAACCTCGACGAGCGCACCGAGCGGCTCGTCGACCGGATCGCCGCGGTGCCCGTCAACCAGCTGATCATGGTCAAGCTCGCGCTGAATTCTGCTCTGCTGCAACAGGGCGTGGCGACCAGCAGGATGGTCAGCACGGTGTTCGACGGTGTCGCCCGGCACACGCCCGAGGGCCACGCCTTCGTCGCCGATGCGGTCGAGCACGGATTCCGCGAGGCGGTGCGGCATCGCGACGAACCGTTCGGCGACCACGGCCGTCGCGCATCCGGAGTGTAGCCATGCCGGACATGACAGCACGGTCGGTGGTGCTCAGCGTGCTGCTCGGTGCTCACCCCGCGCACGCCCGCGCTGGCGAATTGATCAGGCTTACCTCCGATTTCGGCATCAAGGAGTCGACGCTGCGCGTGGCGCTGACCCGCATGGTCGGTGCCGGCGACCTGATCCGCTCGGCCGACGGCTACCGGCTCTCCGTTCGCCTGCTGGCTCGTCAACGACGCCAGGACGACGCCATCGACCCGCGGGTGCACCCGTGGAGCGGGGAGTGGGTCACGCTCATCGTGACCAGCGTGGGGAAGGACGCGCGCACCCGCGCGGCGCTGCGAACCACCCTGCACGACAAGCGCTTCGGCGAGCTCCGCGAAGGGGTGTGGATGCGCCCGGACAACATCGACGCAGAGCCTGACCCCGAGGTCACCGCCCAGGCGCGGGTGCTGCAGGCGCGCGACGATGGCCCCGCCGAGCTGGCCGCGCAGCTGTGGGACCTGCCCACCTGGGCGCAGACCGGTCATGAGCTGCTGGACGAGATGGCCGCCGCGCCAGACATTCCCGGCCGTTTTGTGGTGGCCGCGGCGGCGGTGCGGCACCTGCTCACCGACCCGGTGTTGCCCGATGAGCTACTGCCGGCCGACTGGCCCGGCGCCCGGTTGCGGGCGGCATACCACGACTTTGCCGCTGAGCTGCTCCAGCGGCGCGAACCACTATTTGCGGAGGCGACATGACTGACCCGGTGCGTATCGAGCGCAACGGCCCGGTGACCACGGTGATCATCAACCGCCCGGCGGCCCGCAACGCGGTCAACGGCCCGACGGCCGCCGCGCTGTACGCCGCCTTCGAGGAGTTCGACCGCGACGACACCGCATCGGTGGCCGTGCTGTGGGGCGATAACGGAACATTCTGCGCCGGAGCCGATTTGAAAGCCTTCGGTACGGCCGACGCCAACGCCGTGCACCGCACCGGCCCCGGCCCGATGGGCCCGACGCGGATGGAGCTGTCCAAACCCGTCATCGCCGCGGTCAGCGGCTACGCCGTCGCAGGCGGCCTGGAATTGGCCATCTGGTGTGACCTGCGGGTGGCCGATGAGGACGCCGTGTTCGGCGTGTTCTGCCGGCGCTGGGGCGTTCCCCTGATCGACGGCGGCACCGTGCGACTGCCCCGGCTGATCGGACACAGCCGGGCGATGGACATGATCCTCACCGGCCGCGCGGTGGCCGCCGAGGAGGCCCTGGCCATCGGATTGGCGAATCGGGTTGTCCCCAAGGGCCAGTCGCGCCAAGCGGCAGAGGAGATGGCGGCACAACTGGCGGCGCTGCCCCAGCAGTGCCTGCGCTCGGACCGGCTTTCGGCGCTACACCAATGGGGGACAACCGAATCCGACGCGATCGACTTCGAATTCGCCAGCATCTCCCGGGTGGCCGCGGAGGCGAACGAAGGAGCCGGGCGTTTCGCGGCGGGCGCGGGACGGCACGGGGCGCCCGCCGGCTAGCCGCGCACGGGGCGCCGGGCGCCTAATCCCGTGCGGTCAGCCGCCTTTGTTGATCGTGTTGCCCGAACCGATCTCGTCGACCTTGGGGTTACCGTCTTTGTAGGTGATGGTGTTGTCCATCCCCAGCACGGTGATGCGGGTGTTGACCTTGTCGAAGGTGATCTTGTTGTTGGCGCCGGTGACGGTGACGGTCTCGCAGCTGCCCGTGATGGTCAGCGTGTTGTCCGAGCCGCCGACGTTCAGCGACTTGCCGTTGGCGCAGTCGAGGGTGGTGGTCGTGCCCATCGATCCGTAGTTCATCGTGTTCCCGATCTCGATGGACGCGGTGGTGCTCGCACTGCTCGATCCCGTAGTCGGGGCGGCGCCGGCACTGGTCGTCGCGCTGCTGCTTTTCGTGGTGGTCGTCGAAGATCCCGCCGGCGGGTTGGCCGTCGAACTGCAGCCGGCCAGCACCAGGGCTGCGGCGGCCGGCGTCATGGCGAACACGGCCAGGCGCAGCGAACGGTCACGGAGGTAGGCGGGCATGGTTCCTCGATTCTTGGTAGGACGATGGTCTGGTGCCGTGGTTCAGCCCGGCACCTGCTGGAGCCGGTTGGTCATGCCCAGTTCGCGGCCGCGGTCCCACAGGGCGGGCTGACCGCCCTTGTAGAACACCGTCTGGTTGTAGCCGTACACGGTGATGTCGTGTGACACCGAGTCGGCGATAACGGTGTTCGACGAACCCATCACCGTCACGGCGTAACAGTTGCCCAACGCGGTGACGTTGTTGCCGGTCCCGTTGACCATCAGCGTGGCGTCGTTGCAGTCGATAACCTGCTCGACGCCCTCTCCGACGACGTGGGTGTCACCGTTCTTGGCCTGAGCGACGCGCGGCGGGGCGGCGGCGGTGGCAACGACGGCGATGACACAGGTGGCCAGTGACCCGGCGACAGTCGTCCACTTCACTGCGGGCCCCCTTTTGGACGGGTCGGCTGCTCGAAACGAGGCAAGCATGACATTACGTGCATTTGTCTGCCCGGAGGCGGACTTTGTTTTCCTTTGCCAGGCGCTCATATCCCCTCCGGGGAGATTAATGTCTGAACGGGCGTCAACTAGAGTCATTAGTTAACCGCAATCCGTTCATGTGATCGAAGGGCGACGCCATGGCAGCTCCACCGGATCCGCCATCGGCGGGCGGGCGCCAACGCACGGGACGGCCCGCCTCCCGTCCGGCCAAGCTGAGCCGGGACGGGATCATCGACGGCGCCTTGACGTTTTTGGATCGCGAGGGCTGGGACGCCCTGACCATCAACGCGCTGGCGATGCAGTTGGGGACCAAGGGGCCGTCGCTGTACAACCACGTCGACAGCCTGGAAGACCTGCGGCGCGCGGTGCGGATTCGCGTCATCGACGACATCATCAGGATGCTCAACCGGGTCGGCGAGGGCCGTGCCCGCGATGACGCGGTCCTGGTGATGGCCGGGGCCTATCGCAGCTACGCCCACCACCACCCCGGCCGCTACTCGGCCTTCACGCGGATGCCGCTGGGCGGCGACGATCCCGAATACACGGCCGCGACCCGCGGCGCGGCCGCGCCGGTGATCGCCGTGCTGTCCTCCTACGGACTGGACGGCGAGGCGGCCTTCCACGCGGCAATCGAGTTCTGGTCTGCGATGCACGGCTTCGTTTTGCTGGAGATGACCGGTGTGATGGACGAGATCGACACCGACGCGCTGTTCTCCGACATGGTGCTGCGGCTCGCGGCGGGCCTGGAAACGCGCACCGCCGCCGATGGTGCCCTCCACTAGCCCGAGGCCGACCCGCGCGCCCGGCGACGCCGCGCTTGCGATCGCCACTAGCGCCGCCGTCGCTTTGACCTGCGAGACCGGCGGCGGGTATTGTGGTCCCTCGTGCCTGGCGGCTTACGGCGCCTAACCGTAAGGGAGTGAATGCCGGGCAAATCCGCGTGTCCACGAAGCATCGGACCAAGTCCGGTGCGCAGCGCATGCGACACACCCGGACGCGGGGTGATGCGGCCGGACATAACTGCAGTACACAGACTTGAGAACGCTGGAAGTATGCCGAACACGAACACAGAAAGCCGGTAGATGCCAACCATTCAGCAGCTGGTCCGCAAGGGTCGCCGCGACAAGGTCGCCAAGGTCAAGACCGCGGCCCTGAAGGGCAGCCCGCAGCGCCGTGGCGTATGCACCCGCGTGTACACCACCACCCCGAAGAAGCCGAACTCGGCGCTTCGGAAGGTCGCCCGCGTGAAGCTGACGAGTCAGGTTGAGGTCACCGCCTACATCCCCGGCGAAGGCCACAACCTGCAGGAGCACTCGATGGTGCTGGTGCGCGGTGGTCGTGTGAAGGACCTGCCCGGTGTCCGGTACAAGATCATCCGCGGCTCGCTCGATACCCAGGGTGTCAAGAACCGCAAGCAGGCTCGCAGCCGTTACGGCGCCAAGAAGGAGAAGAGCTGATGCCGCGCAAGGGGCCCGCGCCGAAGCGTCCGCTGGTCAATGACCCGGTCTACGGGTCGCAGCTGGTGACGCAGCTGGTGAACAAAGTTCTGCTGGACGGGAAGAAATCACTGGCCGAACGCATTGTTTATGGAGCGCTCGAGAACGCCCGGGACAAAACAGGTACCGACCCGGTGATCACGCTCAAGCGCGCAATGGACAACGTCAAGCCCTCCCTCGAGGTGCGCAGCCGCCGCGTCGGTGGCGCTACATACCAGGTCCCGGTCGAGGTGCGTCCGGATCGCTCCGTGACGCTGGCTCTGCGTTGGTTGGTCAGCTTTTCCAAGCAACGCCGTGAGAAGACCATGGTCGAGCGGCTGGCCAACGAGATCCTGGACGCCAGCAATGGCCTCGGGGCCGCCGTCAAGCGGCGCGAGGACACCCACAAGATGGCCGAGGCCAACCGCGCCTTTGCCCACTATCGCTGGTAGGGGCTCCAACGGCGCCAAAGGCAGTGTGGCCCGGCGCTAACCGACAGCGAACTAACCAAGCAATCGAAAGAGTGGGAAGACTTCTGTGGCACAGAAGGACGTGCTGACCGACCTGACCAAGGTCCGCAACATCGGCATCATGGCGCACATCGACGCCGGCAAGACGACGACGACCGAGCGCATCCTCTATTACACCGGTATCAGCTACAAGATCGGTGAGGTGCACGACGGCGCCGCCACCATGGACTGGATGGAGCAGGAGCAGGAGCGGGGGATCACCATCACCTCCGCGGCCACCACCTGCTTCTGGAAAGACAACCAGATCAACATCATCGACACCCCCGGGCACGTCGACTTCACCGTCGAGGTGGAGCGCAGCCTGCGCGTGCTCGACGGTGCCGTTGCCGTCTTCGACGGCAAGGAAGGTGTCGAGCCGCAGTCCGAGCAGGTCTGGCGGCAGGCTGACAAATACGACGTCCCGCGCATCTGCTTCGTCAACAAGATGGACAAGATCGGGGCCGACTTCTACTTCTCGGTGAAGACCATGGAGGAGCGGCTCGGTGCCAACGCCATCCCGATTCAGCTGCCCGTCGGCTCCGAGGGTGATTTCGAGGGCATCGTCGACCTGGTCGAGATGAACGCCAAGGTGTGGCGCGGCGAGACGAAGCTGGGCGAGACCTACGACACCATCGAGATCCCGGCCGAGCTGACCGAGAAGGCCGACGAGTACCGCACCAAGCTGCTCGAGGCCGTCGCCGAGACCGACGAGGCGCTGCTGGAGAAGTACCTCGGCGGCGAAGAGCTCACAATCGAGGAGATAAAGGGCGCCATCCGCAAGCTGACTATCAGCTCGGAGGCTTACCCCGTGCTGTGCGGCAGCGCCTTCAAGAACAAGGGTGTGCAGCCCATGCTGGACGCCGTCATCGACTACCTGCCCTCGCCGCTGGACGTGCCGCCGGCCGTCGGCCACGTGCCGGGCAAGGAGGACGAAGAGGTCACCCGCAACCCGTCGACCGACGAGCCGTTCTCCGCGCTGGCGTTCAAGGTCGCGACCCACCCGTTCTTCGGCAAGCTGACCTACGTCCGGGTGTACTCGGGCAAGGTCGACTCCGGCAGCCAGGTCATCAACGCCACCAAGGGCAAGAAGGAGCGGCTGGGCAAGCTGTTCCAGATGCACTCCAATAAGGAGAACCCGGTGGAGACCGCTTCGGCCGGTCACATCTACGCGGTGATCGGGCTCAAGGACACCACCACCGGTGACACCCTGAGCGACCCGAACCAGCAGATCGTGCTGGAGTCGATGACCTTCCCGGCCCCGGTCATCGAGGTAGCCATCGAGCCCAAGACGAAGAGCGACCAGGAGAAGCTGAGCCTGTCGATCCAGAAGCTCGCCGAGGAGGACCCGACCTTCAAGGTCCACCAGGACTCCGAGACCGGCCAGACCGTGATCGGCGGGATGGGCGAGTTGCACCTGGACATCCTGGTCGACCGCATGCGCCGCGAGTTCAAGGTCGAGGCGAACGTCGGTAAACCGCAGGTGGCCTACAAGGAGACCATCAAGCGGACGGTGGAAAAGGTCGAGTTCACCCACAAGAAGCAGACCGGCGGTTCCGGTCAGTTCGCCAAGGTGCTGATCAGCCTCGAGCCGTTCCACGGCGAGGACGGTGCTACCTACGAATTCCAGAACAAGGTCACCGGTGGCCGGATCCCGCGTGAGTACATCCCTTCGGTGGATGCCGGAGCCCAGGACGCGATGCAGTACGGCGTGCTGGCCGGCTACCCGCTGGTGAACTTGAAGGTCACCCTGCTCGACGGGGCGTTCCACGAGGTCGACTCGTCGGAGATGGCGTTCAAGATCGCAGGTTCGCAGGTGCTAAAAAAGGCTGCGCAGCAAGCGCAACCGGTCATCCTGGAACCGATCATGGCCGTCGAGGTCACCACGCCCGAGGACTACATGGGCGATGTGATCGGCGACCTGAACTCCCGCCGTGGCCAAATCCAGGCCATGGAGGAGCGGAGCGGTGCACGCGTTGTCAAGGCGCACGTGCCGCTGTCGGAGATGTTCGGCTACGTCGGCGACCTGAGGTCCAAGACGCAAGGCCGGGCGAATTACTCCATGGTGTTCGACTCGTACGCCGAAGTGCCGGCGAACGTGTCAAAGGAGATCATCGCGAAGGCGACGGGCCAGTGACCGTAGACGACGGCGAGTAGGCGAGGCTTACGAGCAAGGAGTCGAACGGCCAGCACGGCTGGCGGAGTAATCTTGCCGGGTCATTGGAATGCCTTGGACGCGGCACAACTGAAAACACCAACACTGCTTTAACAAGCACCAACTAGTCCAGGAGGACACAGAAGTGGCGAAGGCGAAGTTCGAGCGGACGAAGCCGCACGTCAACATCGGGACCATTGGTCACGTTGACCACGGCAAGACCACGCTGACCGCGGCTATCACCAAGGTTCTGCACGACAAGTACCCCAACCTGAACGAGTCCCGCGCGTTCGACCAGATCGACAACGCGCCCGAGGAGCGTCAGCGCGGTATCACCATCAACATCTCCCACGTGGAGTACCAGACCGAGAAGCGTCACTACGCCCACGTGGACGCCCCGGGTCACGCCGACTACATCAAGAACATGATCACCGGCGCGGCGCAGATGGACGGTGCGATCCTGGTCGTTGCCGCCACCGATGGCCCGATGCCGCAGACCCGCGAGCACGTGCTGCTCGCTCGCCAGGTCGGGGTTCCTTACATCCTGGTCGCGCTGAACAAGGCCGACATGGTTGACGACGAGGAGCTGCTCGAGCTCGTGGAGCTCGAGGTCCGGGAGCTGCTGGCCGCCCAGGAGTTCGACGAGGAGGCTCCGGTGATCCGTGTCTCCGCGCTGAAGGCGCTCGAGGGCGACGCCGCCTGGGTGAAGTCCGTCGAGGACTTGATGGACGCCGTCGACGAGTCGATCCCGGACCCGGTCCGCGAGACCGACAAGCCGTTCCTGATGCCCGTCGAGGACGTCTTCACGATCACCGGTCGTGGCACGGTGGTCACCGGCCGCGTCGAGCGTGGCGTGGTCAACGTGAACGAGGAAGTCGAGATCGTCGGCATCCGCCCGACCAGCACCAAGACCACCGTCACGGGTGTGGAGATGTTCCGCAAGCTGCTCGACCAGGGCCAGGCCGGCGACAACGTCGGGCTGCTGCTGCGCGGTATCAAGCGTGAGGACGTCGAGCGTGGCCAGGTTGTGGTCAAGCCCGGCACCACCACGCCGCACACCGAGTTCGAGGGCAGCGTCTACATCCTGTCCAAGGACGAGGGCGGTCGGCACACGCCGTTCTTCAACAACTACCGTCCGCAGTTCTACTTCCGCACCACCGACGTGACCGGTGTGGTGACGCTGCCGGAGGGCACCGAAATGGTGATGCCCGGTGACAACACCAACATTGCGGTGAAGCTGATCCAGCCCGTCGCCATGGACGACGGTCTGCGATTCGCGATCCGTGAGGGTGGCCGCACCGTCGGCGCCGGCCGGGTCGTCAAGATCATCAAGTAGTTTCGCACCACCGCAAAGCCCGGATTGCCTACTCGGCAATCCGGGCTTTGCGCGTTGGGCCGGTGTGGACCAAAGCGGGGGAGATCATGCGGCAACGGCGCCGCCTGGTTTAGGATTTGCCCATAATTTCCTGACCGTAGCGTTGCGGGGGGTGCCGATGTCGTTCGTTCAAGCGACGCCCGAATTCGTCGCGGCTGCCGCTGGGGACCTCGCCAGGATCGGGTCGACGATAAGCTCCGCCAACACCGCGGCGATGGGTCCGACATCGGGCGTGCTGGCCCCGGGCGCCGACGAGGTGTCGGCGAGTATTGCCGCGCTCTTCGATGCGCACTCCCAGCTCTATCAGGCGCTCAGCGCCCAGGCGACCGCGTTTCACAGCCAGTTCGTCCAGCTGATGAACGGCGGCGCGGCGCAGTATGCGTTCGCCGAGGCCGCCAATACCGCGCCCTTGCACACCGTGGCGGCCCAGGCGTCGGTGGCCGCGCAGGTGCCGGCGGTGAGCGCCGGTGCCGTGGGTACGTCCGGGCCCACCGCACCGGCGGGACCGCTGGCGGCGGCGGTGGCGCCGGCCGCGGCTGCAGCGCCGCCGGCACCGGCCGGCACGCCGGTTGCCGCGGCCCCGGCGGGATCGGCGACGCTGGCCTCGGCCACCACGCCGGCCGGCGCGGCGCGGGTGGTGACACCGGCCTACGGTCCAGCGAATTCGGCGGCCACCGTCGAGCCCGTGGCATCGGTGGCGACACCGGCCGGCACTCCCGCCGCTGCCCTGCAGAACGGAGTGCAGCCGCAGACCTCGCCGGCGCCGACGATGCCGGTGTCGGCGCGCGCCGTGCCGCACGCCGAGGCCGCCGCGCAGCCGGCGCACCCGGCGGGCACGCCCGTCAAACGGGTACCGGTCGTGCCCCCCGAACCGCTGTAAGTGAACTGACGCGGGTTTGCGTGTATCGCATTCGCCGCGACTGCGTGAGCGCTAATCTGACACCGATTCCCCAGTAAGCCGAGGAGGGTCATGTGTTAGCGCGCTACCTGAAAGCACAGTTGGTGGTTTTGCTGTGCGGCGGCCTGGTCGGACCGATCTTCTTGGTCGTGTACTTCACCCTCGGGCTCGACAGCCTGCTGCAGTGGATGTTCTACGTTGGCCTGCTGATCACCGTGGCCGACGTATTGGTCGCGCTGGCGTTGGCGAACTTTCGCGCCAAGTCGTCGGCCATGGTGGCCGCGCTCGAGCAGAACGGCGTGTTGGCGCTCGCTCAGATCACCGGGATCACCGAAACGGGGACGTGGGTGAACAACCAGCAGGTCGTCAAGGTGCACCTGCACATCGCCGGGCCCGGAATCCTGCCGTTCGACAGCGAAGACCGGGTGATCGCCAGCGTCACCCGGCTGGGCAACCTCAACGCCCGCAAGGTGGTGGTCCTGGTCAACCCCACCACCAGCGAATACCGAATCGACTGGGAGCGAAGCGCTTTGGTCAATGGCCTGGTGCCCGCGCAGTTCACCGTGGCCGAGGACAACAAAACGTACGACCTGAGCGGGCAGGCCGGCCCGTTGATGGAGATCCTGCAGATCCTCAAGGCCAACAACGTTGCCCTCAATCAGATGGTCGACATCCGGTCGAACCCGGCCCTGCGCGCCCAGATCCAGGCGGTGGTGCGCCGAGCGGTCCAACAGCAGACCCCGGCCGCGCAACCGGCACCGGCCGCCGCCCCCGCCGCGACGCCTGGGGCGGCTGTCATCACACAGCCCGAACCGTCGATCGCCGCGCGGTTGCAAGAGCTGAAGGATCTGCACGCCAGTGGGGCGCTGACCGACGCCGAATACACCAGCCGGCGCGCGTCGATCATCTCCGAAATCTAAGCGCCCGTTCGCCGGCGTCGGGTGAATTAGAACACGTTTCAGTTGCGCTGCTAGCCTGGCTTGGTCTATCGGCGGACGAAGGGGTTACACGTGGCTGGACAGGCCGGATCACTGCAGGGACGGGTCGCATTCATCACCGGGGCCGCCCGCGGGCAGGGACGCTCGCACGCGGTGCGGCTGGCCCGCGAGGGCGCCGACGTCATCGCGCTGGACATCTGCGCGCCGGCGTCCGCCAGCGTGACGTACGCACCGGCCACTCGCGAAGACCTCGATGAGACCGCCCGCCTGGTGGAGAACGAGGGACGCAAGATCCTGAGCCGCGAGGTCGACATCCGCGACGACACCGCGCTGCGGGAGTTGGTCGCCGAGGGGATCGAGCAGTTCGGCCGGCTCGACGTCGTGGTGGCCAACGCCGGAGTGCTGAGCTGGGGCCGCATTTGGGAGCTCACCGACGAGCAGTGGGACACGGTCATCGGGGTCAACCTGACCGGCACCTGGCGCACGCTGCGCGCCACCGTGCCCGCGATGATCGAGGCGGGAAACGGCGGCTCCATCGTCGTGGTCAGCTCATCGGCGGGTATCAAGGCCACGCCGGGCAACGGCCACTACTCGGCCAGTAAACACGGACTCACGGCGCTCACCAACACGCTCGCCATCGAGCTCGGCGAATTCGGCATCCGGGTCAACTCCATCCACCCGTACTCGGTGGACACCCCGATGATCGAACCCGAGGCGATGATGAAGATTTTTGCCCAGCATCCCAGCTTCGTCCACAGCTTTCCGCCAATGCCGGTGCAGCCCAATGGCTTCATGGCGGCCGATGAAGTGGCCGATGTGGTGGCGTGGCTTGCCGGCGACGGCTCGGGCACCCTCACGGGCACGCAGATCCCCGTGGATAAGGGTGCCCTAAAGTACTGACCGGCCATCGTGCTAAGAACTCCACGTGAGTAGTGACACAAGCGCCAACAACGGGATCGTGATCGTGGGCGGCGGATTGGCCGCCGCGCGCACCGCCGAGCAGCTGCGGAAGGCGGCGTATTCCGGGCCCATCACGATCGTCAGCGACGAGGTGCACCTGCCCTACGACCGCCCGCCATTGTCGAAAGAGGTGCTGCGCAAAGAGGTCGACGACACCGCGCTCAAACCGCGCGAGTGGTACGACGAGAACGACATCACCCTGCGATTGGGGTCCGCCGCGAGAAGCCTGGACACCACGGCTCAGACGGTGACTCTGGACGACGGCACGACGCTGGGCTACGCCGAACTGGTCATCGCCACCGGCCTGGTGCCGCGGCGCATTCCCGCGATCCCGGATCTCGCGGGCATCCGCGTGCTGCGGTCAGTCGACGAGAGCATGGCGCTGCGCGAGCACGCGTCGGCGGCGCAGCGCGCCGTGGTCATCGGCGCCGGCTTTATCGGCTGCGAGGTGGCGGCCAGCCTGCGCAGCCTGGGCGTGGACGTGGTGCTGGTTGAGCCGCAGCCGACGCCGCTGGCCGCGGTGCTCGGCGAGCAGATCGGGGAGTTGGTGGCCCGGCTGCACCGTGCCGAAGGTGTCGACGTGCGCCTCGGGGTCGGGGTGGCGGAGGTGCGCGGTGACGCGCACGTCGAGGCGGTGGTGTTGAGCGACGGCACCGAACTGCCGGCCGACATCGTGGTCGTCGGCATCGGGTCGCGCCCGGCGACCGAGTGGCTCGAGGGCAGCGGAGTCGAGGTCGACAACGGCGTCATCTGCGACGAGGCCGGACGCACCAGCGCGCCGAATGTGTGGGCGCTCGGTGATGTCGCATCGTGGCGCGATGCGACGGGACACCAAGGGCGCGTGGAACATTGGAGTAACGTCGCCGATCAGGCACGGGTCGTCGTGCCCGCGTTACTGGGCCAGGACGTGCCGTCGGTGGTGGTCGTCCCGTACTTCTGGAGCGACCAGTACGACGTCAAGATTCAGTGCCTGGGCGAGCCGGAAGCCGACGACGTCGTCCATGTCGTCGAGGACGACGGCCGCAGATTCCTCGCCTACTACGAACGCGACGGGGCGTTGGTCGGGGTCGTCGGCGGCGGGATGCCCGGCAAGGTCATGAAGGTCCGCGCCAAGATCGCCGCGGCCGTGCCCATCGGCGAAATACTGGGCTGAGGGGGCGATCTTTCGCGCCCGGGGCTAGCCGAAATGCCGGACCGCAGTTCGGCATTCGGCGGCGCCGGTTTACTGCCAGTTCACCGGCGGCCCGTGCGGGTGACATTCGCCCAGCACCTGCGGATCACCCTGCGGCCAGACGCGGGCCCGCACCACGAACTTGATCGGTGCTCCGGGGCGAGAGCGCGCGGGCTCCATCGTGAGGTGGGCGAACGGCGAGCGCGCATCGGCCCGTCCGGCCAGCGTGTCCACGTGCGCGCGCACCGCGCTGCGTTCATCGGCGGACAGATACTGCCAGGTGATCGAATGCCACAGAACGGTCAGCGCACCGTCGGCCAGTGTCAGGCCGGCGACCGCGTCGGCCGCCGTCCGGCGCTCGAGCACGGCCGGGACCCGGCGGGCGACCTCGATGGCGCCGCGTAGCCGCACCAGCCGGGCACCCTGGTCGGGCCAGACATAGCTCAGCACGGTCATCTCCCCGTCGGCGTCGCCGACGTCGATGGGCGCGATGTCATACCCGTGGCGCGTCACGATCCGCAATTCGCGCGGGGGCGGCAGCGTGCCGCGCCACGCGTCGTCGATGGTCACCGGCGAGTTGGCCGCCCCCCAGTGGCCGCCGGCGAAGCCGTAGCGGTAGTGATCCCCGCGCAGGTTCAGCCCCGCACTCGAACCGATCTCGAGAAGCCTTATAGGTAACCCGAATTCGTGGTTGATGTGCAGCAGCCCGCCGATCAGGGCGGCCGATCGGCCCACCTCGTTGGTCTGCGGTGGCTGGCCAAGCGCCGCGCGCAGCAGGTCGATGTGACCGGCGGCGGTGTTCAGGATTTCCGGCCAGGCGGACCGGGCATCCCACCCGCCCCCGGTGCTGGGGTAAAAGCGGCGCAACCGCGCTGCGCGGCCGTCGAGCACCAGCCGGTGCAGCCCGCCGAGCAACCGCAGCGGCACCGCGTCGCGCGAGGGCGCGTCTTCGCGCCCGGACAAGACGGTCGCGAAGACACCGCCGGCTTCGACGTCGCCGGCCACCAACTCGAACAACTCGCCATACATCGGCGAGCCCGACGATGCGCAGAACCTGCCCTGTGACCGCAGGGTGTGCACCAGGTGCTCGGCCGTCACCTGCTCAACCCGTCCAGCCCGGCGCCGATAACGTCGAAGGCATTGCCCAGGGCGACCGGCAGCGGGACGGATTCATCGCTCAGCCAGTGTTCGTAGGCCGATAAGGCCACCCCAAGCATCGTCCAGGCGACGGTCTGGGGTGCCAGATCCGTGGTCTTGCAGTCCAGGCGACGCGCCACGAACCCGGCGATCACCTCACGCCAGCCGGCATACATCGTCATCGAATATGCTTGCAGCTCAGCGGTTTGCAGGATCACCCGCATGCGCTGGCGGTGCCGGGCCATTTCGGATGCGTCAAAGGTGTTGAACGCCAACAGCGCAGCGCGCAGCGCATCGCCCAGGCGCACGTCAGCATCGACGTTGTCGAGCAAATCACGCAGGTGGGCAAGGTGGTTGTCGAAGTCGCCCCAGGGAATGGCGTTCTTGGACGCGTAGTACCGGAACAGGGTCCGGCGGGAGATGCCGGCCGCCTGGGCGACATCGTCGACGCTCACGTCGGCGAAACCGCGGGCCGTGAACATGTCGATAGCGACGTCGGTGATGTGGTGCGGGGTGGTCGAGCGGCGCCTGCCCACCCGCGGCTGCGGCACCATCGGACCCCGCCCTTCCATTTCGGCACTCGATGCCATATTCTGGCGGCGAGTGTGACTCAGCTCCCATCGTTGTCAAGACCGGACGAAAGGCAAGGCCCGTGGACCACGAGACCGAAACTGACACCCAACTCGTCACCGAGACCCTGGTCGAAGAGGTGTCCATCGACGGCATGTGCGGGGTCTACTGACCGTGGCCGCGCCCGCGCGGGCTCGGCCGGCGGCCCCGTTCGATCCTGATCGCGGCTGGCGATTGCACCCGCAGGTGGCGGTTCGGCCGGAACCGTTCGGCGCGCTTCTCTACCACTTCGGTACCCGCAAGCTGTCGTTTCTGAAGAACCGCACCATCCTTAACGTGGTGCAGTCGCTGGCCGATCATGCCGACATCCGGGCCGCCTGCCGCGCGGCGGGAGTGGACGACGCCGCGCAGGCGCCGTATCTGCATGCGCTGGGTGTGCTCGTCGAGTCCAACATGCTGGTGCCCCGGGAGGACCATCAATGACCGCACCATCGCAGTCGCCCGTGCCGCGGCTGATCGAGCAGTTCGAGCACGGGCTGGACGCGCCCATCTGCCTCACCTGGGAGCTGACGTACGCCTGCAACCTGGCCTGCGTGCACTGCCTGTCGTCGTCGGGCAAGCGGGACCCGCGAGAGCTGTCCACCCGTCAATGCATGGACATCATCGATGAGCTGGAACGCATGCAGGTGTTCTACGTCAACATCGGGGGCGGGGAACCCACTGTGCGTCCAGACTTTTGGGAACTGGTCGACTACGCGACCGCGCACCACGTCGGCGTGAAGTTCTCCACCAACGGCGTCCGGATCACGCCCGAGGTCGCCGCGCGGCTGGCGGCCAGCGACTACGTCGACGTCCAGATCTCGCTGGACGGCGCCACCGCCGAGGTCAACGACGCGGTCCGCGGACCCGGCTCGTTCGACATGGCGGTACGGGCGCTGGAAAACCTGGCCAACGCCGGTTTCTCCGACGCCAAGATATCCGTGGTCGTCACCCGGCACAACGTCGACCAGCTCGACGAATTCGCCGCGCTGGCAAGCCGTTACGGCGCCACGCTGCGGATCACGCGGCTGCGCCCCTCTGGGCGTGGCGCCGATGTCTGGGAAGAGCTGCACCCCACCGCCGACCAGCAGGTCCAGCTGTATGACTGGCTGGTGGCCAAGGGCGAGCGGGTGCTCACCGGAGACTCCTTCTTCCACCTGGCTCCGCTCGGCCAATCCGGCGCCCTGGCAGGTCTGAACATGTGCGGTGCGGGCCGCGTCGTGTGCCTGATCGACCCGGTCGGCGACGTCTACGCCTGCCCGTTCGCCATCCACGACCGCTTCCTGGCCGGAAACGTGGTGACGGACACCGGTTTTGGGGCTGGCTTCTCCAACGTTTGGAAAAACGCCCCGCTGTTCCGCGAGCTGCGCGAACCGCAGTCGGCGGGCGCCTGCGGCAGCTGCGGGCACTACGACAGCTGCCGGGGCGGATGCATGGCCGCCAAATTCTTCACCGGCCTGCCGCTGGACGGACCGGACCCCGAATGCGTCCAGGGCCACAGCGCGACGGCTCTGGCGCACGACCGCGAGACACCGCGTCCCCGGGCCGATCACTCCCGCGGCAAGCGCATCCGCCAACCGGTGCCGCTCACGCTGTCGCTGCGACCGCCGGCGGTCACGCCGGCAACGCCGCCGGCCCGCATGTGTAACGAAAGTCCGGTGTAACGATGGCCGACGCATGGTTTGAAACCGTCGCCATCGCGCAGCAACGCGCCAAGCGCAAGCTGCCGAAATCGGCTTATTCATCGCTGATTTCGGCCAGCGAAAAGGGAGTCACGGTCTCCGACAACGTGGCAGCCTTCAGCGAACTCGGATTCGCGCCGCACGTCATCGGTGCGCAGGAGAAGCGCGACTTGTCGACCAGTGTTATGGGGCAAGACATTTCGCTGCCGGTGCTGATCTCACCGACCGGCGTGCAGGCGGTGCACCCCGATGGTGAGGTCGCCGTGGCGCGGGCCGCCGCCGCCCGCGGCACCGCCATGGGGCTGTCTTCGTTCGCCAGCAAGCCGATCGAAGAGATCATCGCGGCGAACCCCAAGGTGTTCTTCCAGGTGTATTGGCTGGGTGACCGCGACGCGATCGCCGGTCGGGTCGAGCGCGCCCGCGCGGCCGGGGCGGTGGGGCTGATCGTCACCACCGACTGGAGCTTCTCGCACGGCCGGGACTGGGGCAGCCCGTCGATCCCGGAGAAGATGGACTTCAAGACCATCGTCAAGATGAGCCCGGAGGTCATCACCAAGCCGCGGTGGTTCCTGCAGTGGGCGAAGACCATGCGGCCGCCGGAGTTGCGGGTGCCCAACCAGGGCCGCCGCGGCGAGCCCGGACCCCCTTTCTTTCAGGCGTACGGGGAGTGGATGGGCACCCCGCCGCCGACCTGGGAGGACATCGCCTGGCTCCGCGAACTATGGGGCGGCCCGTTCATGCTCAAGGGCGTGATGCGCGTCGATGACGCCAAAAGGGCAGTGGACGCCGGGGTTTCGGCCATTTCGGTGTCGAATCACGGTGGCAACAATCTGGACGGCACGCCGGCCTCGATCCGCGCCCTGCCCGCGGTGGCGGCCGCCGTCGGCGATCAGATCGAGGTGCTACTCGACGGCGGCGTCCGGCGCGGAAGCGACGTCGTCAAGGCCGTGGCGCTGGGAGCGCGCGCGGTGATGATCGGCCGCGCCTACCTGTGGGGGCTGGCCGCGGCGGGCCAACCGGGCGTGGAGAACGTTCTCGACATCTTGCGCGGCGGCATCGACTCGGCGCTGATGGGTCTGGGGCTGTCCTCGGTTCACGACCTCGGACCCGACCACATTCTGGTGCCGCCCGGATTCACCCGGGCGCTGGGCGTGCCCTCGGGCGGCGCGTAGCGAAAGCCTGGCCATGCCGGGCGGATATATCCGGATTAAGTGACGCCTGCGCAAATCGTGATACGGGCGGGGTAACCGTGACGGACGAGCCCACAATTCGAACGCCCGGTGAACGGCCCAGAAAAAAAGTTATTTTCAAGCTCCAACAATTGGTGCACGCCAGGTGAATTCGTCCTACCATCACCGAGTGTCCGTACTCGGCGACTTGGGAACCGCGACGTCGAGCCAGCTGTCAAGCACGTCGGCGTCGGTATTGGTTCCGCTGGGGTCGACCGAACAACACGGTCCGCATTTGCCCCTGGACACCGACACCCGGATCGCGACGGCCGTCGCCGGCGGCGCTGCACCGCGCCTCGGGCACGAGTGGCTGGTGGCGCCGCCTATCGCCTATGGCGCCAGCGGCGAGCACCAGAGTTTCGCCGGAACTATCTCCCTCGGCACCGAGGCGTTGACGCTGCTGCTGGTCGAGTACGGCAGGTCAGCGGCCGGCTGGGCCCGGCGCCTGGTCTTCGTGAACGGCCACGGCGGCAACGTCACGGCGTGCAGCCGGGCGGTGGCCCAGTTGCGCACCGAGGGCCGCGACGTCGGCTGGAGTGCCTGCCTGACCGCCGGCGGTGACGCCCACGCCGGCCATACCGAAACATCACTGTTGCTGCACATCTCGCCGGCGGAGGTCCGGACCGATCAGTGGGTCGCGGGCAACACCGCGCCCCTGCCCGAGCTGCTCGGGTCGATGCGCCGTGGGGGAGTCGCGGCGGTCAGCCCGGTCGGCGTGCTGGGCGACCCGACCACCGCCACCGCCGCCGAGGGCAAGCGGATCTTCACCGAGATGGTCGACGGGTGTGTCCGCCGAGTCATTCGGTGGCGGCCCGGGCCCGACGGGATGCTGACGTGACCGCGCCCCGGTTGCCGAACGGGTTCGCCGTTCAGGTCGACCGCCGCGTGCGGGTGCTCGGCGACGGCTCGGCGCTGCTCGGCGGTTCGCCGACCCGGCTGCTGAAGTTGGCTCCCGCCGCGCAGGACATGCTCTCGGATGGCCGACTGAAGGTGCGTGACGACCTCAGCGCCCAACTCGCCCGCACCCTGCTGGACGCCACGGTGGCGCATCCGCGGCCCGCGGGTGGCCCGTCGCACCATGACGTGACGGTGGTAATCCCGGTGCGGGACAACCTTTCTGGTGTGCGCCGCTTGGTGAGCTCACTGCGTGGCCTGCGCGTCGTCGTGGTGGACGACGGCTCGTTCCCTCCGGTCGAGCCGGACGACTTCGTCGGCGCGCACTGCGACATCGAGGTGCTGCGCCACCACCGCAGCAAGGGCCCGGCGGCGGCCCGCAACACCGGGCTCGGGGCCTGCCGGACGGACTTCGTCGCCTTCCTGGACTCCGATGTCGCACCGCGCCGGGGCTGGCTGGAGGCCCTGCTCGGTCACTTCTGCGATCCCACGGTCGGCCTGGTCGCGCCCCGCATCGTCGGGCTGTCGCACAACGAGAACGTGGTGGCGCGCTACGAGGCGGTGCACTCCTCGCTCGACCTCGGTGAGCGCGAGGCGCCGGTGTTGCCGCACAGCACGGTGTCCTACGTGCCCAGCGCGGCGATCATCTGCCGGTGCTCGGCGATCCGGGGTGTCGGCGGATTCGACGAGACCCTTCAGTCCGGCGAGGACGTCGACCTCTGCTGGCGTCTCATCGAGACGGGCGCTCGGCTGCGCTACGAGCCGATCGCGCTGGTCGCCCATGACCACCGCACCCAGTTGCGGGATTGGCTTGCGCGCAAAGCGTTTTATGGCGGCTCGGCGGCCCCGCTTTCCGTACGCCACCCCGACAAGACGGCGCCGGTGGTGATTTCCGGCTGGGCACTGATGACGTGGATCCTCATGGCATTCGGGTCCACCCTGTCGCGGCTGGTGTCGATCGTCATCGCCGTGCTGACCGGTCACCGGATCGCGCGGGCGATGCGCAGCGCTGAGACGTCGATGACCGATGTCGCGATGATCGCGGGTCGCGGCCTGTGGTCGGCGGCGTTGCAGCTGGCGTCGGCGCTGTGCCGGCACTACTGGCCGCTGGCGTTGGTGGCCGCGGCCATGTCGCGTCACTTCAGGCGGGTCGTTCTGGTCGCGGCCGTCATGGACGGGGTGGTCGACTGGCTTCGCCGTCGCGACGCCATCGGTGACGATGTCGAACCAATCGGGCTGCCGACCTATCTGGTGCTCAAACGCGTCGACGACCTGGCGTACGGGCTCGGGTTGTGGTGGGGTGTGCTACGGGAGCGCAACGCGCGCGCCCTGAAACCCCAAATCCGGAGTTAACCACCACCTTGACCACAGCCGCCTCGCACAGCGATGTGCTGATCGTCGGCGCCGGTAGTGCAGGATCGGTTGTTGCGGAACGCCTTTCCGCCGATCCGCGGTGCACGGTGACGGTCCTCGAGGCGGGTCCCGCGCTCGACGACCCAGGGCTGCTCGCGCAGACCGCCAACGGGTTGCAGTTGCCGATCGGCGTCGGTAGTCCGCTGGTCCAGCGCTACCAAACCCGCCTCACCGACGAACCCGCCCGCCAGCATCCCCTTGTGCGCGGGGCGACGGTAGGCGGATCGGGCTCCATCAACGGCGGCTACTTCTGCCGCGGGTTGCCGCGCGACTTCGATCGCATCGCCATCCCCGGCTGGAACTGGTCCGACGTCCTGGACAGCTTCCGCGCCATCGAGACCGACCTGGACTTCGATGGTCCCGCTCACGGCGACAGCGGTCCCATCCAGGTGCGCCGCACGCACGAAATGACCGGGACCACCGAGCGATTCATCGCCGCCGCCGAGCGCGCCGGATTCGACTGGATCGCCGACCTCAATGATGCCGCACCAGAGCAGGTTTCGGGAATCGGCGCCGTTCCGCTCAACATCGTCGATGGTGTGCGGAGGAGCTCCGGCGCGGGCTACCTGATCCCGGCGCTGAGCCGGCCGAACCTGAACCTGCGTGCGCGGACCCGGGGGGCTCGGTTGCGTTTTGCCGGCACCGTCGCGGTGGGCGTCGACGCGATCGGTCCACACGGACGGACGACGTTGACCGCCGACCGAGTGGTGTTGTGCGCCGGTGCGATTGAAACGGCGCGGCTGCTCATGGCCTCGGGCATCGGCGACGAGCCGATGCTGACCGGCGCCGGGGTGCCGGTGGTGGCGCCGCTGCCCGTGGGCACGTCGTTCAGCGATCATGCCGAGTGGGTGCTGCCCACCGATTGGACGGTGGCGCCCGGACGGCCGGTGCTCGAGGTGGTGCTCAGCACGGCCGATGATCTCGAGATCAGGCCTTACACAGGCGGATTCGTGGCGATGACCGGTGACGGCACCGCCGGGCACGCCGACTGGCCACACATCGGGGTGGCGCTGATGCAACCACGCGCGCGCGGGTGTATCACGCTGGTCTCGCCCGATCCCGCCGTGGCGCCGCGAATCGAACACCGCTACGACAGCGAGCCCGGCGACGTCGCGGCGCTGCGCCGGGGCAGCGAGCTGGCGCGCGAATTGTCCGGCGGCACAATCGATGCCGCCGCGGCGATCTGGTCGACCTCGCAACATCTTTGCGGCACCGCACCGATGGGCGTCGACGGCGACCCGCATGCCGTCGTCGACCCTCGATGCCGGGTGCTCGGCATCGACAACCTGTGGGTGATCGACGGCTCGATCCTCCCCTCGATCACCAGCCGCGGCCCGCACGCCACGATTGTGATGATCGGGCACCGAGCCGCGGAGTTCGTTCAGTGATGCGACAGCATGTGCCGCACCGGGCGTAGCTGGCGACCGTCGCGGCCGGGAGCCCACACTCCGATCGCCAGGGCGGCGACGGCGACGATCGCGGCCATCGTGATCGTGGAGGCGTGTAGTGCCGCCAGGAAGGCGGACTTACTGATGTCGGCCAGCTGCGGCCCCTGGGGTCCGAGCCGGCCGGCGATCTCGACGGCCTTGGCCAGCGAATCGGTGGCCTGACCGCGCACCGGTGCGGGAAAGCCCGCCAGCCTGGGCGCGAGCTCGTGCGAGTATCGGCCGGCCAGGATGGAGCCCGCCACCGCGATGCCCAGCGCGCCGCCCATCTCGCGTGATGTGTCGTTCACGGCGGAGGCGACGCCCTGCTTTTCGTCGGAAACGGCGCCCATGATGGCCGAAGTGGTTGGCGCCGTGCAGATTCCGATACCTGTGGCGAGAATCAGGGTGGGCCAGGCGAATTCAAGATAGGTCGAGTGCAGGCCCAGCCGGTACATGCACCCGAATCCAACCGCCATCAGCAGTGTGCCGACGAACAAGACCAGCCGCAACCCGAGCTTGGGCACATACCAGAACGACAGGGCCGAGAAGATGCCCAGCGGCACCATGAACGGCCCGAAGGCGGTCGCGGTCGCCAGCGCGGAGTAGCCCATGATCTGCTGCACGTATTGCATGCCGAGGTAGAAGAACCCGAAGGTGGCACCGAACAGGATGACGATCGCGGTCACCCCGGTGGCGAAATTGGGGTCGGCGAACAACCGGACATCCAGCAGTGGTTGTCGGCCCCGCCACACCAGGCGCAACTCGAGGGCGCCGAAGCCGGCGGCGATCACCGCGCCAACGACGAGCCCGCCCCACACCACCGGGTGGCTCCAGCCGCGGCCGGGCGCCTCCAGGATGGCGGCCACCGCGATGGCGACCGCCGCGCCGATCAGGATCGCGCCCAGCGCATCGACGCGGGGAGCGCCCGCGTCGCGTGACGATGCGACGGTGCAGGCCAGCGCGAAAATGAGCAGGCCGGCGATACCCAGCGACCAAAAGATGGCGTGCCAGTCCCAAAAGCGAAGCAACAGACCAGAACCGAGCATGCCCATGACGCCGCCGGAACCGGCCGTCCCGGCCCAGATGCCAACCGCTTTGGTGCGGTCGTCTTTTGGATAGGCCACCGTCAGCAGCGACAGCGTGGCGGGCATGACGAACGCGGCGCCGATCCCGGCCACCGCCCGTCCCGCGATGATCTGGGACGGATAGTGCAGCAGGGCGGGTGCCATCGAGCCGATCGAGAACACCAGCAGCCCGGTCAGCAGCGCACCGCGCCGGCCGTAGCGGTCACCGATGGCGCCGGCGGGCAGCAGCAGGCACGCCAATGCCACGGTGTATCCGTCGACGACCCAGTTCAGCTGCGATGCGGTGGCCGAGGTGGCCACCGCAAGGTCGCCGAGCGCGGTGTTCAGGGCCGTCATCGACGCCACCACCA
>NZ_DASUHS010000021.1:0-5143 GCF_036273375.1 Mycobacterium sp. | reverse complement strand
GCTTGACCTTTTTTTTCAAGCCCAGCTCCAAGGTCGCTATCCAGTTCTTCAATTTGATCGCCTTGATCGAGCCGACGAACACGTCTGCGACCATCACCTTGCTGTTGCCGTTGATCGCCAGGGTGTCGGGCACCTGCACGTAGACGGTCATGGCCCCCGAGCCGCTGCCGGGGCCGCCCGGGATCGCGACGTTGGAGATGCCTTTCCAGCCACACGAGCTCAGCACCATGGTGGCGATCAGCAGGATCAGCCCTTGCCAGGTCCGATGGCGGATCACGCGAAGCGCCCCACTCATGGGCCGACGGTTCGGCTTGCTGCTCGCACGCAACGCGCTCCTCACTGGCCACCTCCAAAGTCAGCGGGTGACGCGGGGCCACCCGCGTTCGGTGCGGGCGCGGACACCGGCGCCGGTGTCGGGGCGACCGGGCCCGGGATCACTTCCGGCCCCGGCGGTGGCGGCGGTATCGGCACCTGTGGCGGGTTCTGCCCGATGACCGGCGCGATTGGGTTCTCGTCGTAGGCGTTCGGCGGACCCGGCGGGGTCTGCAGGTTCGACTGCACCGGCGCGATGTTCGGTCCGCCCATCAGCTCATTCAGCGAGTCCGGGGTCATCAGGCCCGTGGTGATCGGCCCGACCTGCTGGCCCTGCATGCCTGGGGCGACGATCCAGCCCGGCTGGGTGTTGCGGTGTGAGGTCGGGGTGTCTGGCACCCAGATGCCCGGGACGGTGGTGTCCTTGTACCCGTTGGGCGGATGCAGCCGATCCTCCGAATAGGCGACTTCCTTGGGCAGCGTCTCGGCCGTGCTGAACAGGTTCAACCCGAACGGCGGATAGTTGAACTTGATCGCGTCCAGAATCGGCGAAAGGTACTGCGCGCACAGTTCGGCCGACTCTTGGTAGCCCAGCCGGCTGCCGGCCTGGATCGCACTACAGATGAACTGCATCGGGTTCGCGAAGTTGGTGATCGACGGGATGGCGACCACCGAACCGTGCGACGGGTGATAGATCTGGTTGATGTTCGCCGCGGCCGTCGGCAGCACGTGCAGCGCGGTCTCCAGCCCGTTCAGCGGATCCGGTTGCAGCAGCGCGTTCGTCGCGATCTCGAGGTTGTTGATGTCATGGGTCAAGACCCCGCGGTTCTTTTCGAGCCACGGGCGAATGGTGGCAAGCAGACCGTCGAACTGCTGGATCGCGTTGGACAAGTCGTTGTCGGAGTGCGCGAGCCGCGTGGTGAAATCGGCCAGGTTCTGGTTGAGCGCGACGAACTGCTGGTCGTCGTTGTGCAGGGCGTTGACGAACAGCGCCAGGCTGCGCACCACCGCGAAGAAGTCGCCGCGGCCCTCGTTCAGCGCGGTCAGCGCCTGCGACAGGCTGCTCAGCGTGTTGTTGAATTGCTTGCCCTTGCCGGCCAGCCCATTGGCGAACGACTCTATGACCTCACCGAACGGTCCCTTCGGCTGCTCGGGTGTCGGGCCCAGCTTGGAGATGATGTTGGTGATGCTGTTGCGCAGCTCGTCCCACTCCACCGGCACCTGGGTGCGCTCTTCGGGAATCACCGCGTTGTCGGCCAGCACCGGACCGCCCTTGTAGGCGGGCTCGAGCTGGATGGCCCGCGACGCCACCAGGGTGGGGTTGAGAATCACCGCCGAGGCGTTGGCCGGAACCCGGTACTGGTTCTCGTAGTGGAAAGTGACCTTCATCTTGTTGCCGCTGGGCTCGATCTTGTCGATCGCTCCTACCCGCAGCCCCATGATCTGGACCTTGTCGCCCGGGTACAGCGCATTCGCCGCCGGGAAATAGGCCACCACGGTGTTGTTGGTCACCTTTTGGTACACCTGCCAACCGACGTAGCCGACGACGATCGCCAGGATCACCACCAGCGATCCGATGATCACCGATGCCCGAGTCAGCTTCGGTAGCCGCAGGTTGCGGATATCAAAGATGGTGCTCAATTCTGGCTACCTCCCCCGGCTGCGCCACTGCCTCCGGCTCCCCCGGGGTTGATGAACGGCGCCGGCAACTGGTTGCCCGGCCCGGGCGGCGCTGCCGGTCCCGGCGGGAATCCCGGCGCGAACGTCGATGGCGGCGGCGTCGGTCCGGCCGGTGCGAGGTTCTCGGTGCGCGCGCCCGGGGGCGCCTGCGCCGGCAGCGGCACCGGTGTCCCCGGAACGTCGGGTGGCGGATCGCCCGGCCGGCCCGCGATCGGGATGCCCGGCGTCGGCGGCAGACCCGCGGGGTTCGGCGGCGACGTCATCACGTCGACCGGAGCCGGGAAGGCCGGCCCACCGAACGGTCCTGTCGTCGCACCCGCACAGGGCAAGGGGTTCCACGGCCGCGGCAGGCCCTCGTCCCCGATGGTGACGTTGCCGCCCGGGTTCGCCGGCGTGTACGAGCAGGGCGATCCCGGTGGGACGGCCGGGCCCGGGTGATCGGGCGTGCCCTCGAGCACCGGGGGCGCGGGTGGCGGCGCGCCGTTGGGGAAGCGGGTGCCGTTGGGGTCGGGGAACCGGAACGCCGGCAATCCGGCACTGCGCCAGAAGTTCTCCGGATCGATGCCGCGCTTCTTGAAGGCGGCGTCGACCCACGGCTGCGTAATCTGATACAGGGCCAGGTTGTGCAGGACCACCTTGAAGAACGGTCCCGAGGCGATGGCCTCGTTCAGCGAGGGCAGGAACTTGCCGACCTCGGTGAAACCGTTGGCCAGGTCGTCCTTGCGCTGCACCAGGATGTCGCTGACGGTGCGCAGCTGTTCCAGCACGTGGTTCAGGTTCGGGTTGTCGTTGATGAAACCCTTGACCTGTTCGGAGAACACGGCGATGTTGCCGAGCAGGGCGTCGATCGCCTGGCCGCGTTCGTTGAAGGCGGCCAGCAGCGTCTTGGCGTTGACCAGCGCCCGGTCGATCTGATCGCTGCGATCACCGAGGATGCCGGCCACCTTGTTGGCCTGGGCGAGCAGATGCTTGACCTCTTCGTCGCGCTTGCCGATGGTGTCGGAGAATTTCTGCACCCCTTCGAGCGCCGGGCTCAGGTGCGGATAGGTCTGGTCGATGGTCTGCGACAGCACGTGCAGTGACTGCTTGACGGTGTCGATGTCCCAGCCCTGGGCGGCCTTGGTGACGTCGAAGAACGCGTCGTAGATCTGGTAGGGCGTGGTGCTTTGGCCGACCGGCAGCGTCGCCCCCGGGCGCAGCGGCTGGTTGCCGCGCGGCTCGAGTTCGAGAACCTTCTTTCCGAGGATGGTGTCGGTCTTGACCGCAATCCGGCTCTCGGTGCCAAAGCGTGCGGTGCCGGCGTTGAATTGGATCGCGATGTGATCGCCGTCGATCTTGATGCCTTCCACCTTGCCGACATCCACGCCGGCGATGCGCACCTTGTCGCCTTTGCTGAGGCCGCCGGTGTCGGTGAACTGCCCGTAATAATGCGGTTTGGCCATCAACATCGGGACACTGGTGAAGCTTTGGCCCACGCCGATCACCAGCAGCGTCACGACGATGCCCATCAGACCGATGCGGACCCGGTTGGGTGGCTCCAGTGTTCTCATTGCGGCGTGCACCTACCCGTCGGCTGCTGGAACAGCCGGACCGTGCGGACCGGCCCACCGGCCTGCAGACCGTTGATCTTCAGGGTGATGTCGCAGGCGTAAAAGTTCACGAAGTCCCCGTAGGAGCCGATGGCGCGCCCGATCATGTTCAGTGCGGTTGGCACCTTCTTGAGGAAGTCCTGCAGTTGGTCTTGCTGGTCGATCAGCGGTTGCTGCACCGCGTCCAGGTAGTTGAGCGTGTTGTGCAGCAGTCCGCGGTCCTCGGCAAGCAGGTCGGCTACCGTTCCGGTGGCGTTGCTGATGTGCGCGATCCCCCCGGCGAGTTGGTCACCGTGGTCCTTAAGGCCGGTGATCAACACCTCCAGATTGTTGATGGTCTGGTCGAACTGCTGCCGGTGCCGAACGGTCGTGTCCAGCACCGTGTTCAGGTTCTTGATGACCTCGCCGATCGCCTGGTCGCGCTCACCGAGCCGGCTGGTCAGCTGCGCGGTCTGGTCGAGGATGTCGTTGATGGTGCCGCCCTGGCCCTGGAACACCGTGACCAGCGCAGTCGCGATGGTGTTGACCTTTTGCGGGTCCAGCGCCCGGAACAGCGGTTTGAACCCACCGATCAGGGCGTCGAGGTCGAGCGCCGGCTGGGTGCGTGACACCGGGATGAACCCGTTGGGCGGCAGAACCTTGTCGGCCCCTTCGCCTTGACCGCGTTTGAGCTCTAGGTAGCGATTACCGATCAGGTCGAGGTAGCGGATCTGGGCGGTCGTCGACTGGTACAGCGGGATTGAGCGATCGACGTTGAATTTCACTTTCGCCCGCTTGCCATCGTCGGCCAGCTCCACCGTGTCGACCTTTCCGACCTCAACCCCCGAGGCGCGGACGAACTGGCCCGCGCGCAGGCCGCTGACGTTGGTGAACTCCGCCGAGTATTTGTTGGTGCGGTCGAAGCGCATCTGACCGAACACCACGATGATCATCACAGTGAAGATCAGCAGCACCACCGAAAAGATGCTGAGTTTGATAAGGGTTCCGGTGATTTTCATGGGTTGATCGTGTTATCCCCTACCTGGCGGCCCCAGACGTACTCGATCGCATACGGCGATCCGGTGTCCAGGTGGTTGTACGGCGCGAGGCTGTTGCCGGAGTCCATCACCAGCTCCGGAGCGGGCCACAGGTCGTGGGTGAGCGGTTGCCAGCAGCCCGGCGCACCGCCGGGGCCGCCGCGCGCGTTCACTCGGGGCAGGTTCTCCGGGTAGACGTAAGGGTTGGGCGCACCACCGATCAGGCCGACCGCGCCGCCGAGCCCCAACGTGAGCGCGGAGACGGCGATCAAGGACAGCGGGTTCGCGACCAGCCCCAATCCGGACAGCGCCTGGGTGTGGCTGTTGAGCGAGTAGCCGTTGCCGCCCAGGAAGGACGCGGCTTTGGGCTCGATGTCGTGGTAGTTGCGCACGGTGCAGAACAGCTCCGGGCTGTAGGTGTCCAGCAGTTGCGCCGTCGGCACCAGGTCGGCAGCCCCGCGCGCCAGATACGGCCCACCCTTGTTGAACAGATCCGCACCCGTGTTGCCGAACCCCGCCGCCGACAACAACGCCTGATCCAGATCC
>NZ_DASUHS010000020.1:0-22964 GCF_036273375.1 Mycobacterium sp. | reverse complement strand
ATTTCAATACCCACGTTCAGGGCCTGCGTGACGATGCTTTCGCCGCTGGATCCAGTGGGGTCACTCACTATGCGCCCGCGCTCATGGTCGACTCGGCTGCGATGCTCGTTCCCCCTGTTGGTGTGCCTTGAAAAACGGAATCAGGTATTCGATCACGACTTGGCGTCGGCACGCTATGAGGATAGGTGTTGCGCCTGCGTCGGCGAATAAATCCTGGGCTTGAACGTCGCCATCACCGGCAAGCGCAGCGTTACGCCACCGGCCACCGGCACACGGACCGTCACGTAGACAACCTGCATGTCCAGACCCATTTGGAGGCGCATCTCCCGGAGGGGCTCGGTCTGCACGCCCAGGCCCATTTCCCGTAAGCGCGCGCCGAGGCCGCGTTGAAACGACTCGGCCGGATCTGACGGTGTGGGAACGCTAGGTGCCGAATGGCCCTGGCTGCCCACACTCAGAGAAAAGATGGGTGGCCGGTTGTTCGCCGTCGGAGTCGTCATGGCTCGACTCTACTCCGAAGAAATGGTGCCGAACGATGAAAACCATGCTGACCAGTACAAGTAGCCCCGCCGTGGCTCTGCGTGCGAGCGCTGGTGTGCCAGATCGCCGCACTCGACAACCAAGACGTCAATCAGGGCGGGCTTGTGCGCGACGAAGGCCTGGTCTATCCAGGTAAACGCGGTGTGAATTGTCTGGACGGAGTTGCGCCGCGGTAGCGCGGGCGACACGGCTGCCCTGACACTATTGTGGTGATGAATACCGCCGCCTCTCATACCAGCAACTTCTGCCGCTCAGTGCTGCGCTGGCTGCGCGCCGGCTACCCCGAGGGGGTCCCCGGGCCCGACCGCGTGCCGCTGCTGGCGTTGTTGCGCAGCACCCCGCTGACCGAAGAACAGATCGCCGAGGTGGTGCACAACATCACCGCGGATGGATCCTCGGCGATCGCTGACGGTGTGATCGACCGCGAAGAGATCGCCCATTTCATCTCCGACATGACGCACTACGACGCGGGGCCGGAGAACATCATCCGGGTGGCCGCCACGCTGGCCGCGGTCGGGTGGCCGCTGGCCGGCATCGACGTCAGCGAGGTCATCCCCGGTGACGAGTGGGGTGAGGCCGCGGAGATCGCCGCGCGCAGTGCAGCATCCAACAGCGCTCCGGGCCTTCCGCTTTAGGGCGCATCAGCGCCCTTAGCGCCCTACAGCTTCGAGATATCGATGACGAAGCGGTAGCGCACGTCGCTGGCCAGGACGCGCTCGTAGGCTTCGTTGATGTAGTCGGGCTCGATGAGCTCGATTTCCGGCGTCACGTCGTGCTCGGCGCAGAAGTCCAGCATCTCCTGGGTCTCGGCGATGCCGCCGATGTTCGACCCGGACAAGCTGCGGCGCGCCAGCGCCAGCGAGAACGCGCCCACCTCCATGGGGTGTTCGGGAATGCCCAATTCGACGAGCGTGCCGTCGACGTCGAGCAGGCTCAGATAATCGTTCAGGTTCAGGTTCGCCGAGACGGTGTTCAGGATCAGGTCGAAGCTGTTGCGCAGTTTCTTGAAGGTCTCGCGCTCGGCGGTGGCGTAGTAGTGCTTGGCTCCCAGCCGCAGTCCGTCCTCCATCTTTTTCAGTGATTGCGACAGCACCGTCACTTCGGCGCCCATCGCCGCGCCGAGCTTGACGCCCATGTGGCCCAGCCCGCCCAGGCCGATGATCGCCAGGCGGGTGCCCTGGCCGGCTTTCCAGTGGCGCAGCGGCGAGAATAGCGTGACGCCCGCGCACAGCAGCGGCGCCGCCTTGTCCAGCGGCAACGAATCGGGGATGCGCAAGACGAAGTTTTCGTCCACGACGATCGCCTGGCTGTAGCCGCCCTGCGTGGTCGTGCCGTCCTTGTCGGTGGCGTTGTAGGTGAAGGTCGTGCCCCGGCTGCAGTACTGCTCGAGGCCGGCCTTACAACTGCTGCACTGGCCGCAGGAGTTCACCATGCAGCCGACGCCGACGTGGTCGCCCGCCTTGTGCTTGGTGACTTCGGAGCCGACTGCGGTCACGACGCCGGCGATCTCGTGGCCCACGACCAGCGGGTAATGCGGTGTGCCCCATTCGCCTTTGGCCGTGTGAATATCGGAGTGGCAGATTCCGGCGAACTTGATGTCGATAGCCACGTCGTGCGGGCCCGGGTCACGCCGCTCGATGGTGGTCTTGGTCAGCGGTCCCGTCGGCGAGGTGGCCGCGTACGCCGAAACTGTGCTCATGAAATTCCCTCTTCGATTCGATACGTCATCAAAAAGAAGTTTAGCTAAGGTAATAGTTATTCCGCCAACGGGCGGGCGAAGATCACGTTATGACGAATTATGCGTTTTCGGCTGCCGCCGTCAGTTGATCGGGGCGTTCACCAGGCGCAGGTCGTCGACGATGCCGCGGGCGGCGATCAGGCCCTCGCCGGCTTGCCATATCTCGTTGTTGACGATGTAGACCCGGTTGTCATGGTTGGCCGACAGCTTGCGCCACGGGTTGCTGTCCAGGATCGTGGCGGCCCGATCGGCGGCGGCCGGGGTGTCGCAGGACACGTAGACCACGTCGGCGTCGGCGATCGAAAGGTCCGGATTCTTCGACAGGTCCGCGTCGCTGGCCCCGATCTCGATGTAGGGCTTGTCGGTGAATCGCTGGGGGGCCGGCCGGTCCACGCCGACCGCACCGAGCACGGTGGCCGGGAAGTTGTTGGCGCCGTACACCCGGATCGTGCCCGCGGTCAGCTGCACGATTGACGCCTGGAAGTGGGAGGCGTCGTGCCGCGCGCCGATGTCGGTGGCTCGCTGGGAAAAACCGCTGATCAACGAGTTCACCGCGGCGCCGCGGCCGGTGGCGGCGCCGACGGCGCGCAGGTTGTTCTGCCACGCCGCGCCGGGTGCTGCGGTGAACACCGTCGGGGCGATCGCGGTCAGCTGCGGGTACAGCGTCGGCGTCAGCCCCTGCGACCCCAGGATCAGGTCAGGGTGGGTGGCGGCGATCGCCCTCGGATCCGGGTGGGAGCGGGTGCCGACCCCGGGCACGCCGCGCACCGCGCCGCCCAGATAGGCGGGCTGACTCGAGGACCCGTCCGGCAACGCCGCGCCGACCACCCGCGACTGCAGGCCCAGCGCGCACAACGTGTCGAGCTGGTCGCCGGAGAGCACCACGATGCGCTGCGGGTCGGCGGGCACCTGCACGACGTCCGGGTCGACGCCCGCGGCGTTGTGGACCGGCCGTTTCGAGGAGCCCGGATCGGCCGCGGCGGCGTCCCGCGCGCACGAGGCGTCGGAGCGGCGGTCGTTTCCGAGCACGCCGGCGCCCGCGATCTGGGTGGTGGGGGTGACCAGGGAACGGGCCGGCGTCTGGCCGGCGGGCTTGTCGGATCCGCAGCCGCTGCACGCCAGGATGACCGCCGCCGTCACCACGGTCGCCACGGCCGACCGGGCCGGTCTGATGACGCCGAACAACACGCATCAGACGCTAACATCCGGCCAGCGTGGCGATCGCGAGCGCGGCGGAGCCGGGCGAAGCGGGTCGCCACGATCCGACCCGCCCGGCGCCGCGCCGACGAACACGCCGCACCGGTGAGCCACTTACGACAGTTTGTAGGACCAGCCCTGACGGCGCCGTGATCGACGGCTAAGATTCGTCTCAATACTGATTTTGGGCCAGGGTCCGATCTGGATGTTTGGAGAAGCTGTTGACAGCCGAAGCGCCCCCCTTGGGTGAACTCGAGGCCGTTCGTCCGTACCCGGACCGCATGGGCCCCAAAGGGAACCTCGTCTACAAACTGATCACCACCACCGATCACAAGATGATCGGCATCATGTATACGGTCACCTGCTTCGCCTTCTTCTTCATAGGCGGGCTGATGGCATTGCTGATGCGCACCGAGCTGGCCGCCCCCGGGCTGCAGTTCCTGTCCAACGAGCAGTACAACCAGCTGTTCACCATGCACGGCACGATCATGCTGCTGCTGTATGCCACCCCGGTGGTGTTCGGATTCGCCAACTTGGTGCTCCCGCTGCAAATCGGCGCCCCGGATGTGGCCTTCCCGCGGCTGAACGCGTTCTCGTTCTGGCTGTTCCTGTTCGGCGGGCTGATCGCGGCGTCTGGCTTCATCGTCCCGGGCGGGGCGGCCGACTTCGGCTGGACCGCCTACACGCCCCTATCCGACGCCGTGCATTCACCCGGGGCCGGGGGAGATTTGTGGATCACCGGCCTGATCGTCGCCGGTCTGGGCACCATCCTGGGTGCGGTCAACATGATCACCACCGTGGTGTGCATGCGCGCGCCCGGCATGACCATGTTCCGGATGCCGATCTTCACCTGGAACATCCTGGTGACCTCGATCCTGATCCTGATCGCGTTCCCGATCCTGACCGCGGCCCTGTTCGGGCTGGCCGCCGACCGACATCTGGGCGCCCATGTCTACGACGCCGCCAATGGCGGAGTCCTGTTGTGGCAACACTTGTTCTGGTTCTTCGGCCATCCCGAGGTGTACATCATCGCGCTGCCGTTCTTCGGCATCGTCACCGAGATCTTCCCGGTGTTCTCGCGCAAGCCCGTCTTCGGTTACACCACCCTGGTGTACGCGACCCTGTCGATCGCCGCCCTGTCGGTCGCGGTGTGGGCGCACCACATGTTCGCCACCGGAGCCGTTCTGCTGCCGTTCTTCTCGTTCATGACCTATCTGATCGCGGTGCCGACCGGGATCAAGTTCTTCAACTGGATCGGCACAATGTGGAAGGGGCAGATCACCTTTGAGACGCCGATGCTGTTCTGCGTCGGCTTCCTCATCACGTTCCTGCTGGGTGGGCTGACCGGTGTGATGCTGGCCAGCCCGCCGCTGGACTTCCACGTCACCGACAGCTATTTCGTGGTCGCGCACTTCCACTACGTGCTGTTCGGCACCATCGTGTTCGCCACGTTCGCCGGGGTGTACTTCTGGTTCCCGAAGATGACCGGCCGGCTGCTTGACGAGCGGCTGGGCAAGCTGCACTTCTGGTTGACGTTCATCGGGTTCCACACCACCTTCCTGGTGCAGCACTGGCTGGGCGACCTGGGCATGCCGCGCCGCTACGCCGACTACCTGCCCAGCGACGGCTTCCAGCCCTACAACGTCGCGTCGACGGTAGGCGCCTTCATCCTGGGCGCGTCGATGTTCCCGTTCGTCTGGAACGTCTTCAAGAGCTGGCGTTACGGCGAGGTCGTCACGGTCGACGACCCGTGGGGCTACGGCAACTCGCTTGAGTGGGCGACCAGCTGCCCGCCGCCGCGGCACAACTTCACCGAGCTGCCCCGAATCCGTTCGGAGCGACCGGCATTCGAGTTGCACTACCCACACATGGTGGAGCGGCTTCGCGCCGAGGCGCATATCGGCCGCCACGCCACGGCTTTCGAATCGCCGAAGGGCTTCGGTCCGCGAACCGAACCCGATCGGTCGACTGCCGAGCAGTAGCGGCGGCTGTCGGGAGTGAACTCACCACCGAAGGTGTCGGTGCTGATCACCGTCACCGGCGTGGATCAACCAGGCGTGACAGCGAACCTGTTGGAGGCGCTGTCGGGGCACGGAGTCGAGCTGCTCAACGTCGAGCAGGTGGTGATCCGGCACCGCCTGACGCTGGGCGTGCTGGTGTGCTGCCCGGCCGAGGTCGCCGACAGCGCGCAGTTGCGCGATGACGTCGAATCGGCCATCCGCAAGTTGGACCTGGATGTCAGCATCGAACGCAGCAACGACGTGCCCATCATGCGGGAGCCCTCGACCCACACCATTTACGTGCTGGGCCGGCCCATCACCGCCAGTGCGTTCGGCGCGGTGGCCCATGAGGTGGCGGGTCTTGGCGTCAACATCGACCTGATCCGCGGTGTTTCCGACTATCCGGTGATCGGCCTGGAGCTGCGGGTCTCGGTGCCGCCGGGCGCGGACGGGGCGCTGCGGACCGCCCTGAACCGGGTGTCCAGCGAGCAACAGGTCGATGTGGCGGTCGAGGCCGTCAGCCTGGAACGACGGGCCAAGCGGCTCATCGTATTTGACGTCGACTCGACGCTGGTACAGGGCGAGGTCATCGAGATGCTGGCGGCCAGGGCCGGCGCCGAGGGCAAGGTCGCCGCAATCACCGACGCCGCGATGCGCGGCGAGCTGGACTTCGCGCAGTCGCTCGAGCAGCGGGTGGCGACGCTGGCGGGTCTGCCCGCCAGCGTGATCGACGAGGTCGCCGATGCGCTGGAATTGATGCCCGGCGCCCGCACCACGCTACGGACCTTGCGGCGCTTGGGTTATGCCTGCGGAGTGGTGTCCGGGGGGTTCCGCGGGATCATCGAGCCGCTGGCCGAGGAGCTGATGATCGACTATGTCGCGGCCAACGAGCTGGAGATCATCGACGGCACACTCACCGGCCGGGTGATCGGGCCGATCGTCGACCGGGCCGGAAAAGCCTCGGCGTTAAGGGAATTCGCAAACCAAGTCGGGGTGCCGATGGCACAGACCGTCGCGGTGGGCGACGGCGCCAACGACATCGACATGCTGGCCGCGGCCGGATTGGGGATCGCGTTCAACGCCAAACCCGCACTGCGCGAGGTCGCCGATGCGTCGCTGAGCCATCCTTATCTGGACACGGTGCTGCTCCTGTTGGGTGTGACCCGCGGCGAAATCGAGGCTGCCGACGCGGTCGACGGCGAGGTCCGCCGGGTGGAGATCCCGCCCAACCCGTAGCGACCCGGCAGGTATTCGAGCGTCGCGGTACGGCACGATGGTCGGGTGCCCGAAAACGGAAGCGAGTCAGCCGACCCCGATCTGCTGCTCGACTTCAGGCAGGTATTGCTAAGGCGCGGCGGCAACGTCTTGGTCGGCCCGCTGGATTGGGCGGTTGAACTCGACGAACGCTGGGTGATCGTCGGGCCCAACGGGGCCGGCAAGACCTCGCTGCTGCGGATCGCCGCGGCGGCCGAACATCCCTCGTCCGGCACCGCTTTCGTGCTCGGCGAGCGACTGGGCCGGGTCGATGTGACCGAGTTGCGCTCGCGGATCGGGCTCAGCTCGTCGGCTTTGGCGCAGCGAATACCCACCGACGAAGTGGTTCGCGATCTCGTTGTCTCGGCCGGCTACGCGGTGCTGGGCAGGTGGCGGGAGCGCTACGAGGACGTCGACTACCGGCGCGCGATCGACATGCTGGAGAGCCTGGGCGCCGAGCACCTCGCGGACCGCACCTACGGAACGCTGTCGGAAGGCGAGCGCAAGCGGGTGCTGATCGCCCGCGCGCTGATGACCGACCCCGAGCTGCTGCTGCTCGACGAGCCCGCGGCCGGCCTGGATTTGGGCGGTCGCGAGGAGTTGGTCGCGCGGCTGGCCGACCTGGCCGCCGACCCCGAGGCTCCCGCCCTGGTGCTGGTCACCCACCACGTCGAGGAGATCCCGCCCGGGTTCAGTCACTGCATGCTGCTTTCGGAAGCCGAAGTGGTCGCCGCGGGATTGCTGACCGACGTGCTGACCTCGGAGAACCTGTCCACCGCATTCGGCCAAGCGATCGCGCTCGACGTCGTCGACGGGCGCTACTTCGCGCGGCGAATTCGTACCCGCGCAGCCCACCGGAGGCCGCTATGACGCCACCCGACGAAGCCCCGCTGGTCGCACGGCCGGCCGCGACCGTGATGCTGGTTCGCGACGACCCGGGCGGCATCGCGGTCTTCCTGATGCGCAGGCACGCCAAGATGGAGTTTGCCGCCGGGACGATGGTGTTCCCCGGCGGCGGTGTCGACGACCGCGACCGCAACGCCGATATCGCCTGGGCAGGCCCGCCACCGGAGTGGTGGGGCGACCGCTTCGGCATAGAACGCGATCTGGCTGAGGCGCTGGTCTGCGCCGCGGCGCGCGAGACGTTCGAGGAGTCCGGGGTGCTGTTCGCCGGACCGGCCGGCGACCCGGACGGCATCGTCGACGACGCTTCGGTTTACGGCGAGGCCCGGCGCGCGCTGGCCGACGGGACGTTGTCTTTCGCGGACTTCCTGCGCCGGGAGAACCTGGAGTTGCGCTCGGATCTGTTGCGGCCGTGGGCCAACTGGGTGACGCCGGAGGCCGAGCGCACCCGGCGTTACGACACCTTCTTCTTCGTGGGTGCGCTGCCGCAGGGCCAGCGCGCCGACGGGGAGAACACCGAATCGGACCGGGCGGGCTGGACGACGCCGGAGGCGGCCATCGACGACTTCTCGGCCGGCCGCAGCTTCTTGCTGCCCCCGACCTGGACTCAGCTGGACTCGCTGGCCGGGCGGACCGTCGCCGACGTGCTGGCCCTCGAACGCCAGATCGTGCCCGTGCAGCCGCACCTGGAGATCCAGGGCGACAACTGGGTGTTCGAGTTCTTCGATTCCGACCGCTACCACCAGGCGCGGGAAGCGGGCGGCCTGGGATGGCGGCATTGAGCGAGTTCGTCGGCGTGGTGGTCAGCGACGGCTCGCAGGACGCCGGGCTGGCCATGTTGCTGCTCTCGCGCCCCCCGACGAACGCGATGACTCGCCAGGTCTATCGGGAGGTCATCGCGGCCGCCGACGAATTGGGCCGGCGCGACGACGTCGCAGTGGTGATCCTTTTCGGCGGCCACGAGATCTTCTCCGCGGGTGACGACATGCCCGAGTTGCGGACGCTGCGGGGCTCCGAGGCCGAGAGCGTGGCACGGGTCCGGCAGGAAGCCGTCGACGCCGTGGCGGCGATCCCCAAACCGACCGTCGCCGCGATCACCGGATACGCGTTGGGCGCCGGGCTCACGCTGGCCCTGGCCGCCGACTGGCGGATCGGCGGGGACAACGTGAAGTTCGGGGCGACCGAAATCCTGGCCGGCCTGGTGCCCGGAGGCGATGCGATGGCGCGCCTGACCCGGGTGGTCGGCGCGAGTAAGGCCAAGGAGCTGGTGTTCAGCGGCCGCTTCTTCGACGCCGAGGAAGCCCTGGCGCTGGGCGTCATCGACGAAATGGTGGCCCCCGACGATGTGTACGACGCCGCCGCCGCGTGGGCGCGCCGCTTTCTCGACGGGCCACGGCAGGCGCTGGCCGCCGCGAAGGCCGGGATCAACGACGTCTTCGATCTGGGACTGCACGAGCGGCTCGCCGCCGAACGCCGGCGCTACGTCGAGGTGTTCACTGCTGGTCAGGGCGGTGGCGATAGGGCGGATCCCGGGGGCCGTTAGGCTGCCCTGCATGACCAGTTCGACCGACGCCGTTCCGACGCCCCACGCCACCGCCGAGCAGGTGGAAGCCGCCCGGCACGACAGCAAGCTGGCCCAGGTGCTCTACCACGACTGGGAAGCCGAGAGTTACGACGACAAGTGGTCGATCTCCTATGATCAGCGCTGCATCGACTACGCGCGGGGCCGCTTCGACGCCATCGTGCCGGACGAGGTCCTGCGCGTGCTGCCCTACGACCGGGCCCTCGAATTGGGCTGTGGCACAGGGTTTTTCCTGCTCAACCTGATCCAGTCCGGGGTCGCCCGGCGCGGATCGGTGACCGACCTGTCGCCGGGCATGGTCAAGGTCGCCACCCGCAACGGGCAGTCGCTGGGCCTCGACATCGACGGCCGGGTCGCCGACGCCGAGGGCATCCCCTACGAGGACAACACCTTCGACCTGGTCGTGGGGCACGCCGTGTTGCATCACATTCCCGATGTGGAGCTGTCGCTGCGCGAGGTGATCCGGGTGCTGCGCCCCGGCGGCCGGTTCGTCTTCGCCGGCGAGCCGACCACCGTTGGTAACACCTACGCCCGCACGCTGGCGGACCTGACGTGGAATCTCACCATCCGCGCGGTGAAGCTGCCCGGGCTTAACAGCTGGCGCCGACCGCAGGCCGAGCTTGACGAGAACTCGCGTGCCGCCGCCTTGGAGTGGATAGTCGACCTGCACACCTTCGAGCCGCGCGACCTTGAGCGGATGGCCACCAACGCCGGCGCGATGCAGGTCGCGACCGCCAGTGAAGAGTTCACCGCCGCGATGTTCGGCTGGCCGGTGCGCACCTTCGAGTCAACGGTGCCCCCCGGCCGCCTGGGTTGGGGCTGGGCGAAATTCGCGTTCAACGGCTGGAAGACACTGAGCTGGGTCGACGCCAACATCTGGCGGCACGTGGCGCCCAAGGGCTGGTTCTACAACGTGATGGTGACCGGGGTCAAACCCTCCTGAGCGCTGGGCTGCGCTTCAGCACGAACGATGTCGGCTATCTGCGGTCGCACGCGGGTGCTGCGGCCCTGGCGGCGGTCGCCGAACTCGAACTGACCGACGACACCCGGGTCGGCGACATCGCCGCGGCGCGCGCCGAATTCGGCGACCGGGCCCCGGTGCTGGTGGAGACGGTCTTACTGCGCCGACGCGCCGCCGACAAGCTGAGCGAGCTGGGAGTGTCGGATTGGCTGTTCACCGACGAGGCGCTGCAGCAGGCCACCGCGGCGCCGGTGGCCTTGCACCGGGCCGGACGGCTGGCCGCCGGCGGCGGCGTCGTGCACGACGCGACCTGTTCGATCGGCACCGAGCTCGCCGCGCTGCGGGTCTGCGGGGTCACCGCGGTGGGCAGCGATATCGATCCGGTGCGGCTGTCGATGGCGCGCCACAACGCGGGGGAGTCGGCCTGGATCTGCCGTGCGGACGCGCTGCGCCCGGTCACCCGCGACGCCGTTCTCGTCGTCGATCCGGCCCGGCGCGTCGAGGGTCGGCGGCGGCTGCGCATCGACGACTACCAGCCCGGGCTGGGATCGCTGCTCGACGCCTACCGCGACCGGGAATTCATCGTAAAGTGCGCTCCTGGAATCGATTTCGGCCAGGTACGACGTCTCGGTTTCGACGCAGAAATCGAGGTGACGTCGTATCGCGGCTCGGTCCGAGAAGCCTGCCTGTGGTCGGCCGGACTGGCGCATCCCGGCGTGGGCCGGCGGGCCAACCTCCTGGATCGCGGCGAGCAGCTCACCGACATCGACCCCGACGACTGCGCGGTGCGGCCGGTCGGACAGTGGATCGTCGACCCGGACGGCGCCGTGGTGCGGTCCGGGCTGGTGCGCCACTACGGCGCGCGGCATGGACTGTGGCAGCTTGATCCCGATATCGCCTACCTCTCCGGCGATCGGCTGCCGGCGGCCGACCGCGGTTTCGAGGTGCTCGAGCAACTGGTCTTCGACGAACGTCGGCTCCGCCAGGCACTATCGGTGCTGGACTGCGGGTCGCTGGAGGTCCTGGTGCGCGGGGTCCGGGTAGACCCGGACGCGTTGCGCAAACGGATGCGGCTGCGTGGGAGCCGGTCGCTGTCGGTGGTCATCGCCCGCATCGGTGCACGGACCTCGAGCCGGGCGATGGCGTTCGTTTGCCAACCCTCCCGATAGCGCCGGGTACGCTGGCGGCGTCACTTCCCCGGGGCACCGGCCCTGGCTAGTCTGCGAGGACACTTCCACGATGCGTTATCTGATAGCCGCTGCGCTGCTCGCGGCGGCGGTCCTGGTGGGCTGGCCGGCCGCGGCCGAGCCGCCGTCGTGCGCCAGCCTGGGCGGCAGCGTTGAGACCGGCCAGATGTGCCATCTGCCCGCCACCGGACCCAACTACATGCTCAACATGAGCTTTCCCGCCGACTATCCCGACGGACAGGCGCTGGCCGACTACATCACCCAGAACCGGAACGGCTTCGTCGCCGTGGCGCAGAGTTCCGGGGGGCGTGACCAGCCCTACCAGCTAGAGGCCACCACCGAGCAACACTTCGCCGGGCAGCCGCCGCACAACACCCGAAGCGTCGTGCTCAAGTTCTTCCAGGACGTCGGGGGAGCGCACTCGTCGATCTGGTACAAGGCGTTCAATTACAACCTCGGTACCAAGCAGCCCATCACCTTCGACAACCTGTTCCTACCGGGCGCTACGCCGCTGGACGCCATCTACCCGATCGTGCAGCGCGACCTGCAACGTCAAACCCCTTTGGGCGCCGCGGTTTTGCCGTCGACGGGACATGACCCGACGCACTATCAGAACTTCGCCATCACCGACGATCAGCTGATCTTCTACTTCGCCCCGGGCGAGATGCTGCCGGCGCTCGCCGGGCCGTTGCAGGCCCAGGTACCGCGCAACGCCATTCCGCCGCTGGCGATCTGATGCTCAGACCGGTCCGGCCTGCAACTCCATCGCCACGGCGGCGAGCACCAGCGCCACCTGCGCGACACAACCTATCAGCGGGATGATGAAGGCCCGTCGTTTCTGCCGCACCAGGAAGTACACGGCGACCACGATGTCGATGACCAACAGGGCGGCCCCGCCCCAGGTGCCCAGGTCCATGGCCCGGTCGAGCCAGGCGGGATCGCCGCATTTTTGGTACCCGCAGGGATCAGTGGTCATCACGAGCAGGCCCAGCAGCACAAAACTCGCCGTGTACAGGCCGCCGTGGATGACCAGCAAGACCAATGTGGCCACGATGTCGGCGGCGCTGCTCCGCGGGCTTGCTGTGGTGTTGGTTGTCGCGACGCCTGGCGTCGCGGGCTCGTCGATCGGCACCTCAGAGGTATGTCCGCGTCAGGCCGGCGCGAAACCGTAGACCTGGCCGTCGCTGGTGGCCGCGACCACCCGGCGATCGGTGCCGACCGATACCCCGACCGGATACCCGGTGGCCGCCGGCATCGGAAAACTGTCCAGCGTGCGGCCGCTGCCCGGATCGAAGACGAGCAGCGACATGCCTGGGGCGCCGTTTGCCGGTGGACCGCTGGCCACCGCGTAGCCGACGCCGGTACCGGCCAGGCTCGACGTCGATAGGGGCAGGACGTCGTCGCGGCGCCACGCCTGATCGGCGTGATCACCGGCATCCTTGAACGCCACCAGCTTCGTATCGGGGCCGCCGCCGGCCACGATCAACCCCTGCGGGGTGACCGAGGGCGGCGTCTGTGCCAAGAACCCCAGGGGCGCCGACCATTTCACTTTCGCGTCGGCAGCACGCAGCGCCCACAGTCGTTGGTCACGACCGTTGACGTAGACGGTCGACCCGTCGGCCGACAACACCGGGCTGGCGATGACACCGGCGCCCACGGCGTCGCTAGTCCATTCGCGGGTCAGCAGCGGCGTCTGCCCGGGGTGATACTTCAGCCCCACTAGACCCGCGGCGGGAGCGCCGGGCTGCCAGACGCCGAGCACCACCATCCCGTTAGCGGCCGAGAAGGCGGGGGCGGCCGCGACCGGACAGCCCTGCCGGGCCGGCGCGCAATCGGCCAACCCGCGTGCGGCGTCGGTGGGGTCGACGCCGTCGACCAGGTCGAGTGGGCTGCCGACCACCTGGCCGCGATGAGAGTCGAAGGCCAGCACCTGGCCAAGGTGCGTGGCCACGAGCAGTTCGCCTTGCCCGACGAACCGCGGCGTGGTGGGCATGCCGATGACCGCTTGGCGCCACCGCGTCCATTGCGTCACCGGGAAAGACAGGAACGCTCCGGGCTGGCCGACGTAGAGATTGTCGAAACCGTCGAGTAGCGGGCCGCCGAAGCCGCCGCCCTGGGCCAGGCGCACGCACCAGCGCTGCCGCCCGTTGTCGTTGTTCTCCCACTCCATCAGCGAGCATCCCGCCGAGGTCTGAGCGTTGACGGCCAGATAACCGCGCGCGCTCAGCGCCGGTCCGGCGCCCAGGCTTCCCTTCACCGACCGGGTCCACTGCAGCGAGAGCTTGGTGGCCCCGCCGGTGTTGGTGTAGCTGCTGTTGGCGGCGTCGGCGTACTGCGCGGCCCAGCCCTGCGCGGCCGAGGCGTCGACCCATGAGTCGGTATTGCCGCAGGCGCCGAGCACGACCGCGAGCACAGCGGCCAGCACTACCGATGACCAACGCCGGAGCCCACTGACGAGTTGTCGGGCAAGCACCTTCGGTTTTCCAAATCCTTCTTGCGAGGCGGGCCGCTCGCGGCAGACCCGGCCGTTCGGCGGCAATCGAGTACAGGTGAGGGTAACCCGTGGCGGTTCGCGGGCTCGTATATGACCGAGTTAGGCTGTCCGGCCATGACGAGCATGTGGGGTGCCCCGGTGCACCGCCGCTGGCGTGGATCGAACCTCCGAGACCCGCGCCAGGCCAAGTTCCTCACGCTGGCCTCGCTGAGATGGGTGCTACGCAACCGCGCGTACACACCGTGGTACCTGGTGCGCTATTGGCGGCTGCTGAAGTTCAAACTGGCCAACCCGCACATCATCACCCGCGGCATGGTGTTTCTCGGCAAAGGCGTGGAGATCCACGCGACGCCCGAACTCTCGCAGCTCGAGATCGGCCGGTGGGTGCACATCGGCGACAAGAACACCATCCGCGCGCATGAGGGCTCGCTGCGGTTCGGCGACAAGGTGGTGCTGGGTCGCGACAACGTCATCAACGCCTACCTCGACGTCGAGCTCGGCGATTCGGTGTTGATGGCCGACTGGTGCTACGTCTGCGATTTCGACCACCGCATGGACAACATCGACATGCCGATCAAGGACCAGGGCATCGTCAAGTCCCCGGTCCGGATCGGCCCGGACACCTGGGTGGGCGTGAAGGTATCGGTGCTGCGTGGCACGTCCGTCGGACGGGGTTGCGTGCTGGGGTCTCACGCGGTGGTCCGCGGGGTCATCCCGGACTACTCCATCGCGGTCGGCGCACCGGCCAAGGTGGTCAAGAACCGCCAGCTCGCCTGGGAGAGTTCGGCCGCGCAACGCGCCGAACTGGCCGCGGCGCTAGCCGACATCGAACGCAAAAAGGCCGCCCACTAGCCGGCGGCCTGCGGCTGCTCGTCGACCTTGAAATGGAAGTTGACGTCGCCGGCGTCGACGTCCGTCACGGTCACCAGCACGCCGTACTTATCTTTGCCGTCCGTCAGCTGACACCGTAACGTCGCGCCCGCAACGCCTTTCAGGTTGTCGGGGCAGGTGACCGCATCCGGCTTTCTGCCCACCTGCTGGCCCACTTGGGTGCTGATCGCGCTGGCGACCTGGTTCTTGTCGACGGTCTCCACCATGTCGAACTTGACGTCGTTCCCATCGACGCTGGTCACCGTGACGTTGACGTTGAAGGGCCGGTCTTTGACCTTCATGTCGCAGTTGATCTGTGCTCCGACCTTCCCGGGCAGATCGTTCGGGCAGTTCACCGACTCGGGCTTGTTGCCGGCCGCGTCGGTCATTTTGGCGGTGATCTGGCCGGCGACATCGCTCTTGCTCACCGAGCGCGAGGACCCGATGGAACACGAACAGGCGCCGATGCCCGCGACGAGGCCGGCCGCCGCGGCCGAAATCAGCAGCGTCCGGATGGTGAAGAAGTTGTTCATTGTCGCCTCCCCGAATGACGGTGAATTGGCTGATCCTGCCACGGCCGATCGGCTTGGGGGCGACGATTCAGCAAACATCTGACGGTCGGTGTGGCCGTTGCTGCATTCCCGACCCGCCAAAGGCCACTCGTGTCACATCAGTAACGTCACCGCACCATAAACCGGTTTTGAAATCCGCGAGCGCGGGGGCTAGCACGTCGGAGAAGGCGCACGTCAGTTCGCGGTGCCGGCGCCGACGCCGGGATGGCGAACCGCAGTCAGATGCTCCGGTAGCGCCGCAGCGCCTCGGTGCGCTCGGCGGCGTGGTCGACGATGGGCGCCGGGTAGCCGTCCGGCCGCTCGCCCTTGCGCAGGTGTACTTCGTCGGCAGCGCGCAGTTCGGGTACCCAGCGCCGGATGTAATCGCCCGACGGGTCGAACTTCTCGCCCTGCGTGATCGGGTTGAACACCCGGAAGTAGGGCGCGGCATCGGTACCGCTGCCCGCACACCACTGCCAGCCGTGCTGGTTGTTCGCCATGTCGCCGTCCACCAGCTGGTCCAGGAACCATTCGGCGCCCCATTGCCACGGCAGGTGAAGGTCCTTGACCAGAAACGAGGCCACGATCATCCGCACCCGGTTGTGCATGAAGCCGGTGTCGCGCAGTTGACGCATTCCGGCGTCGACGAAGGGAAAACCGGTCTCGCCTGCTTTCCACGCCTCGAAGCGGCGTTTGGCCTCGGCGCCGGTGTCGGTCTGGATGCCGTCAAAATCGCTGTTCCAGTTGCGCCAGGTGCTGGCGGGCCAGTGGTGCAGCACGTCGGCGTAGAAGTCGCGAAAGGCCAACTCCCGCAGAAAGGCTTGCGCCCCGCTGCCGCGCGGATCCAGGGCGGCGACCAGGGTGCGGGGATGAATGGCGCCGAATTTCAGGTACGCCGACATGCGGCTGGTCCCGTTCAGGTCGGGCCTGTTGCGGTTCTCGGTATAGCTCTGTAATCCGTTGTCGACGAAGTACTTCCACTGTTTTCGCGCGGCGGCCTCGCCCGCGGCTAGCTCGAGGGCGGACCCGGGATCGGGGATCTCGCACTGCTTGATCCGCAGCTGCGCCGGATCCAGCCAGCGTGCGGAGTTCGCGTTCGACTTCGCCGGTTCGCGCCAGCCGGTCTTGCGCCACTGCCGCAGAAACGGGGTGAACACTTTGTAGGGCGAGCCGTCCGGCTTGGCGACACGGCCGGGCGAGACCAGATACGGCGACCCCGTCGCCACCAGCGGCACCGAATCCAGTGCCGCGCGCACCCGCTCGTCGCGGCGCTTCCCGAACGGTGCGAAATCTTCGGAAATGTGCACCGAGGACGCGCCGATCTCCTTAGCGATGCGCGGGATCTGCGTGTCGGGCTGCCCGCGGGTGATCAGCAGCCGGCCGTCAAGATCGTCGCGCAGCCGCCGCAGCGAGTCGCCCAGGTACTGCAGCCGGCGTTGTCCCGACGACTTTTCCAGGCGTGGGTCGAGCACAAAGCAGGCGAGCACCTCATCGTTCTCGGCCGCGGCGATGAGCGCCGGATGGTCACGCAACCGCAGATCGCGGCGAAACCACAACAATGCCGGCATGATCTAGCGGTTGAGTCGCCAGATGTGCGTGGACAGGATGGTCGCGAAGCCACACCACAGCGGGTAGGGCAGCAGTGCCAGCCCGCCGCGGGGTGTGGCTTGGGCCGTGCGTCTGGCCAGATCGGTGCTGCTGGCCGTCAGCGCCGCGGCGCCGACCGCGGACGCGCCGAGTTTGTGGTAGCCGAAGAACAGCCAACTCCATCCGGCGTTGAGGAGCAGGTTCACCGCCAGCGCCACGGTGTAGTTGCGTGCCTTGTCATGCTGCCCCGTCGCGCGAAACCGGTCGAGAGTTACCGCCGACGCGGCCGCGATGTCACCGTAGAGCGCGGTCCACACGGTGGGGAAGGCGGCACGGGGTGGCTGGTAGGAGGGCTTGCGAAGTTGTGAGTACCACCGGGGAATGGCGTTGCTGCTGGCGATGCTTCCGGTGCCGGCGGCTGCGGCGACGGCCAGGCTGGTCGCCGCCAGTATCGACCTGTTCACAGTGTGCTCCGCTCTGGTTGTTTCCGGTCAGCTTGTTGCTCAACGGGTTTGGGGTCAGGGTGGGTGGGCCACCAGATCCGGTCGCCGATGAGGGCGAACAGGGCCGGGATGACCAGCGTGCGCACCACGAAGGTGTCGAGCAAGATTCCCAGGCCTACGATGATCCCCAATTGGGTCAGGACGATCAGTGGCAATACCCCGAGAACGCAGAACACCGCGGCCAAGACGATTCCCGCGCTGGTGATTACGCCCCCGGTCGCCGACACCGCGCGCACCATCCCCCCGCGGGCGCCGTACTGCGCGGCTTCCTCGCGGGCCCGGGTGACCAAGAAAATCGTGTAGTCCACGCCGAGGGCCGCCAAGAACAGGAAGGCGAACAACGGCGTGGTGTTGTCCAGCGCCGGGAAGCCGAAGACGTGCAGGCTCGCCCAGCCGCCCACGCCCAGCGCCGCCAGCGCGCCCAGAATCGTTGCGGCCAGCAGCGTCGGTGGCGCGAGGGCCGACCGCAGCAGCAGGTAAAGGACGATGAGGATGACGGTCAGGATCGCCGGGATCAGCAGCACCCGGTCATGCGTGGCCGCATCACGAACGTCCAGGGCCTGTGCGTCGGCGCCGCCCACCAGGGCGTGGGGGTCGGCGGCCCGTGTCGAATCTCGCAGCGCGGCAACGATGCTGAAGGCCTGCTTTGACGAGGGCGGTGCGTCGATCACCACCGACCACTTCGTCAGCCCGGATCCCGATCGGCCGGATTCGCTCACCGACACGACGCCGGGGGTGGACGTTATTGCCTGCTGCACCGGTGAAGCGTGATCGCCTGCGCTGACGACCAGTGTCGGGTTGGCCACGCCGGCCGGAAAATGTTCGGCCACAACGTTGTAACCGGTTACCGAATCCGCGCGTATCCGGAACTGCTCGGTCTGCGACAAGCCGATCCGAGTTCCGAACAAGCCTGTGCCCAGGGCAGCCAGCACCGCGATCGCGACAGTCGCGACCAGTGCGGGTCGCCCGCCCACCCATTGCGCGACGCGATGCCAGCCGCCGGAATCCAGGGTCTCGTCGTCCCCGGCGTGCGGGATGAAAGGCCAAAACAATCGCCGGCCGCAGACGGCCAGCAGCGGGGGCAGGAGCGCCAGCACCGAAATCGCGGCAACCACCAGGCCGCACGCCGCCAACGCGCCCAGGCTGCGGGTGCTCGGCGTGGACGCGAACAGCAGAGTCAGGAGCGCCAGCACCACGGTGGCATTGCTGGCGACGATGGCCGGCCCCGCCCTGCGCACGGCTCGACGCAACGCGGCGCGGTGCCCGGAATGGCGCCGGAGTTCTTGGCGATAGCGAGAAATCAACAACAGCGCGTAATTGGTGCCGGCACCGAAAACGAGCACGCTGGTGATCCCGGAAGTGGCGCCGTCGAAGCTCAACCCGGTCAGCGACGCCACCGCCGTGCCGACCGCCGCGGCCACGCGATCGGCGAAGCCAACCACGAGCAGCGGGACCAGCCACAGCACCGGGGAGCGGTAGGTGGCGATCAGCAGCAGTGCCACCACCGACGTCGTCACCGCGAGCAGGGTGATGTTGGCGCCTGTGAAGGCGCTGGCGATGTCGGCGCCGAACGCCGGGCCGCCGGTCACGTGAGCCTGCAGGTCTGCGGGCAGACCATTGGCCGCGGCCGTGCGCAGTGCGGCGACCGCGTCGCCCAGGGCAAGCCCGGACAGGTTGGCGCTGATCGGCGCCACGCCGAGGGCGGCCTGTGCGTCCCGCGACGGCGTCAGAGGTACCGCGATCGCTCCGGGCTGGGCCGCCTGCACTCGATTTAGCGCGGCCTGGGCGGCGGCGATATCGGACGGACTGAGGACCCCACCATCGGTGCGGCTGACCACCACTATCAGTGGGGCTTTGTCACCCCCGGGAAACTGCTTGGCCAGGGCGTCGACCTGCGCCGATTGCGAATCGAGTGGAATGGACTGCGGCGATTGGCCGGCGGCGGCATTGGCGCCGATGAGAACCATGAATGCGACACCCAGCAGGGCCGTGACCAGCGCGAGCAGCCAGGAACGCCGGCCCGTCACAGCGGCGGCCACGGAATCCCACATCACGAACACAACCCTTTCAGTTTGTTAAACATTAATCAACTGAAATGACGCATCGCCAGGCGGCAGGGCCTGCGGTGCGCAACAGGGGGCACTATGGACATTATGAATGCGGGGCGGGAGCAGCGTCGGATGCCAGGGGTACCTTCGATGACCGCTGACCGAAGGGAGATGAAGCGCCGCAAGCGGCGGCACATCGACGTCTGCCTGAACGAGCCGGTCGGCTATGAGGGCGTCACCACTGGGCTGGATCGCTACGAATTGCCGTACAACGCGCTGACTCAGACAAATCTGGGCGACATCGAGTTGTCCACCGGCTTTTTCGGCGTCAACCTGCGGTCTCCGATACTCATCGGTGCGATGACCGGGGGCGCCGAGTTGTCCCGGACGATCAACCGCAATCTGGCCGCGGCCGCCCAGCAGCTGGGTCTGGGCATGATGCTGGGTTCGCAGCGGATCATGCTGGACAGTGCGCTCGGGGAGCGCGCCGCCCAGAGTTTCACAGTGCGCGATGTGGCCCCGGATGTCTTGCTGTTCGGCAACATCGGCCTGGCTCAGTTGACGAAGACCGCGGTGCCGGATCTGGTGAAGGCCCTCGACCGGGTGGGCGCCGATGCGCTTGCCGTGCATACCAATCCGCTCCAGGAAGCGATGCAGCACAACGGTGACACGGATTTCTCCGGGTCGCTGAGCCGGTTGCGCGAGGCGGCCGACACCATTGACTATCCGGTGCTGCTCAAGGAGGTCGGCCACGGGATCGGTGGCGCGGCGGCCGCGGAGCTCGTCGGGGCTGAGGGCGAATTGCCGGTCGCCGGAATCGACGTCGCGGGTGCCGGTGGCACATCGTGGTCGCGGGTGGAGCAGTTCGTGCGATACGGCGAACTGCGTTATCCGCACCTGGCTGATTGGGGTATCCCCACCGCCCGCGCCATCGTGGAGGTGCGTGAGGTTCTGCCGGCGATCCCATTGGTGGCCTCCGGTGGTATCCGTACCGGTATGGATGCGGCCAAGGCGATCGCCTTGGGTGCCGATGTGGTGGCGATAGCACGGCCGCTGCTGCCCGCCGCGATTGAATCAACTGCGGCCGTAGTCGATTGGCTGCAGCCGTTCATCGACGAGCTTCGAATCTGCCTGCACGGCAGTGGCGCCGCAAAGCTGGCGGACCTGCGCGATGTCGACCTCATCGGCATGCACTAGGTACGCGCGACGTGGCTGTCATCCTGGCGTACGGGTCGCCTGCGTTGGGGCATCTGCTGCCGATGGGGGCGCTGCTGGCCGAGCTGACCCGGCGCGGCCATGACGTTCATCTTCGCACCATGTCGGCCGGCGTCTCGACGATGCGATCGGCCGGCGTGCACACCGAGCCGGTTGACCCGGCGATCGAAGCCATTGCAGGGAACGACTGGCAGGCACGAAACGCCCTGGGAGTGCTGAAGTCAACGATCGACGTGCTGTGCCGGCGAGCGGTGCTGGAAGTCGACGACTTTCGGCGTGCGGTGGACGCGATCCGACCGGATGCGCTCATCGTGGATGCGAACTGCTGGGGGGCTTTGTCGGTCGCGGACGCGGGGAACATCCCGTGGCTGCTCTTCTCACCGTTCACCCCGTACCTGCGCTCCCGTGGAGTGCCACCTTTCGGTCCCGGAATGCGTCCGCTACCTGGCGTTGCCGGCTACATCCGTGATGCCGGGGTGCGATCGATCGTCACGCACGTGTTCGACCGGCCAATGTTGCCCCGCATCAACGCCATTCGGTCTGAGCTGGGCGTGCCACCGGTGACATCGGTGGACGGCTTCATACGGCGCGCGCCCCTGGTGTTAGCCGTGGGCGGTGAGCCGTTCGAATACCCGCACTCCGGATGGGCCGGCCTGGTGCACCATATCGGCGCCTGCGTATTCGAGCCCACAACGACGGCGACACCGCGGTGGATCGACGCCATCGATCGTCCGATGGTGCTGGTGAACACCTCCTCGCTGCGGCAGGCCGACGAGGTCCTGGGACGAATCGCCTTGCGAGCGCTGGCCGATGAGGATGTCCATGTGGTGGCGACGTTCCCGGCGGGTATACCCGCCGATCTGCCGCGGCCCGCGAACGCGACCATCCGCCGATTCGTGCCGCACGGCGCCATACTCGACAAGGCCAGCTGCGCCATCACGCATGGGGGGATGGGCACGACGCTGAAGGCCCTCGATCGCGGCGTACCGGTCTGCGTCGTGCCCTTCGCGCGCGACCAGGCCGAGGTCGCGCGGCGGGTGGAGGTTGCCCATTGCGGTACCCGCCTGGCCGCCAACAGGCTCACCGCGGCGCGGCTGAAGGCTAAGGTGCGCGAGGCGATGACGATGGTCGACGGCGCGCGACGGGTGGCCGCCGGATTCGCCGCCACGGGAGGCGCTGGCCGCGGTGCCGACCTGATCGAGCAGCGGCTACTGGGCTGCGTTGCCGAGCGGCCGGTTCACTAGTCGCCGCGTTTCGCCGGACTGCGACGGCCTTTCGCCGTCGGGCGCTTCGGCTCGGCGGCGGACGCTTTTGAACTGGTTGCGGCGAGTCGGGATTCGAAACCCGCCATTGCCTCGATCATCGACGTGAACACCCGATGTGCCGCCGCAAGGTCACGATCGGGAAGGGCGGCCAGCGCGGTATGTAGTTCGGCGCCAAGGGGAGTGAAAAACGACCGGGCCAGGGCCATCCCCGGTTTCTCGTAGCGAAGCAGGGTCTTGCGCCGGTCCTGGGGATCGGGCTCGCGCCGGACGTGGCCGGCGTCGATCATGCGATCGACGAGATAGGTGATGGCGGCCGGTGACACGTCCATGCGCCGTCGTAACCGTGCCGCGGTCAACGGTTCTCCGGCGGTTTCGGCAACCATGATGTGCAGCAACGCGTGGAAGTCGGTGCCGCTGACATCGTTTTGGCGGGCGAAGTGCCGGCCGATGCGGTCGGACTGCGCAGTGATCGCGCGCATGTCGGCCGACATCAGTTTCTCGAGTTCGGCCCGGTCTAATCGCCGGTCAGCGGCGGCGCGCTTGGTCACTTACCCGCATCCTTCTTGCAAGATACGCCGGCCAGCGTATCGGCGACCGCTGATCGCGGCCGGCGAAACGCTCGGGCGTTTCTCCTTTGTAGCCCATTTCGGGCAAACGCTGAGTGCAAACACGCCCGCAGCGTTCGCGGTGCGATCGGTGGCACTCAGCCTACGGCACCCGCGGCAGGTAGCGGCGGCTTGGCCGCACCCGGCAGGCACTATCAGGACTTTGCGGGGTCGTGGCCCCAGTTCATCAAGGAGTATCGCCACGGGCTCTCGCCGATGTTGCCGTGCGGACGTTGCGCCAGGTGGCGTTTGGCGTAGCCGACCGGTAAGTCCGCGTGGATCCTGTTGACGCGCGTCACTTTGCGCGACGTAGTGCCTCTGGCTTGTGCACCGCGTCCGCGCCCGTCTTGTCGCTGCGCACCTTGTACTGCGGCTCGTCTTTGGACGCCCGCACCGTACGTCCAGCGGCTTCGGCATCGGAGGTGATTTTGCCCTCGACCGTGCCCCGGACAGTGGTGCCGTGG
>NZ_DASUHS010000019.1:0-5752 GCF_036273375.1 Mycobacterium sp. | reverse complement strand
CATTCAATGCCGCCGTGCGCGAACTGTTGGAACAGCTATGACCACTGTCGATGTATCCATCGAATTCGTCGGGCACGTGGCCATGGTGGAGATCCACCGGCCCCCGAACAACTACTTCGACACGGCCTTGATCGCGCGCATCGCCGACGCCTACGAGCAACTGGACGACGACATCGAATGCCGGGCGATCGTGTTGTGCGCGGAGGGAAAACACTTCTGCGCGGGCGCCGACTTCTCCCAACCCGCCGAATATCGTTCGTCGCCGGGCGAGCTCTATGCCCAGGCCATCCGGTTGTTCCGCGCCCGCAAGCCGGTTGTCGCGGCGGTGCAGGGCGCCGCGATCGGCGGCGGGCTCGGGCTTGCCCTCAGCGCAGACTTCCGGGTGGCGGCACCCTCCTCGAAATTTGCAGCCAACTTCAGCCAGCTCGGGTTTCATCCCGGCTTTGGTATCACCGCCACGTTGCCACGTGTTGTCGGCCAGCAAAAAGCGCTCGAGTGGATGCTCACCGGTGAGCGTTTCGGTGGTGAAATCGGCTATGCAACGGGGCTTTTCGATGAATTAGCCCCTGACGGCGGTGTTCGCCCGGCAGCGATTCGGTTCGCCGAGCGTATCGCCGCTTCGGCTCCCTTGGCGCTCACGAGCATCCGTGCCACGATGCGCGCCGGACTCGCCGAGGCCGTCGAAGCCGCCACCGCCCACGAGCTCGAGGAACAAACGCGCCTTGGGGCGACCGCCGACTTCCGCGAGGGCGTGACGGCGGCGGCCCAGCGCCGCGTTCCCCTATTCACCGGTCGCTGAACATCCTCGAGCTCACGGCGGGAACCGATACGGTGCGTTGCATGCCGCGTTTGGACTACGTCATTCACTACGTCGAGTCGCTCAACCGGTCGGTGGCGTTTTACCGCGACGTGATCGGGCTCCGGGTGCGAATCGAGGGCGACGGCTATGTCGAGTTCGACATGGAAAACACGAAGTTCTCACTTTTCGAACGCTCGAAGCTGCCCGGGCTCATCGGTCGCGACGGCGGCAATCCGCCCTGCGGTGAGATCGGCTTCCTGATCGAAGACGTCGATGCGGAAGCGGAACGGTTGCGACGGCTCGGTGTCGAGATCCTCAGCGGACCGGTGGATCGACCATGGCATGAACGGACGCTGCACATCGCCGACCCGGACGGCAACATTATTGAATTCGCGCAGAAGCTGCGATGATCCTCGCCGTCGACCTCGGCAAGACATCCTGCCGAGCCACGGCAGGCGGCCGCAGGGCCGAGGGCGCGGGCGCGCCAGGGCTCGCGGCGCCTGGTGGCGCGCGGGCCGCGGAGGCGGCGATTGTGGCCATCGTGCGAGACCTCGGCCCGGTTGACGAAGTCATCGTGGGCGCCGCCGGGGCGCTGGCGGCACCGGACGCGGCGCGCGCACTGGGCGATGCGCTGCTGGCATCGCTGCGGGCGGAGCGCGTCACGGTGACCAGTGACGCGGTGATCGCGCACGCAGGCGCGCTAAACGGGGAGCCGGGCGTCGTGCTGATCGCGGGCACCGGCGTCGTGGCGCTCGCGATCGACGCGAACGGCGCACTGCGCACCGCCGACGGCTGGGGCCCGTGGCTGGGCGACGAGGGCGGCGGCACGTGGATCGGCGCCGCCGGACTGCGCGCAGCGCTGCGCGCCCACGACGGCCGGGGGCCGTCCACCACGTTGCTCAATGCCGCCCGCGCCCGCTTCGGCGCGCCGGAGACCTGGCCCGCGCAGCTCACCGGTGCCGGCGCGCTCGCGTCCTTCGCGCCCGACGTCCTGGCCGCGCAGGGCGACGCCGCGGCGCTGGCGATCATCAGCGCCGCCGCCCGGGCGCTCGCCGCGACCGCGCGCGGGGCCGGGGATGGCCCGGTGGCGATGGTCGGCGGACTGGCGGGAGTCCAGGCGCTGCGCGAGCAGCTCGACCTCATCCCGTCCGCCGGCGACGCGCTCGACGGCGCACTGCGGCTAGGAGCGATCCACGAGCCGCACGTGATCCGCCTGCAGGCGGCCGCCGCGACGCACGGCCTCGATGCGCTCGCGACCGAAGCCGTGCGGCCAGACCTGGACGACCTCGACGCGCGGCCCATCGGCGAGGTCGTCGCGCTGCTCGTTGGCGCCGAGGCCGACGCGCACGGCGCGGTGGCGGCTGCGGTCCCGCGCATCGCCGCGGCGGCCGAGGCGATCGCCGCGCGGCTGGAGCATGGCGGCCGCCTGATCTACGCCGGTGCCGGAACGTCGGGGCGGCTCGGCGTGCTCGACGCGGCCGAGTGCGGACCGACGTTCGGCACCGATTTGGTGCGCGGCGTGATCGCCGGCGGGCCGGCGGCGCTGACCGAGGCGATCGAGGGTGCCGAAGACGCCTTTGACTCAACCGATCTCGGCGACCTGACCGCCGCCGACGCGCTCGTCGGGATCACCGCGTCAGGCCGCACGCCGTACGTGGTCGGGGCGCTCGAGCACGCACGCACGGCGGGCGCGCTCACCGTTGCGATAGTCAACAACCCGAGAAGCGAGGCGTCTGCCGACGTGGTAATTGAGCTCCTGACCGGGCCCGAGGTGCTCGCCGGGTCCACGCGGCTCACCGCGGGGACGGCGCAGAAGGTCGTGCTCAATACGCTTTCGACCAGCGTGATGATCGCGCTCGGCAAAGCCTATGGCCCGCGGATGGTCGACGTGCGTGCGACGAATGTGAAGGTGCGCCGCCGCGCGGTGCGGATCGTCCGCGACGTGGCCGGTGTCGACGAGGAGACCGCGACCGCCGCGCTCGGCGCCGCGGGCGGTCACGCCAAGACGGCGATCGTCGCCCTGCTCGCGGGCGTCGACGCGACCGAGGCCGCCATCCGGCTTGACCGGGCACGCGGACGTGTGCGCGACGCGCTGGGTAGTACCTGAACGAAGACCTGCCGCGGGCCGGCGTCACGCCCGTATCGTGAGGACCGTGTGTGAGCCAGCGTGCGGCCCGCCAGCTCTGGTCAGCCGCCGTCAGCTGCTAGTGCTGGCGGGCAGCGCCGGGGCGGCGTCCCTGGTCGGCAGCTGCTCGAGTGCGACGCTGATGGACTCGGCCTCAGCGTCTGAGACCGGCCCGAAGCCACCTTCGGCTCCGACTCCTCGCCCGACCTCGACAATCAGTGCAAGCCTGACCGCTACGACTTCGGCACCGTTGCTCTGCCGGGACGCCTGGGGCGCGCGACCGGCCCGCTCCGGAGGAAAGCGCCACACCATCACCCGGATGACCCTCCACCACGAGGCCGTCGTCCTTGGCGAGAACCGCAGTGCCCCAGGCCATCTCCGACAGGATCAGCGATACCACCAGGACCAGCACGGATGGATCGACATCGCCTATCACGTCGGCGTCGACCGCAATGGCAACATCTACGAACTGCGGAGCACCGAGATCGCGGGCGACACCGCCACGGACTATGACACGACGGGCCATTTCCTGGTCCTCTGCGAAGGAGACTTCGATCAGGAGGCTGTGCCGGAGGCCCAGCTCCAGGGAGTAGCTCGCGCGTTCGCATGGGCCGCCCAGAATTTTCACATCTCGCCCGACACACTGGCGGGCCATCGGGACCTGGCCCAAACCTCTTGCCCGGGTAAAAACCTGTACGCCCACCTTTCCTCGGGCGACGTCAAGCGCCGCATTGACGACCTCCTGGCCACGGGCGGCGTGGACCTCCAGCGCTTCTGCGGACCCGATGCGGCCGCGAGAGTCGCGTCAATCGAGGCCGGCAACTGAACAGCGCTCCCGCAGGTGCTTGTCGGGACTCGAGTCGCCGGGACCCGGCTTCCGCGCGTTAGTGTGCTCTGGTCGGCCCCAGCGAACTGGCCGATAGAAAAGTTGAGCAATTCATGACAACAGCAGAAGCGTCGGCGCTCGAATCGCGGGTCGGCCACTACTACCAGATGGACGGCACCTACTTGGTCGGCCGCGAGAAGTTACGCGAGTACGCCCGCGCGGTGCAGGACTATCATCCCGCGCATTGGGACGTCGCCGCCGCCGCGGAGCTGGGCTATGCGGACCTGGTGGCGCCGCTGACATTCACGTCGACGCCGGGCATGACCTGCAATCGCCGCATGTTCGAACAGGTTGTCGTCGGCTACGACACCTACATGCAGACCGAAGAGTTGTTCGAGCAGCACCGCCCGATCGTGGCCGGCGACGAACTGCACATTGACGTCGAACTGACATCGGTGCGCAGGATCGCCGGTAGGGACCTGATCACCGTGACCAACACTTTCACCGACGCAGCCGGCGAGCGGGTGCACACCCTGCACACCACCGTCGTCGGAGTCACCGCCGAGGACATCGATCCGGCGATCAAGTTGGCCGTGCCGAACATCATGATGCATGACATGGACATCACCGCAGTCGGTGCAGCCGATGACGCGTATGAGAAGACGGTGCGCCCCGAGGGCGAGATTCGGCTCGCCGGGCACGGCAGCACCCGGACGCCAGGGACGCCGTCCTTCGATGACGTGAAGGTTGGCGACGAGCTACCCGCGCATCACGCCGGACTGTCTCGCGGGGACCTGGTGAACTATGCCGGCGTGGCCGGCGACGCCAACCCGATCCACTGGGACGAGGAGATCGCCAAGCTGGCCGGCCTGCCCGACGTGATCGCCCACGGAATGCTCACCATGGGGCTAGGTGCCGGATTCGCCTCCACATGGACGGGCGACCCCGGTGCGGTCACCCGCTACGCGGTACGGCTCTCGGCGCCCGCGATCGTGTCGGCCAAAGAAGGCTGCGATATCGAGTTCAGCGGCAAGGTCAAGTCACTGGACCCGGCGACACGCACCGGTGTCGTCCTTGTCGGGGCGAAGTCCGATGGCCGAAAGATCTTCGGCTTGGCGACGTTGAACGTCCGCTTCCGTTGATGCGTGTTAGTCAACTGCAGGGCAGGGCGCTTGACCAGCTAATACTCAGTGGAGCTGCCGGGAATCGTCTTCGCAACACCAGCACCGCTCAGCTACAACCGCATTGATCAAGAGCGTCGACGTGTGTAGCCCAGGTGGACCACCTCATGCAGGATGTCGTCACTGTGCATTGCCCGGAGCCGCCGGGCTCGTGGGGTTGGTTGCGGCCGCAGGACTCGTTGAGGTCACTTGACTCGTTGGGGTCGCAGGACTCGTTGAGGTCGCAGAACTCGTAGGGGTCGCAGAACTCGTTGGGGTCGCAGGACTCGTTGGGGTCGCAGGACTCGTTGGGGTCGCAGGACTCGTAGGACTAGCGGGCGTGGGACTCGCAAGGCCTGGGCCTTCGCCACACCAGTCCGCCACATCTTTCGGGTACTGCTCGAGCGGTGGAGGACAACGCTGCCCCGGCGGGAAATTGGCGCCGGCGTTGAGCAGATCGCAGGGCACGTAGACCTGCTTGCCCTTGGGAGTGTTGGTCAGACACTTGGTCGGCGGCTCGCCGTGGGCGTTGACGGGAATGATGGCCGCCGCCACCATCGCGCCGAGCGCCCAAGCAAGGCGGCGATAGGTCATTTGGGCTCCTCATCTAGCTGCAAAAGTTCATCACCGGAGATCGCTGGTGGCAATCCCAACCAAACGAAATACTGCCACCGCGACAAGAGCGCTCATCTGATACACGTTCTCGTGATGCGGTGTCGGGCGTGCACAACGTGACTCGCCGTCGTATGACGTCTCTTGCCGTAGTTGCGGCGCGTACCCAATTCATCGCTTTGAACAGCACATACTCAGTGGAGCTGCCGGGAATCGAACCCGGGTCCTAC
>NZ_DASUHS010000018.1:0-60103 GCF_036273375.1 Mycobacterium sp. | reverse complement strand
TGAATGCATAGGTAGAATTTTGGGACACCGTCATTGACGTGCTTCTTTATTGCACTACTCGCCGAATGCATTTAAGGAAGTAAAAAACCCGGCGAGACCGAAGAGGTCTTCGTTACCGACTTATGACGTCAGTACAGAGTGCGATCCTAAGCTTTCTTGTTGGGATCGTACTCGGTACCAGATATATCATCCCAAAATTTCGGCGAAATGTTTGTTTTGCGGTCTTCCGGCGCAACGGCGTCGACTTTGGCCTGAAATTCGTCGAAGCCCCTCCTTGCCCGCGCCAATTCTTCTTCTGTAGGCACGGTAACGCCAGCTTCTTCCGGTGTCGAAAAAGTCTTGCCAGCAATCTTTTTACTCATTCGGAACTCCCGTCATGATTTACAAGGTGCGCGCGGAACAGCTAGTCAGCGTTCGATCATTTCGATAATCGTCCTGCCTGTCTGTGGATCTACTACTTTGCTTACAACATAAAATTTTGACCCGGCTGGAAATAATATTTCTTGCTCACCAGGGTATATAGACACCGATGAAACATCTCGTCCGGTAGTCGACCAGATCCTGAACTCGGTGTTTCCAGCGAAAGTAGGTGATTGAGCCACAGCATGGTCCATTGAGGTGCTAGTAAAAGCAGGCTCCGTAATTATTTCGCCCGGTCGGTACTGTTCGAGTACATCGGCCGGCAGGTTTGTGCCTCGGACTACGGCGCCTTCATACATCGGGAGCTTCTCCAACGCTTTGTGAAGTGCGTCAACACGGGCCTGTTGAGATGCGTCCAATGCGCCTTCCCTAAGAGCAAAATTTAGGTCTTGGTATCCCGGCCCAGTGTAGTGGGCGAGCGCTGCCAGATCGTCCGAGTTAAGCGGGTGCAGTGGTAAGTGGTGGTCGCTGCCGTCGTCCGGACTCGGGTCGTGCGGTCCGTGGCCGGTGGGGTCATTCGGATCGCCGTCGGACGGGCCATGCGGACCGCCTTCTCCAGGGCCGTGCGGTGTGCCGTCGGGAGGATGCTGCGCTGTGCCGTCGGGAGGATGTGGCGGTACCGATGGGGGAGCGCCAGGTTCTCCGCTGTGCGGAACCTCCCCCATGCCCGGAGGTGCTTCGGCAGGCAATCCACCACCCATAGGGACCGATGGCGGTGTCGGCAGGTACGGCGCTGGAGCCGCGGGTGTGGACCCCGGTGGCGGGCCGGCGTGGGGAGCCGGCGCGACCGGAGGTTCGCCGGGAGACGCCGGCGCGTGGGCGGGCATGGGCTCGGGCGGTTTCGAATGGGGTAGCGGTGTGTCTCCGGGGGGTGCGGGTGCCGGCGCCCTATCGCCGGGCTCGGCCGGCGCCGCGGTCGGTTTGGGGGGCTCCCCGGCGGGGGGCTTTTCCACCGGTAATGGCTTGGACTCGGTGGGACTGTGCGGCAGCGGACCGTCCGCGGGCCCCGGCGCCGGTTTGCCCGAGGGTGCCGGCTTGCCCGTGGGCGCGGGTTGGCCCGATTCCGGTGGCTTGGCGGCGGCCGGGGCCGGCTCCGCCGGAGGCTTGACCGACGGAGGCTTCAGAATCTCGGGCGGCTTCTTCAAGCCTTTCAGCGCATCTGCCGCGGTGTGTCCTACTTTGCCCAGTTTGGAGAGGGGTCCACCGGGTAAAGCGAGAGTCCCCACATCGAAGATCGATTTTCCGAGCGCTTCGGCGGGATTGCTGCTCCACTCGTCCCAGTGCGTGATGTCCTTACCCAGCGCTTTCCACGATTCGGCGACTCCGGGCCCTCCGTCGGGCCCCAAGCCGACGAGCGTCCCAGCCCCGGCGACCATGCCAGTCAGGGTTTCGCCGTAACCCTTCGGGTCAAGCAGCGCGTGGAATTGGCTGATCTCGTACAGGCCTTTGAGGAAATCCCAGCCCTCGACGCCGACGCCTTTGAAGGTCTGGCCCACCTGATTGAGTGCCTTGCCCACTGGGGTCCCGTGCAAGAAGTGGTCCCACTCTTTATCTGCCCAGTGGGCCATATCCTTCGTGGCGGTGGCGGCTTCGGACATGGTGGCCTTGATCTGGCCGACGAGCGTTTCGGCTTCCTGAGAAAAGTTGTCGACCACCGTTTTGATGTCGTCGGCGATTCTTTTGATCTCGTCTTCGTCTTCGTCGGTCAGGAGATCCCAGACCTCTTTGATCCCGGTCAGCGGATCGCAGATGCGCGCCAAAAGATCCAGGATGGCCGCGTGTACCTTGTCGATCTTGGCTGCGTAGCTGTTGAGTTGCGCCGCAATCGTTTGGCATTGCCGCGCGACGCTGGTGGTAGCGCCAGAGGCATTGGCCAACGCCTTGTTGATGGCAGCGGCCTCGGGAATCTGCTGCGCGGCGATGGCGCCCATCGTGCCGCCGCCTGCCGCGATCTCGGTCGTCATGAAGTTGACGCCCGCAGTCGTCCACGCCGCTGCGGCGGTGCGCAATTTCGCCGAATCGCCAGTGGGCCAGATCATTCCGATACACGGCGCGACCCAGCTCCACCCCGCCGGAGCGCTGCTACCGGCGCCGACGGCCGACGCCGGCGAAGCCCCGACGGTCAACGGCGCCGTGACCGGTGGTGTCGGCAAACCCCCGGCCCGCCCCGCGACATCCGACATCGCCTCGGCCAGCGCGTAGTTGTGTGCCGACATCCGCATGCCGTCGCCGATGCTGCACAGCCCATTGCGGGTGCTGGTCATCGCCTCGATCACCTTGGCCGCCGCCCCGTTGTAAGCGTGGCCCACCGCCGCACCCACCGGATCGTCACCGGCCATGCCCGCACTGCCGGCCAGCGCCGTGGTCAAGGCCGAGATCACCGATTCCAGCGACACACCGGTCGCCCTTACCGTGGCACCGGCGCGGTCTAGGGCAGTCGGGTCACACGCCAGCGGCGCCATTCGCTCACGACCACATGCCGAGATTCGTCGACATCGCGCCCGTGTAGTTGCCGTTTGCGGTCGTGGCTATCTTCTCCAGTTGCGCCAGCGCTTGACGCATCATCGCCTCGCCGCGAACCCAGTGCTGATGCGCCTCGGCATGCGCCGCGGCGGCTTCACCCGTCCACGATGCGTGCAAACGCGTTACGCACGAATCGATTTCGGTGATCATGTCCTCGGCATAACGTTGAAACGCCGCCATCCGTTGCACCGCATCGGCCAGCGCTTGCGGATCCACCCGAAACGCCTCAGTCACCACGCACCGCCCGCTCCGCCCGGGCGGACCCGGCCTCGGTGCTCTGATACGCCCCGCCGGCCTGGCCCACCAGATGCGCCAGCATCGCCAACCCGAGCTGCACCTCGGAGGCGCCCCGATGCCACAGTTCCCACGCAGACGCATACGCGGTCCCCGAAGCGCCCTGCCAGCCGCCCAACATCTGACCGACCTGATCGTCCAGCTGGGCCAGCTGAGCCGAAAGATGCTCCGCCGCACCGCCGAGCGAGGCGGCAAAGCCCTGCATCACGACGGGATCGACCCGCAGCGTCTCGTTGGCCATTGTCGGAACGTAACGCCTGGTAGATGGCCCCACAAGTCACCGATGCCACACTGGTGCCCATGACCAAAGCTCCCGGCCGGCCGCAGGTGGAACTGCTGACCCGCGACGGGTGCAGCATCTGCGAGGGCGTACACGCCCGGTTGGTCGAACTGGCCGGTGAGTTGGGTTTCGAGTTGTCGATGACCGACATCGACGCCGCCGCCGCGGCGGGCAACACTGCGCTGCGGGCCGAGTTCGGCGATCGGCTGCCGGTGATCCTGCTCGACGGGCGTGAACACAGCTACTGGGAGATCGATGAGCCCCGGCTGCGGGCCGATCTCGGCCGCTGACCCGCCTGGCGCTGCGCGGCCGGCCAGCGCCGGGCGATTATTTGGTAGCCCAGCTGATAAACGTTTACCGTGGACAGCAGTTCAGTTACTGGAGGAAGCAAGGGAGCTGGCCAGGTGATGCTGCCGTGAGCGTCTTGCTCTTCGGGGTTTCGCACCGCAGTGCGCCGGTCTCCGTCCTGGAACAACTCAGCATCGACGAGTCCGATCAGGGCAAGATCGTCGACCGGGTGCTGCAGTCGCCACTGGTGACCGAGGCGATGGTGCTGTCGACATGCAACCGGGTCGAGGTCTACGCGGTGGTGGACGCGTTCCACGGCGGGTTGGCGGTGATCGGGCAGGTGCTGTCGGAGCAGTCCGGGATGTCGATGACCGACCTCACCAAATACGCGTACGTCCGATACAGCGAGGCCGCCGTCGAGCACCTGTTCGCGGTCGCCAGCGGCCTGGATTCCGCCGTGATCGGCGAACAGCAGGTGCTCGGCCAGGTCCGTCGCGCCTACGCCAACGCCGAGACCAACCGCACCGTCGGGCGAATACTGCATGAGCTGGCCCAGCGGGCCCTGTCGGTGGGCAAGCGGGTGCATTCCGAAACCGCCATCGACGCGGCGGGCGCCTCGGTGGTGTCCGTCGCACTCAGCATGGCCGAACGCCGCCTGGGCGGACTGTCGGGCAAGACCGCGGTCCTGGTCGGCGCCGGAGCGATGGGCGCGCTGGCCGCGGGACACCTTTCACGTGCCGGCATTGGACACGTGCACGTAGTCAACCGTTCGTTGTCTCGGGGCCAGCGTCTGGTCCGCAAGATCCGCGATGCCGGGGTGCGGTCCGACGCCGTGCCCTTGGAGCGCCTGGCCGACACCTTGGCGGGTGCGGACATCGTCGTCAGCTGTACCGGGGCGGTGACGCCGGTGGTCTCGCTGGCCGACGTGCACCACGCGCTGGCCGCCGCGCACCGAGACGAAGAGACGGACCCACTGGTGATCTGCGACCTGGGCATGCCGCGTGACGTCGACCCGGCGGTGGCCGGGCTGCCCGGCGTCTGGGTCGTCGATGTGGACCGCGTGCAGCATGAGCCCTCGGCGCACGCCGCGGCCGCGGACGTCGACGCCGCCCGCACCATCGTCGCCACCGAAGTTGCCGCCTATCTGGCCGGACAGCGGATGGCCGAGGTCACGCCGACGGTCACGGCGTTGCGCCAGCGCGCCGCCGATGTGGTCGAGGCGGAACTGCTGCGCCTCGACAACCGGCTGCCCGGGCTCGAGAGCGCCCAGCGCGAAGAGGTGGCGCGCACCGTGCGACGGGTGGTGGACAAGTTGCTCCACGCGCCGACAGTGCGGATCAAACAGCTCGCCAGCGCGCCCGGCGGTGACAGCTACGCCGAGGCGCTGCGCGAACTCTTCGAACTCGACCAGACCGCCGTCGATGCCGTGGCTGCGGGCGAATTGCCAGTCATTGCAAATGGATTCGACGCGGGTACCCCGCAGCAAACCGCCGAGTAGGCGATTGGCGAACGTGATCCGGATAGGCACCCGGGGCAGCCTGTTGGCCACCACCCAGGCTGGGGTCGTCAGAGACGCTTTGATCGCGCTGGGACACCCGGCGGAGCTGGTGACGATCAGCACGGCCGGCGACCGCTCGTCGGCGCCCATCGAGTCCCTCGGGGTCGGTGTCTTCACCACCGCACTGCGCGAGGCCATGGAGGAGGGCCGTGTCGACGCCGCGGTGCACTCACACAAGGACCTGCCTACCGCCGACGACCCTAGATTTGCTGTTGCGGCCATACCCGTGCGCAACGACCCGCGCGACGCGGTGGTAGCGCGGGATGGACTGGTGCTCGCGGAGTTGCCGACCGGTTCGCTGGTGGGTACCTCGTCGCCGCGGCGGGCCGCGCAGCTTAGAGCATTGGGTCTCGGTTTGGAAATCCGCCCCCTACGAGGCAACCTGGATACCAGGTTGAACAAGGTAAGCAGTGGTGATCTCGACGCGATCGTGGTAGCCCGGGCGGGACTCGCCCGGATCGGTCGCCTCGACGATGTCACCGAGACGCTAGAGCCGGTGCAGATGTTGCCAGCACCGGCTCAGGGCGCGCTCGCCGTCGAATGCCGTGCCGGTGATAGCCGGTTGGCGGCAGTGCTGGCGGAACTGGACGACGCCGACACGCGTGCGTCGGTCACCGCGGAGCGAGCCCTGTTGGCCGAACTGGAGGCCGGTTGCTCCGCACCGGTGGGCGCGATCGCCGAAGTGGTCGAGTCCATCGATGAGGAAGGCCGGATCTTCGAAGAGCTGTCGCTGCGCGGTTGCGTGGCGGCGCTCGACGGGTCCGACGTGATCCGCGCGTCCGGTATCGGCAGACCCGGTCGGGCACGAGAGCTTGGGCTTTCGGTGGCCGCAGAGCTGTTCGAGCTGGGCGCACGAGAGCTGATGAGCGAAGCGCGGCAAGACCCGGCGCGAGGAAATTAATTGCGAGTTACGTGGGAGCGACAATGACGACGCGAGGGCGTAAGCCGACACCGGGCCGCATCACCTACGTGGGCTCCGGCCCGGGTGACCCGGGATTGCTGACGACCCGGGCCGCCACGGTGCTGGCGAACGCCGCTTTGGTGTTCACCGACCCTGACGTGCCCGAGCCGGTGCTGGCCCTGATCGGTAAAGACCTGCCACCGGTTTCCGGCCCGGCCCCGGCCGAGACGGCCGCCACAAATGGCGACGGCGGTGCCGGCCAAGGCAAGGCGCAGCCGGCGGTGATATCCGGCGGTCCCGATGTCCGCCCGGCGCTGGGCGACCCCGTCGAGGTGGCCAAGACGCTGACCACCGAGGCGCGGACGGGCGTCGACGTGGTGCGACTGGTGGCCGGCGACCCGCTGACGGTCGACGCGGTCATCACCGAGGTCAACGCCATCGCGCGCAGCCACCTGCACATCGAGATCGTGCCCGGACTGGCCCCCAGCGATGCTGTCCCGACGTACGCGGGGTTGCCGTTGGGTTCCTCGCACACGGTCGCCGACGTGCGCGGCGACGTGGACTGGGAGGCGCTGGCCGCGGCGCCCGGTCCGCTGATCCTGCAGGCCACCTCGTCCCATCTGGCTGACGCCGCGCGCACCCTGATCGAGCACGAGCTGGCCGAGAACACCCCGTGCGTGGTGACTGCGCACGGCACCACCTGTCAGCAGCGTTCCATCGAAACCACGCTGCACGGCCTGACCGACTCGGCGGTGCTGGGCGGTACCGACCCCGCCGGTCCGTTGACCGGCCCGCTGGTGGTGACCATCGGCAAGACGGTGGCCAGCCGGGCGAAGCTGAACTGGTGGGAGAGCCGTGCGCTGTACGGCTGGACGGTCCTGGTGCCGCGCACCAAGGATCAGGCCGGCGAGATGAGCGAGCGCCTGACGTCCTACGGCGCGCTGCCGATCGAGGTGCCGACCATTGCCGTCGAGCCGCCGCGCAGCCCGGCTCAGATGGAAAGGGCCGTCAAGGGATTGGTCGACGGCCGCTTCCAATGGGTGGTGTTCACCTCTACCAACGCGGTGCGTGCGGTGTGGGAGAAGTTCGGCGAGTTCGGTTTGGACGCGCGCGCGTTCTCCGGAGTGAAGATCGCGTGTGTGGGCGAGTCGACCGCCGACCGGGTCCGGGCGTTCGGGATCAGCCCCGAACTGGTGCCGGCCGGCGAACAGTCCTCATTGGGTCTGCTTGACGACTTTCCGCCCTACGACAGCATTTTCGACCCGGTCAACCGGGTCTTGTTGCCGCGCGCCGACATTGCCACCGAGACGCTGGCCGAGGGTCTGCGCGAACGTGGCTGGGAGATCGAGGATGTCACCGCATACCGGACGGTGCGGGCCGCACCGCCGCCGGCGGAAACCCGGGAAATGATCAAGACCGGTGGATTCGACGCGGTGTGCTTCACCTCCAGCTCCACGGTGCGAAACCTGGTCGGCATCGCCGGCAAGCCGCACGCACGGACGATCATCGCCTGCATCGGTCCCAAGACCGCTGAGACCGCAGCCGAATTCGGTCTGCGGGTGGATGTCCAGCCCGAGACCGCCGCGGTTGGACCGCTGGTCGACGCGCTGGCCGAACACGCCGCGCGGTTGCGCGCCGAGGGTGCGCTGCCACCGCCGCGCAAAAAGAGCCGCAGGCGCTAGCTGTGGCCTACCCGCGGCAGCGCCCGCGTCGGCTTCGCGCCACCCCGGCATTGCGCCGTCTGGTGGCGCAAACATCTTTGGAACCAAGGCATTTGGTGCTGCCGATGTTCGTCGCCGACGGCATCGACGAACCAAGGCCGATCACTTCCATGCCGGGCGTGGTGCAGCACACCCGCGATTCGTTGCGCAGCGCGGCCGCCAGTGCCCTCGCCGCGGGGGTGGGCGGGCTGATGCTGTTCGGCGTGCCCCGTGATGAGGACAAGGATTCGATCGGGTCGACCGGGACCGATCCCGATGGCATCCTCAATGTCGCCCTGCGGGACTTGGCCAAGGACCTAGGCGAGGCCACCGTATTGATGGCCGACACCTGCCTGGACGAGTTCACCGACCACGGACACTGCGGCGTCCTCGACGACCGGGGCCGGGTCGACAACGACGCCACCGTGGCGCGCTACGTGGAACTCGCTGTGGCGCAAGCTGAATCGGGCGCTCACGTGGTGGGGCCGAGCGGCATGATGGATGGACAGGTGGGCGCGATTCGCGACGGATTGGACGCCGCAGGCTTCACCGACGTGGCGATTCTGGCCTACGCGGCCAAGTTCGCCTCGGTGTTCTACGGCCCGTTTCGTGAGGCGGTCGGTTCCAGCCTTTCCGGCGACCGGCGCACCTATCAGCAGGAGGCGGGCAACGCCCGGGAGGCGCTGCGCGAGATCGAGCTCGATCTTGACGAGGGTGCCGACATCGTGATGATCAAGCCGGCCATGAGTTATCTCGACGTGGTCGCGGCCGCGGCAAACGTTTCGCCTGTTCCCGTTGCCGCCTATCAAGTGTCGGGGGAGTACGCGATGATATGCGCTGCGGCCGCGAACAATTGGATCGACGAGCGCGCCGCGGCGTTGGAGTCGCTGACCAGCATCCGGCGCGCCGGAGCCGATATCGTTCTCACCTATTGGGCCGCGGATGCGGCAGGGTGGCTCTCGTGAGATGGGGCTTGCGATGACTACCGACAGCGACACTGCGCCCAAGCCGTTGTTCTACGAACCCGGCGCCAGCTGGTGGTGGTTGGCGTGCGGCCCGGCCGCGGCGGTGGCCATGGTCTTGATCGAAATTTGGAGCGGTGCCCCGGTGTCGCTGGTGGTGCCCGCGATCTTCCTGGTGCTCGTATCGACGTTCCTGGGGATACAGGTGAAGGCCGCGCGGATCCACGTCTCTGTCGAGCTCACCGAAGACGCCCTGCGCCAGGGCACCGAGACGATTCTGGTCCGCGAAATCGTCGGGGTGTATCCCGAGCCCGACAACCACGAAGCCTCCGGCAAAGACCTGGCGAGGTGGCAGTCGTCCCGAGCGCTGGGCGAACTGGTCGGCGTGCCGCGCGGGCGCGTCGGCATCGGTCTCAAACTCACCGGCCAGCGTACGGCCCAGGCCTGGGCGCGTCGTCATCGTCAGCTGCGGGCGGCGCTGACCCCACTGGTCCAGGAGCGGGTGGAGCCCACCCGATCCGACGTCATCGACGGAGACCTGGACGACGACACCGGGGCGGCCCAATGAACGCCCGCTACCGCGCGATGCTCGAGCTCGGCCTGGCCTGCGCCGCGCTCATCTGTTCGGGACCGAGCTGGTGGCACTCGCATCACACGGTGACCGTGGCACCCATCGCGAACGGTCAGCCTTCCACCACATCGCTGACTTACGACCCGCAGCTGTTACTGCTTACGCTGGTGTTGTTGACGAGCGCCGGGGTGCTGGCCGTCACCGGGATTGCCAGGCTGCGGCGCGCGCGCACGCGAGCTACAACGTCTTCCTGACCAGCGGCAGCGCCATCCGGCGGCGGAGCATGATGGCATCCGCCCGATCCTGCAGAGCCTCGTGGACCGAGCGCATGATCGGAAAGCTGTCATGACCGGTGTCATCCAGCACCTGGGTCAGTGCTGAGCTGGCGACCAGGGTCCAATCCACCCCCGCGGCGCGACAATCGGCGTCGAACGCGTACAGGAGCGAAATACCGGTCTCAGCAAAGCCGCTGACGTCCGCCACGTCGAGCACCACAGGGTTTTCTCCGAGCGTGAAACGCGCAATGTGATCGCTAACGCGGTCGACATTCACGTCATTTATTTCGCCGCGGATGTGCACGACCGTCGCCAGGTGGCGGTGGTGCGCCCGGACCTGTGCGCCCTCGCAGTCAAACACGCAGTTGTCGTGGCCAGTCTGGCTGCCTGCGATCGTCATGCAGACCCCTCACTCTCCGTGGCGCTCGCGCTATCCTCGGTGACGCTCGAACGCTCACCAAAGATCGTCTACGACGCTAGGCCCCAAGCATAAGGGGACCGGAAGCCGCGTCTAACGCTTTGCTAAGAAACACTTGTGAGCCCACCGGGATACCCCGCTGAGCAAATGCCCAGCGGGATATCGAGCAATGGGATTACCCGGGAACCCCGTGTGCCACACCACGACCGTCCCCGCATGCCGGTGATTGCGCTGCTAGGCTGCCAAGGCTGCCGGTTGCTGGTCGTGGCGCTTGGAATTGGCGAGATTTCCCACTCAGTCGCAGTAGCGGGAGAACCAAACAGCAGGATTCGACGGGAAGAGCAGCGTGCGGGGCGGAGAGATCAGGGGCGAGATCACGGCCCTGACGGGACTCCGTATCGTCGCCGCGCTCTGGGTGGTGCTGTTTCACTTCCGGCCGATGCTCGGCGATGTGTCGACCGATTTCCGCGACGCCCTGGCGCCGGTGCTCAATTGCGGCGCCCAAGGCGTCGACCTCTTCTTCATCCTCAGCGGGTTCGTGCTGACGTACAACTATCTCGATCGCATGGGCCGGTCCTGGTCGACCCGCGCGACCCTGCATTTCCTGTGGCTGCGGCTGGCCCGGGTGTGGCCGGTGTACCTGGTCACCTTGCACCTCGCCGCCCTGTGGGTGATCTTCACCCTGCACGTCGGTCATGTGCCGTCGCCGGATGCCGCCGAGCTCACCGCGATCAGCTACGTGCGCCAAATCCTGTTAATGCAGTTGTGGTTCGTGCCCTTCTTCGATGACTCGAGTTGGGACGGGCCGGCCTGGTCGATCAGCGCGGAATGGCTGGCCTATGTGCTCTTCGCCGTCCTGGTGCTGGTCCTGTTACGGATGAAACAGGCGACCAGGGCGCGCAGCCTGATGGTCCTGGCATTCGCGGCATCGCTGCCGCCGGTGGTGATGTTGCTCGCCAGTGGCCACTTCTATACACCGTGGAGTTGGCTGCCGCGAATCGTCACGCAGTTCACGGCGGGTGCGCTGGCCTGTGCCGCGGTACGCAGGCTGCGGCTGAGCGATCGTGGCCGCCGCGTCGCCGGATACATCTCCCTGCTTCTCCTGGCCGCCATGGTGGGCGTGCTGTATTGGTTTGGCGCGCACCCGATATCCGGAGTGGTGGAGAACGACAGTGGCGGGGTCGTCGACATGTTGTTCGTTCCGCTGGTGATTTCGCTGGCCATCGGGCTCGGGAGCCTGCCGCGGGTCCTGTCGACCCGGGTGATGGTGTACGGCGGCAAGATCTCGTTCTGCCTGTACATGGTGCATGAGCTGGTGCACACCGCCTGGGGCTGGGCCGTGGAGCAATTCGAGCTCCCCACCCTGGATAACCCGTGGAAATGGAACGTCATCGGCCTGCTCGTGATTGCCGTGGTCGTCTCGGTGCTGCTGTATCACGGCGTCGAAGAGCCCGCCCGCCGTTGGATGCGCAAGATGGTCGATGTCAGAGCCGTCAGCGCGACAAGCGATCCCGGCGAGTCGACCAGTAAGCTGCATCCGATCGACCGTCCGCTAGAAGCGGTTTCGGCCCGCGCGGTGTGATGGCCGCCTCAGCGGCCGACCGCGACTCACGGGGAATACTTGATGAAGACGCGGCGGCACCCAACGATGCCGTTGACAGTGGAGGTGAGAGTGAGTCGTCTGGCCACCTTTCTCATTGGGTTGAGTTTTCTGGCGGGCGTAGGCATCGCATACCCGGCGCAGGTGCGCACCTACGCGACTCTGACGCTCGACTTCCGGCTTAATCATGTGGCCGTGGTGGGGGATTCGTATACCACCGGAACCAGCGAGGGTGGGCTGGGATCGAGATCGTGGCCGTCGCGCGCCTGGCAGGTGCTCGGGTCGCGGGGTTCGCGAATCTCGGGCAGTGTGGCGGCCGAAGGCAAAGCCGGTTATGCCACGCCTGGTGATCACGGCAGTATCTTCGAGGATCTGACCGGCAGGGCGGTCCAGCCCGACGATGCGCTCGTGGTGTTCTTCGGCTCCCGCAACGATCAGGGTGTCGATCCCGGGACGCTGACCGTAAAGACCCACGCCGCTCTGGATCTGGCGCGCCGGCTTGCGCCCGCGGCGCGGTTGCTGGTGATCGGACCGCCATGGCCGACCGCCGATGTGCCGCCGTCGATGTTGTTGATTCGCGACATCCTCGGCGGCGCGGCCGGGGCGGCAGGGGCAACGTTCATCGACCCGATCACCGAACACTGGTTCGTCGGCCGACCCGACCTGATCGGTGCCGATGGGGTGCATCCGAATGACGCGGGGCATCAATACATGGCGGACAAGATCGCGCCGCTCATCCGTACGCAGCTGTCGACCTGATTCAGGAGGGGCGGCTTCCCGGGCAAGCTGAACCCGCGGCGACACAGCGAATTTGGCGAAAACCCTGCGGGCTCAGTCGTCCGCGTGTCGCTCGTAGTCCCAGCGCTCCAAGCGGTCTTGCATGTGGAGCAAGCCGATTCCGGCGAGCGGCGCGGCTACTGCAACGCAGAACAACAACAGCGGGGACATGACCTAAAACCTCCAAAAACCCTTCACTGATCTGACGTTGGTCAGCCATGAGAAGTTCATTGCCGGTCACCCGTTTGCCAGGGCGCGGTCCGCGAGCGCACCCATCAGCGGTGCCACCAACTGCGCGTACTCGGTTGTCACATGGTTGTCGTCGCGGAACACCAGGGTGTTGCCGACGATGATCGGGCAGCGGTCCGGGGTGCAGAACATGTCGGTGAGGTCGGCGTAGTGGCCGCCGCTGCGGAGGGTCGCCGCCTGTTCAGCGGCGATCCCGTCGCCGTCCACCGCCGCGGATTTCGTTGGCGTACAGGCGCTTACGTCGTCGAGGTGGGCGGACAGGCAGGTCGGCGCGGACGAATGCGGGTCGGGAGCGGGTCCCAGCACGAGGACGCTCGCGCCGGTGCCGCGCAACTGCGCCACGGTGCGGCCCACGGTGTCGATCCATGCCGGGTCGTAGGAGGTGAAGCCGAAGTCTCCGCCGTAGCGCCGGCTCATGTCCAGCACGATCAGGCGTGGGTGTTCGGCGTTCATCCGGCCCATGATCTGCGCGCGCCACTGTTCGCATTCGGTGTATTCGCGGCCCAGATACGGGCTCACGATGTGCAGGTCCTGCAGCGGGCAGGTCACCTTGGCCAGCGTCTCCAGTCGCCAGTGCCGCTGCTCGGCGAGCTGCTCGAAGGCGGGGCTCCACATGGCGGCGTGCGAGTCGCCGATCAGCGCGACGGTGGTCGGCGAGGCGGTGTCGCCCGTCGCGCACTCGCTTTGTCCGACATCGCGCCAGGAGCGTACGCAGCCGTTGACGAACACGGCGGCCTTATCGGCGGGCGCCTTGGCCAGCGGCGGGTCCAGGTTCGACGGGACGGCTCGCAGCCGGACCGCCACCGCGAGTGCCTCGCGCGCTTGATCGAACGCCTGACGAATCGCCGCTTCCTGGGGACTGACGGCGGGGACGCTGGTCGGGGACGCCGCAATGATATTGGCGCGCGGAGCCGCCACCCCATGGCCCACCGGCGCCGGGATCACGTTGAGCAGCAACATGCATGCGCACGCGGTGGCGGCACTGGCGCCGCCCGCCACGACCAGGCTGACTTTCGCCGACCGGCGCAGCGCCGCGGCGAAGCGGCCCGGGTTCTCCACCAGATGCAGGGTGATGACCGCAAGGCCGGCGGAGACGGCCGTCGCGCTCAGACTGGCCGGCAGTCCTGCGGGCTCGCCGAGCAGCGCGGGCATCAGCAGCAGCACCGGCCAGTGCCACAGGTACCACGAGTAGGAGATCCGGCCGATCGCGCGCGTCGCCGGGCGACACAGCAGGCGACCGGGCCCCAGCCCGCCGGTGACGGCGCCGCCGCCGATGATGAGCGCGGTGCCCAGCACCGGCAGCAGCGCCTCGGTGCCGGGATACGGAGTGTGGGAGTCGAGTTGGGTGCAGGTCAGCAGGATCAGGCCCAGACCGCCCCACCCGGCGATGGACGCGGTCCGCGACGACAGCCGGCGCCACTGCTGGAGCGACAGGGCCACCAGCCCTCCGGCGGCCAGCTCCCAGGCGCGGGTGGGCAGCGAGAAGAACGCCCACGACGGCGAGGTGCGGGTCCACACGGCGCCCGCCGTCAACGACGCGGCTGCGACCACCGCAAGAATCACTGCGTACGGGGTCGCGCGGGTCGCGGCCCCGCGAAGCAGCTGCACTCGGCGGACCGACCAGGCGACGGCGATGATCAGCACCGGCCACACCAGGTAGAACTGCTCTTCCACGCCCAACGACCAGTAGTGCTGGAAGGGCGACGGGGCGTCGGAGGCCAGGTAGTCGGTGCCGCGCACCGCAAACCGGTAGTTGCCGACATACAGTGCGCTGGCGAAGCCGTCGAGAAAAACGCTGCGCGCCTGCAGCGGGGGCAGCACCGCCGCCGCCCCGATCGCGGTGATGGTGCCGACGATGGCCGCGGCCGGCAGCAGCCGGCGGGCGCGCGCTCCGTAAAACCGGCCCAGCCGAACGGTATTCGTGGTGCTCGCCTCGCGAACGAGCAGCCCGGTGATCAGGAAGCCGGAAATGACGAAGAAGACGTCCACACCGATGTAGCCGCCGGTGATTCCCGGGATGCCCGCGTGATAGAGCACGACCGCGATCACCGCGACGGCGCGCAGTCCCTCGATGTCGGGCCGGAAGCCCCTTCGGGAAGTTCGCCGCCCAGGTGGGTGTGGGCTGCTGGCGACTGATTCCTCCCGAAGTGTCATCTGCGTGGGCTACGTCGCCATCCAGGCAAGCTCACCGGGCAGTTGGCTGCGCCAGTAGGCGACGTCGTGTCCGCCGAGGGAGAAGCTGCCCGCCGGCTGGGTCTTCAACTGATAGACGAATTGCTTTGTGGCGAAATAGAAGCGGTCGAAGTTGCCGCAATCCACGCGCAGCGGAATAGAATTCAGCGCCGGCAGGCCCAGTACACTGTTCTGCACGAAGTCGTCGTTACTGTCGAACGCCCCCGGCGCACTCAGCGGATACGAGGTGTACAACGCCGGGCTGATCGCGCAGATGCCGGCCGTTCGTGCCGGCCCCAGCTTGGCACCCAGACGAAGCGCGCCGTATCCGCCCATCGACCACCCCATGAAACCGACCCGGGAGGTGTCGAAACCCATGGTGGACAGTATCGGCAGCAGCTCGTCGAGCACCATGGCACCGGAGTCCTCGCCGGAAGTCCTTTTGTGCCAATAGGTGTTGCCGCCGTCGACGCCGACGACCGCGAACGGTGGCTTGCCCTCCTTGACCAGCTGGGCCAGCCCATCCGGGACGCCCATGTCGAGCATCTGGTTGGCATCGCCGTCCACCCCGTGCAGTGCGACCACGGGGCGCAGCGCGCCGGTCTGGCCCGGCGGCATGGCGATCACATAGTTGGTCTTGATCCCCCCGCGCGCCGCCGACACGAACGAGCCGGTGAGCCGGGTCGGCAGGGACTTGCCCGCCGTCGGCGGCTCGAACGGCGCGGGAGCCTGCGGCAAAGTCGCGGCGCGCGAAGCGGCCGGAGCCAGCAGCGAGCCGAAGGTGAGCACGCCGGCGGCTCCGAGGCTGGCACCGGCGCCCATCCGGAGCACCGCTCGGCGTGTGAGGTCAGGCATGATCGCAATAATGCCGCGCGCAGCGGGGATTACCCGCCGAGCCACGCCGTATTGGAAGCATTGTGTGATGTGGCGTGACCTTTCGGTCACGAAGCGGTGATCCTTCAATCCATCGCCGGCGCGGGCGATGCCGGCGCCGAGTTGCGGTATCGCACCAGATCGTGGTCATCGTAGCGCCAATTCCGCTGGTTGCCGCCGCCCAAATCATTGCGATCGTATTGCGTTCTGGGACAGCGGGAGACGCGGTCATGCCGGACGTCCAGTCGATGCCTCGATGTTGCGGTTCGACGCGCCCGGCCCCCGGGTGCTGCGGCGATGCCGGTGCTGCGCCGGGGGATGCAATCTCGCAGGTTTCAACCCTCGCTCGCCGACGCCGACTTGTTAAGGATGGAGCGTCTGTACACGGAGGCGAAGGCGGAGCGAAAGAGGATTGTGAATTGAGTCTCGCGTTTCATTGGTTTCTGCCGACCTACGGCGATTCGCGGAATCTGGTCGCGGGCGGGCACGGCACGGCGATGTCCGGTGACCGGCCGGCCACGCTGAAGTATCTGCACCAGATCTGCACGGCCGCCGAGGACAACGGTTTCGACGCCGTCCTCACTCCCACTGGACTGTGGTGTGAGGATGCGTGGCTGACGACGGCGATGCTGGTCGAATCGACCGAGACGCTGAAATTCTTGGTCGCGTTCCGTCCCGGGATGCTGAGTCCGACCCTGGCCGCGCAGATGGCCGGCACCTTCCAGCGGCACTCGGAGGGGCGGCTGCTGCTCAACGTCGTCACCGGCGGCGAACCGCACGAGCAACGCGCATACGGGGATTTCCTGGACAAGGAGGCGCGGTACGCGCGCACCGCGGAGTTCTTGCATGTGGTGCGCCAACTGTGGACTTCCAAGGAGCCGGTAACCTTTGCCGGAGAACACATTCAGGTGCAGGACGCACAGCTGAACAACCCACCCGACCCTATACCGGCGGTGTTCTTCGGCGGGTCCTCGGCATCCGCCGGACCGGTGGCGGCCAGGCACTCCGATGTGTATCTCACGTGGGGCGAGCCGCTGACTGCAGTGGCCAAGAAGCTCGACTGGATTCGTGGGCTGGCCGGCCAAGCTAGTCCTGCCGGCCGTATCCTGCAGTACGGCTTGCGCATTCACGTCATCAGCCGCGAGACGGCCGCCGAGGCGTGGGCCGAGGCAGACAGATTGCTGGCCGCGATCGACCCGGCGGACGTCGAACGAGTGCAGGCCAGCCTGGCGCGCAGCGAATCCGAAGGCCAGCGCCGCATGCTGGACCTGCACGGCGGCAACAGCAGCAAATTGCTGGTCGCGCCCAACCTGTGGGCCGGGGTGGGCCTGGTGCGCGGGGGAGCCGGCACCGCCCTGGTCGGGTCGCATGCCGAAGTCGCCGAGCGGCTGGCCGAATACGCCGATTTGGGCATCAGCCACTTCATCCTGTCGGGATATCCGCATCTGGAAGAGGCCTATTGGTTTGGTGAGGGCGTCCTGCCGCTGCTCGAACGGATGGGTTTGTGGCGACACCCCAATCGCCAGTCGCACCCGGCAGCGGCGACGCCGTTCGCGGTCGCCTCGGCGCACTGACGGCCATGGCGGCAACCTTTCCGGCGACCGCGCCCGACGCCGCGATCGCCACCGGAGCAACCGCCGCGGTCGACGAATCCACCGAGCAGCAGCGCCGGCGGCTGCGCATTGTCGTCGCGGCGAGCCTGCTGGGCACTACGGTCGAGTGGTACGACTTTTTCCTGTACGCCACCGCGGCCGGCCTGGTGTTCAACAAGCTGTTCTTTCCCAACGAGAGTTCGTTGGTGGGAACACTATTGGCGTTCGCGACCTTCGCCGTCGGGTTTGTCATGCGGCCCATCGGGGGCCTGGTGTTCGGCCACATCGGCGACCGGATCGGTCGCAAACGCAGCCTCGCGTTGACCATGCTCATCATGGGCGCCGCGACGGCACTGATCGGGACGTTGCCGACGGCGGCGCAGATCGGGGCGTGGGCGCCGGTGCTGCTGCTGGTCTTGCGCGTGCTGCAGGGTTTCGCGCTCGGCGGTGAGTGGGGCGGGGCGGTGCTGCTGGCCGTCGAACACAGCCCCGGCGACCGGCGCGGCCGCTTCGGGGCGATTCCGCAGATCGGTCTGGCGCTCGGACTGGCCTTGGGTACCGGCATATTCGCCTTCCTGCAAGTCGTGCTGGGGCCGGCGCGGTTCCTCTCCTACGGCTGGCGCATCGGATTCCTGCTGAGCCTGCTGCTGGTCGTGATCGGCATCGTGGTCCGGTTGCGGGTCGACGAGACACCGGCGTTCCGCGAATTGCAAGGCCTGCAGGCCGCATCGATCGTGCCGATCCGCGACATCGTCCGCGAGACGCGTTCCCGGCGCAACACCGTGCTGGGCCTGCTGTCGCGGTGGGCCGAAGGCTCGGCGTTCAACACCTGGGGTGTTTTCGCCATCAGCTACGCCACCGGCGCCCTGGGATTGAATCGGGTTTCGGTCTTGGTGGTGGTGACCATCGCCGCCCTGGTGATGGCGGTGCTGCTGCCGATTTCGGGACGATTGACCGAACGCTTCGGTGCGCGGCGGGTGTACCTGGCCGGCATCGCCTGCTACGGCCTGGCGACCTTTCCGGCGTTCGCCCTGTTCGGCACCAAGAATCTGGTGTGGTTCGGGCTGGCGATGATCATCGTGTTCGGCGCGGTGCATGCGCTGCTTTACGGCGCACAGGGCACGCTGTACTCCGCGCTGTACCCCACGAACACGCGCTACACAGGATTGTCGTTCGTCTACCAGGTCTCGGGTATCTACGCCTCCGGGGTCACCCCGATGATCCTGACCGCGCTGATCGCGGCACTCGGCGGCGCGCCGTGGCTGGCGTGCGGGTATCTGGTTGCGACTGCGGTGATCAGTGTGATCGCCACGGCGCTGATTCGCGATCGAGACCTCTACCTGTAAGTCGTTGTTGCTGCGCGCCGCGAAGCCCGATAGCGTCCGGGCATGCGGCGCACGCAACGCCAGGTGAGTTCCGGTTCTGCGGGTGACGGTCCCCGCGCGCCGGAGGGCGGTGTCAATCGGCAACTGCGCCAAGGACTGTCGCAGCGGCAGCTCAGCATGATCGCCCTCGGCGGCGTGATCGGCGCCGGCCTGTTCGTCGGGTCCGGTGTGGTGATCAAAGACACCGGCCCGGCCGCGTTCCTCACCTACGCCCTTTGCGGTCTGCTCATCGTCCTGGTGATGCGGATGCTGGGCGAGATGGCCGCCGCGAACCCGTCGACCGGATCGTTCGCCGACTACGCGGCCAAGGCCCTGGGCGGCTGGGCGGGATTCTCGGTCGCGTGGCTGTATTGGTATTTCTGGGTGATCGTGGTGGGCTTCGAGGCGGTCGCCGGCGGGAAGGTGCTCAACTACTGGTTCCATGCGCCGCTATGGCTGCTGTCGCTATGCCTGATGGTGTTGATGACCGCGACCAACTTGTTCTCGGTGTCGTCCTTCGGCGAATTCGAATTCTGGTTCGCCGGAATCAAAGTCGCGACGATCGTGATCTTTCTGGTCGTGGGCACGGTGTACGTCATGGGATTGGTGCCGGGCCATCACGGAGGTCTGGCCAATCTGTACACACACGGCGGGTTCTTTCCCCACGGCGTGGGTGCGGTGTTCGCCGCCATCGTGGTGGTGATCTTCTCCATGGTCGGCGCCGAGATCGTCACCGTCGCCGCCGCGGAAAGTCGCGACCCCGAGCTCGCGGTCCGAAAGGCCACCCGATCGGTCGTGGCACGCATCGCAATCTTCTTCGTCGGTTCCGTCTTCCTGCTCGTGGTGCTGTTGCCCTGGGATTCCGTGGACCTCGGTGCCTCGCCGTACGTGGCCGCGCTCAAACACATGGGGCTTTCCGGTGCGGACCAGGTGATGAACGCCGTCGTGCTGACCGCGGTGCTGTCCTGCCTGAACTCCGGTCTCTACACCGCGTCGCGCATGTTGTTCGTGCTCGCCGAGCGCGGCGAGGCCCCAACGCGGTTGGTCAAGCTGAGCGGGCGCGGCGTTCCCCACATCGCGATCTTGTGTTCGTCGGCTGTCGGGTTCGGATGCGTCATCATGGCCCGGGTCGCTCCCAACACGGTGTTTCTCTTCCTGCTCAACTCGTCTGGCGCCATCATCCTGTTCGTCTACTGGTTGATCGCCCTGTCGCAGATCATCTTGCGGCGCCGGACACCCGCGGAAAAGCTGACGGTGAAGATGTGGTTCTATCCGGTGCTGTCCATCCTCACACTGACCGGAATCACCGCCGTGCTGGTGCAAATGGCGTTCGACCACACGGCACGCAGCCAACTATGGCTCAGCCTGCTGTCCTGGGCGGTGGTGATTGGCCTCTACTTCTTCGCGCGATTGCGCGGCCGCGTCGGAGGACTGAGTCCCTCTCAAACGCGCTAGCGGTACCGCGCAGCGTCGTTGGTTGAGGCGTGACGCAAGATCCAGCGCTCAGCAGAAGCCGCGGATTGCGCTGCGCCACGGAACTTTTGGGGCACGCCAGCGCCCTGAACCCATCAAGCTGCGCCCAGGTCAGCTCCATCGCCGTTCGATCGACTTGATCAGCGCGGTCAGGGTCGCGTTCACCGGCGCCGCAACACCTACCCGGGCGCCCTGACGCGGGACCGCGCCGTTGATGACGTCGACCTCGCTGACCCGGTGCGCCTCGTGGTCCAGTAGCGCCGACGGTTTGGCGTCGGGCATCTGCGCGCCGAAGGCGCGAACGTGTTCGACCGCATCGGTGACGGCAACCGCGATGCCCGACGCCCGCGCGACGGTCCAGGCCTCCGTCGCGGCCGCCCGGCTGACCGGCCCCATCTCCGGATCGTCCATCACCTGCCCGACGGTCATGCCGGTCAGCGCGCACGGTGCGCTGTAGGCGGCGTTGCAGATGAGCTTCTCCCACTGCATGGCGGCGATGTCGGTGACCGCGGCCGCATCGAATCCGGCAGCTGTCCACGCCCGCGCGATCGATTCGACCGTGGCGAGCGGCAGCGACGAGTAGGCGCCGAACCGCATCGCCTTCATGGCGTTGTGCCGGACATGCCCGGGAGCCACTGTTGCGGCGCCGAATCCGCTGGCGATTCCGACCGCGACCCGCCCGTCGCCGACGATGCCGGCCACCGTCTCCGCCGATCCCAGGCCGTTCTGGATGGTCAGCACCGGTGTGGCCGGACCGAGCATCGAAAGAGCTTGTTGCGCACCGGTTGTCACGTCGGCCGCCTTCACCGCGAGCACGATCAGATCCATCGCCTCGTTCGGTGCGGTGGTGCTCGCCCGCAGCGGCACCACCTGGTCGTAGCCCGGACCGGTGACCCGCAGCCCGTGTTGGGCGATCTGATCGATGCCGGCCTGGTAGCGGTCGACGGCCAGCACATCATTACCCGCGGCGCCCAGTCTGGCCGCATATATGGAACCCATAGCACCGCAACCGATTACGGCGACCTTCATCCGCGCACTCTCCCGTCGGTCATCTCGGCAATCAGTTCGGTCAGACCGGCCTTCTGCTCGAGCCCGAAGCCCGCGGCGTCGGTCGGCGAGATCCGGCCAGCCGAGAGCGCGCAGGCGTCGGAATAGCCGCCGAACGGCGCGAACACGCCGGGATAAGCCTCGCATCCGCCCAGGCCCAGCCCAGCCGCGACGTGCAGGTTGATCAGATGACCGCCGTGTGGGAAGGCGAAGCGGCGATCAAAGCCATGCGTCGCCATGACGTCGAGCATCCGGATGTATTCGCTCAACCCGTAGCTCAGGCCCGGATCCATTTGGAAGACATCATGATTGGGCCGCATTCCGCCGTAGCGCAGCAGATTGGTCACGTCCGGCACCGAGAACAGGTTCTCCCCGGCGGCCACAGCACCGTCGTAGCACTGGGTCACCGCCCGGTTCAGCGCGTAATCGAGGGGATCGCCCGGCTCTTCGTACCAGCGCAGGCCGTAGGGGGCCAGCGCGCTCGCCCAGTGGGTGGCCTCGGACCGGTCGAACCGGCCGTTCGCGTCGACGGCGACCCGTCCCGCGTCGCCGACGATGTCGACAACGGCCTCGATCCGCGCGAGGTCCTCGCGCAGCACGGCACCGCCGATCTTCATCTTGACCGCGTCATAGCCCGCGTCGAGATATCCCTGCATTTCCGCGCGCAGCCGATCGACTCCGCCGTCGGCGTAGTAGTAGCCGCCGGCGGCGTACACCGGCACCGACGGTGCGGGGTCTCGTCCGGCGTGGCGGGCGATGGTCACGCAGGCCGGCTCGTCGCGCAGCTTCGCGTTCAGGTCCCAGCAGGCCAGTTCCAGCGCGGCCGCCGCCGCGGCCCGGTCGCCATGGCCGCCGGGTTTCTCATCGATGAGTGCACACGCCAACACCGCGGCGGGATCGATGTATCCGGACGGATCGAGCAGTTCGTCGGGGGACGTGGCCAGCAACCGTGGGATCATCCGGTCGCGCAGGATTCCACTCTGGGCGAAGCGCCCGATCGAATCGAAAGCCACGCCCACCACGGGCCGTCCGTGCCGGATCACGTCGGTGATCACCGCGACCAGCGAGACCGTGTGGTGGGAGAAATCGACCACCGCATTGGCGGGCCCGCCGCGTCGTCCGCCGGCCAGGGCGACCGCCCGCTCGACGATCGCCGTGATCCGCATCACCCGGTCGTCAGGAAGTCCGCGTGAGCACTACCGCTTGCTCGAACGGCAACCTCGCGAAAATCGTTCGCACCCTGCGTGTTACGCGCGCCGCGGCCTCGTCCTTGGTGACCACGCGCGGATCGGCGATGCCGAAGCTCTTGCCCTTGCTGCGCAGCCGGCCACCTCCCGCCGCCTTCAGGTTCTTCAGCCAATCCCGGTCGGGGCCATAGGTCAGCAAGATGGCCACCCCGGGTTTGCCGTCGACTTCGATGTTGAACACACTCACCGGTGTCCGGTACGGCTTGCCCGAGCGCCGCCCGACATGCTCGACGATCCCGAACGGCGGGAGCCAACCGGCCCACATCCGCTGAATCGGGTTGGTGACGTGACGGTTGAACCGGGCAAGTCCTTCTGGGAGTTGCATACCGCTATCCAACTCGCAGGCGCCGGGCAAGGACAACCCGGCTTCGCCGCAATAATCGGTTTACCGTCGTCTCATGGGGAAGGCAGCGGGTGACGAGGCCGCCCGGCGCGCCGAGGAGGCGACGCCGGTTAACCCGGCCACCGGTACCGCGCCGCCCCCTCATAGCACGTTCTGCTACACCCTGTAGTGGAATGGCCCGCGAGGGCTGGGACACTGGTCGTCATGGGAAGCAGTGATCAGGCGACCGCGCACGCCACCGGGGCGCCCCGGGCCACGGCGGCGTCGGCTCGGTTGTTCGAGGATGCCTGCGCCGTCATTCCCGGTGGCGTGAACTCTCCGGTCCGCGCTTTCAGCGCGGTGGGCGGGACGCCGCCGTTCATCACCGAGGCGCGCGGATGCCGCCTGACCGACGCCGACGGCAACCGCTACGTGGACCTGGTCTGCTCGTGGGGCCCGATGATCCTGGGTCATGCGCACCCTGCCGTCGTCGAGGCCGTCGCAAAGGCCGCCGCTTCGGGCCTGTCGTTCGGGGCGCCCACGCCGGCCGAGAGCGAGCTGGCCGCCGAGATGATCGGACGGGTCGCGCCAGTCAAGCGGATCCGGCTGGTCAACTCCGGCACCGAGGCCACCATGAGCGCGGTCCGGCTGGCCCGCGGCTTCACCGGTCGGGCCAAGGTCATCAAGTTCTCCGGTTGCTACCACGGTCATGTCGACGCGCTGCTCGCCGACGCGGGCTCCGGGGTGGCGACCCTGGGCCTGCCGTCCTCGCCGGGAGTCACCGGCGCGACGGCCGCCGACACAATCGTGTTGCCCTACAACGACATCGACGCCGTGCGACAGAGCTTCGCCCGGTTCGGCGACCAGATCGCGGCGGTGATCACCGAGGCCAGCCCGGGCAACATGGGTGTGGTCCCGCCCGCGCCCGGCTACAACGCGGCGCTGCGCGCGATCAGCGCCGAGCACGGCGCGCTGCTGATCATCGACGAGGTGATGACCGGCTTCCGGGTCAGCCGAAGTGGTTGGTACGGAATCGATCCCGTCGAGGCCGACCTGTTCACCTTCGGCAAGGTGATGAGCGGCGGCCTGCCGGCCGCCGCGTTCGGCGGTCGGGCCGACGTGATGGAGCGGCTGGCGCCGCTGGGCCCGGTGTATCAGGCCGGCACGCTGTCGGGTAACCCGGTGGCGATGGCCGCCGGGCTGGCCACCCTGCGCAACGCCGACGCCGCCGCCTACGCCACTTTGGACGCCAACGCCGATCGCCTGGCCGGTCTGTTCTCCGAGGCGCTCACGAATGCCGGTGTGGCGCACCAGATTCCACGCGCCGGGAATATGCTCAGCGTGTTCTTCTCCGAAACCCCGGTGAGCGACTTCGCGTCCGCGCGGGCCACCCAGACGTGGCGTTACCCACCGTTCTTCCATGCGCTGCTGGACGCGGGCGTCTACCCGCCGTGCAGCGCCTTCGAGGCGTGGTTCGTCTCGACGGCGCTGGACGACGGCGCGTTCGGCCGGATCGCCGACGCCCTGCCCACCGCGGCCAGAGCCGCCGCGCAAGCCGAGGAAGGGAAGTCCTGATGGCCGAGCACACCCGGGTGCACGTCGTGCGGCACGGCGAGGTGTACAACCCGAGCGGCATCCTCTACGGGCGGCTGCCCGGATTTCACCTCTCCGACAACGGCCGCGCGCAAGCGGCCGCGGTGGCCGAGGCGCTGGCGGGCCGTGACATCGTCGCGGTGATCGCCTCGCCGCTGCAACGGGCCCAGGAGACCGCCGCGCCGATTGCCGCCAAGCACGGCCTGGCCGTGGACACCGACCCGGATCTGATCGAATCGGCCAACTTCTTCCAGGGCAAACGGGTCGGCCCGGGCGACGGCGCCTGGCGCGACCCGCGGGTGTGGTGGCAGCTGCGCAACCCTTTCCGGCCGTCCTGGGGTGAGCCGTACGCCGAGATCGCGGCCCGGATGCAGACGGCGGTAGACAAGGCCCGCGCCCGCGGCGCCGGCCGCGAGGTGGTGTGCGTCAGCCACCAACTGCCGGTGTGGACGCTGCGGCTGCACGTGACCGGCCGGCGACTGTGGCACGACCCGCGGCGGCGGCAGTGCGGGCTCGCGTCGGTGACGACCCTCGTCTACGACGGCGACCGGCTGGTCGACGTCGAGTACTGCGAACCGGCGGCGCGTTGAGCACCTGGGGACGACAGGCAATGGCCGGGGCCGTGCTGGCGGCGCTGCTTCCCGGCCTGGTCGCCGGCTGCTCGTCGGGGCGCGACGCCGTCGCCCAGGGTGGCACCTTTGAATTCGTCTCGCCCGGCGGCAAGACCGACATCTACTACGACCCGCCGTCCAGCCGCGGCCACCCCGGCCCGCTGGCCGGACCCGACCTTGCTGACGCCGCGCACACGTTGTCGCTGGACGACCCGATCTTCGCCGGCCGCGTCGTGGTCATCAACATCTGGGGGCAGTGGTGTGGGCCGTGCCGCGCCGAGGTCACCCAGCTGCAGCAGGTGTATGACGCCACCCGCGGCGCCGGGGTGTCCTTCCTCGGCATCGACGTCCGGGACAACAACCGGCAGGCGGCGCTGGACTTCGTCAACGACCGCCAGGTGACATTCCCGTCGATCTACGACCCGGCGATGCGCACCCTGATCGCACTCGGCGGCAAATACCCCACCACCGTGATCCCGTCCACGCTGGTCCTGGACCGCCAGCACCGCGTCGCGGCGGTCTTCCTGCGCGAATTGCTGGCGACCGACCTGCAGCCAGTGGTGCAGCGCTTGGCCGGCGAGGCGTCGCCGACCCCGGCCGGCAAGGCAACGCCGTGACGGGCTCGAGACAGCGATGACCGGATTCACCCAGATAGCCGCCGCCGGACCGCTTCTGGTGGCCCTCGGTGCGTGCCTGCTCGCGGGACTGGTGTCGTTCGCCTCGCCGTGCGTGGTGCCGTTGGTGCCCGGCTACCTGTCGTATCTGGCCGCGGTCGTGGGCGTCGACGAGCAGCCGCCGGAAGGCGCGAACCGTGCCTTTGCGCGCCCCGCGAGGTCCGCCCGCTGGCGCGTCGCGGGATCGGCGGCGTTGTTCGTCGCCGGGTTCACCACCGTGTTCGTGCTCGGCACCGTCGCCGTCCTCGGCATGACGACGACATTGATCACCAACCAGCTGCTGCTGCAACGGGCCGGGGGAGTGCTGACCATCGTCATGGGTCTGGTGTTCGTCGGCCTCATCCCCGCCCTGCAGCGCCAGGCCCGGTTCAGTCCACGGCAGCTGACCACGGTCGCCGGGGCGCCGGTGCTGGGCGCGGTGTTCGCCTTGGGCTGGACGCCCTGTCTGGGGCCGACGCTGGCCGGCGTGATCACCGTCGCCTCGGCCACCGACGGCGCCAGCGTGGCGCGTGGAACCGTGTTGGTGATCGCTTACTGCCTGGGCCTGGGCATCCCGTTCGTGCTGCTGGCGTTCGGCTCGGCGGGCGCGGTGGGGGGCCTGGGCTGGCTGCGCCGGCACACGCGGGCCATTCAGATCTTCGGCGGCATCCTGCTGGTCACGGTCGGCGCGCTGCTGGTCACCGGGGTGTGGAACGACTTCATCTCGTGGCTGCGCGACGCGTTCGTGTCCGACGTGAGGTTGCCGATTTGAGGCAACTCCTTGCAGGGCTTGTGCAGAAGGGCCGAAACACCTGGCGCGCGCTGACCTCGATGGGCACCGCGCTGGTGCTGTTGTTCCTGCTCGCGCTCGGGGCGATACCTGGGGCGTTGCTGCCGCAGCGCAGCCTCAACGCCGGCAAGGTCGACGACTACCTGAAGGCACACCCGGTGATCGGGCCGTGGCTGGATCGGTTGCAGGCCTTCAACGTGTTCTCCAGCTTCTGGTTCACGGCCATCTACGTGCTGCTGTTCGTATCGCTGGTCGGCTGCCTCACCCCGCGGATGATCGAGCACGTCCGCAGCCTGCGGTCCACCCCGGTGGCCGCGCCGCGCAACCTGGCTCGGCTGCCCAAGTACGCCAGTCACCAGATCCAGGCCGGCACCGACGAGCTGAACGCCCTGGCGAACACGCTTGCCGCACGGCTGCGCGGGTGGCGCACCGCCATCCGACACCAGGACGGCACCGAGTCCGCCGATCCCGAAGCGGTGGAGGTGTCCGCCGAGAAGGGCTACCTGCGCGAGTTCGGCAACATCGTCTTCCACTTCTCGCTGCTGGGCCTGCTGGTCGCGGTGGCCGTCGGCAAGCTGTTCGGCTACGAGGGCAACGTCATCGTCATCGCCGACGGCGGCCCCGGCTTCTGTTCGGCCTCGCCGGCCGCATTCGACTCGTTCCGGGCCGGCAACACCGTCGACGGCACCGCGCTGCACCCGCTGTGCATCCGCGTCGATGACTTCGCGGCGCACTATCTGCCGTCGGGGCAGGCCACGTCGTTCGCGGCGAACATCGACTACCAGTCCGGCCAGGATCTGACCGCGAACAGCTGGCGGCACTACCAGCTGGAGGTCAACCACCCGCTGCGGCTCGGCGGTGACCGGGTCTACCTGCAGGGACACGGCTACGCGCCCACCTTCAGCGTCACCTTCCCGAACGGACAGATCCGCACGGCGACGGTGCAGTGGCGGCCCGACAATCCGCAAACCCTGCTGTCGTCGGGCGTGGTGCGCGTCGATCCGCCCGCCGGCAGCTACCCCAGCTCCGCGGAGCGCCGCAACCACGAGATCGCCATCCAGGGCCTGCTGGCACCGACAGAGCAGCTGGAGGGCACGCTGTTGTCGTCGCGGTTCCCGGCGTTGGACGCCCCGGCGGTGGCCGTCGACATCTATCGCGGTGACACCGGACTGGACACCGGGCGGCCCCAGTCGCTGTTCACCCTGGATCCCCGCCTGATCGAGCAGCACCGGTTGACGAAGGAGAAGCGGGTCAATTTGCGTGCGGGCCAATCGGTCCGGATCGACCAGGGCCCGGCCGCCGGCACCGTGATCCGCTTCGACGGCGCCGTCCCCTTCGTCAACCTGCAGGTCTCGCACGACCCGGGCCAGACCTGGGTGCTGGTCTTCGCGATCACGATGATGGGCGGTCTGGTGGTGTCGCTGCTGGTGCGCCGCCGCCGGGTGTGGGTCCGTCTGACTCCCGACGCCGGCGGGTCCCCCGGTACGGTGAACGTCGAACTGGGCGGCCTCGCGCGCACCGACAATTCCGGTTGGGGCGACGAGTTCGAGCGACTGGCCGAGCGGCTGGTCCTCGGCGACTCCGGCGTCGCTCGCGCCGGGCCACCCACCGCGTCGGACGGCGACGCGACACCCGCAGCGTCCAAGAGGAGTTCTGAGGTGGACGTCAAATGAATACGGTGCATGTCAACATCGAGCTGGCGCGCTACTCCGACTGGGCGTTCACGTCGGCGGTGGTGGCCCTGGTGATCGCGCTGCTGTTGCTGGCTTTCGAGCTGGCCTACGCCGGCGGGCGTCGCGCGGATCAGCGCGCCCGGGTGCTGGCCGGTGCCGTCAGCGCCGACTCGGTCACCCCCGGCGTGGTGGACGAGGCGGCCCAACGCCCGATCGACGAGCGCGCCGGCCGGGCCGGGCTGTCCGTCGTGTACCTGGGCATCGGACTGCTGCTCGCCTGCCTGGTGCTGCGGGGCCTGGCCACCCTGCGGGTGCCGTGGGGCAACATGTACGAGTTCATCAACCTGACCTGCCTGTGCGGCTTGATCGCCGGTGCGGTCGTGCTGCGCCGCCCGCAATACCGCCCGCTGTGGGTATTTCTGCTCTTGCCGGTGTTGATCCTGCTCACCGTGTCTGGTCGCTGGCTCTACACCAACGCCGCGCCGGTGATGCCCGCACTGCAGTCCTACTGGCTGCCCATCCATGTGTCGGTGGTCAGCCTGGGCTCGGGGGTGTTTCTGGTCGCCGGCATCGCCAGCATCCTGTTCCTGCTGCGCACGTCGGGGCTGGCAGAACCCGACCATACCGAGCGCAGCGCGCTGAGCCGGCTGGTACAGCGGTTACCCGACGCGCAGACCCTGGACCGCATCGCTTATCGAACGACGATTTTCGCTTTTCCGGTGTTCGGTTTCGGCGTCATCTTCGGTGCCATCTGGGCCGAAGAGGCCTGGGGCAGATATTGGGGCTGGGATCCCAAAGAGACTGTGTCCTTTGTCGCCTGGGTGATTTACGCCGCGTACCTGCACGCCAGGTCGACGGCGGGATGGCGGGACAGGAAAGCCGCCTGGATCAATGTCGCGGGGTTTGTGGCCATGGTCTTCAATTTGTTCTTCGTTAACCTGGTCACTGTGGGCCTGCATTCTTATGCGGGCGTCGGGTGATGGCGGGCAACCGGCCCGAATAACGCACAACACGCCGAAAAACGCACAACAAAGGGGAGTGCAGTGACCGAGCATCCAACGGCGGGCGTGGGGGCGCCCGAACAACCGACCACGCAGATACCCCCACAGACAGCGTCGGCGGCGAACCAGCAGGAGGGCGTCGAACCCCAGGCCGAGCCGGGTGGCTCGGGTGCTGAAGCCCCGACTCGCGCCTTCGCCGGGTTCCGCACCGAACGCCGCGTCCCCGGTCCCGAACGCCAGCAGGCCGCACCGCCCACGGCGCCCAGGCCGGGTGGGATGCCGCCCTGGGATTCCACGCCGGTGACCGGCATCCCGCGGGTCGATCCGACAGCGTATGGCGCGTACTACACCGGTCCGGACGCGCCGCCCACGCAGTTTCAGGGAGCGCCGCAGCGGCCCGAGCCTCTGCCGCACACGCCGTATCCGGAGCTGTCCACCGGCATGTTGCTGCGGCCGGTCGCGCCACCGCCGTCGGACGGATGGCGGCTGCTGCTGTTCAAGCTGTCCGGTGGGCTGATCAACCTGGGCGAGAGCCCTCGGGCCACCCGGTACAACAACCTGGTCGCCCAGGTGAACCGGCCGCTGCGCGGGTCCTACCGGGTGGCCTTCCTGTCGTTGAAGGGCGGCGTCGGCAAGACCACGATGGCCGCGACGCTGGGCGCCACCTTCGCCTCCATCCGGGGTGACCGGGTGGTCGCCGTGGACGCCAACCCCGACCGCGGCACGTTGAGCCAGAAGATCCCGCTGGAGACGGCCGCGACGGTGCGCCAGCTGCTGCACGACGCCGGAACCATCGAGCGCTACAGCGACGTACGCCGCTACACCTCCAAGGGGCCGAGCGGCCTGGAGGTGCTGGCATCCGAAACGGACCCGGCCATATCGGACGCGTTCGAGGCCGCCGACTACGTGCGGATCCTGGACATCCTGGAACGGTTCTACGGCCTGGTGCTCACCGACTGCGGACCCGGACTGCTGCACTCGGTGATGAGTTCGGTGCTGGAGAAGGCCGACGCCCTCGTCGTGGTCAGTTCGGCGTCCATCGACGGCGCGCGCAGCGCCTCGGCGACGCTGGACTGGCTGGACGCCCACGGCCACGAGGACCTGGTCCGCAATTCGATCGCGGTCATCAACGGGGTCAAGCCTCGCCCGGGCAAGGTCGACATGAACAAGGTGATCGAGCACTTCTCCCGGCGCTGCCGCGCGGTGCAGCTGGTGCCCTTCGACCCGCACCTGGAAGAGGGCGCCGAGATCGACCTGGACCGGCTACGGCGCGGGACGCGCGAAGCGCTCACCGAGCTGGCCGCCATCGTTGCCGACGGGTTCCCCGGTGACCAGCACAACCCGGGAGTGCTGGGGTAGCACGGTTAGCGCGGGTTGTTGTCGCCAGGGCCCAACCGCCGCAAGAAATCTGGATCGTCGTCGGGTCCGATGACGCGCGTCTTCGGCCGGTGGGTCTGCGACCGTGCCGCGCGCCAGCCAACGTAGATCAGCGTCCCCAGAATCACGACGAGCAGCAGGTAGAGCACACAACACCTCCTTGGGGCGAATATACCCGCGCCGTAGGCTCACCCTGTGTCACAAGAAGCCAGCGACGACAGCACCGGCAGCACGGAGAACCACGCCGCGAACGAGGGCACGGTGCAACACGACGGAAGCCGCGTCGCCGTCCACGTGGTGGCGTACCTGACGGCGCGGGTGCTGCTGGCGGCCGTGCTCACCGGCGTGATCTACGGTGTCGCACGCTTGGCGGGCATCACGCAGTTCCCGATCGTGGTAGCGGTGCTGTTCGCCCTGATCATCGCGATGCCGCTCGGCATGTTGGTGTTCGCCCCACTGCGCCACCGCGCCACCGCCGCGCTCGCGATCGCCGGGGAACGACGCCGCCGCGAGCGTGAACTGCTGCAAGCCCGACTGCACGGGGAGGCCGCGCCCGACGAGGGTGGCGGCCCAGTAACCGGGCGCGGTTAGCCGCTCGGCAGCCGCACGACCTGCGCGGCATAGCTCAGGCCGGCACCATAGCCGAGCAGCAGGGCCAGGTCGCCGGCCTTGGCCGCGCCGGTCGCAAGCACTTCGGCCATCGCCAGAGGGATGGACGCCGCGGAGGTGTTCCCGGTGTGCTCGATGTCGTTGGCGACGACCGCATCCGGACGCAGCTCGAGGCCCTTGGCCAGCACCTCGTTGATCCGGCTGTTGGCCTGATGCGGCAGGAACACGTCGATCTCGTCGGACCGAACGCCCGCCGCGTCCATGGCCTGGCGGCCGACCTTGCCCATCTCGAATGCAGCCCACCGGAACACCGCGCTGCCTTCGAGCCGCAGGAACGGCCGGGGGCCCGTGGGGCGGTCCATGTAGTCGATCCAATCGATGTCCTGGCGGATGGCCGTGGCCTGCGCGCCGTCACTGCCCCAGACGGTCGGGCCGATGCCCTGGTCCGGAGTCTCGCCCACCACCACCCCGGCGGCGCCGTCGGCGAAAATGAAGCAGTTGGTGCGGTCCTGCATGTCCACGGTCGGGGACAGCTTCTCCGAACCGACCACCAGCACCTTGGCTGCGGTCCCGCCCCGAATCATGTCGGCCGCCACACCGAGCGCGTAGCCGAAGCCGGCACAGCCGGCTGAGATATCGAACGCGGGCACGCCGACGGCGCCCAACGCAGCCGCTACCGATGGGGCACTGGCGGGCGTCTGCAGAAAATGTGTGCTGGTGGCGATGATCACGCAGTCGATGTCGGCCGCGGTGAGCGAGGCCTTGCCGATCGCCTCCTGTCCGGCCTCGGTCGCCATGGATGCGGCGGATTCCTCGCGGGCGGCGAACCGGCGCGTCTTGATGCCGGTCCGGGAATAGATCCATTCATCGGACGAGTCGATGTTCTCGCAGAGCTCGTCGTTGGTCACCACCCGCTCCGGCCGGTACGACCCGACGCTGAGTAAGCCGACGTTCTTGGGCCCGCTGGTCGCGGCAATCTGCTTCATCGCGGTCCTTCGCTATCGCCCCAGCAGTCGCCAAAGTACCCCAGCGGGGCCGCCCTCGGGGGCTTTGTCTGCACTATAGATACCCTCGCCAGGCGCTTAGGTAGCCAGCGCCAGCGCCGCGGCCACCGCGATCGCCCAGACCACCATCGCCAGCCCGGTATCGCGCAGCACCGGGATGAGCTCCTGACCGCCGCGGCCGGACCGCACCGGGGCGGCCGCGCGCAGGGCCAGCGGTGTGGCCACCAATCCGACGGCGCACCACGGTGTCGCCAACATGAGCACCAGGGTCAACACCCCGGCGGTCCCCAACAGCGCCTGGTACAGGACCCGGGTGCGGGCATCGCCCAGCCGCACCGCCAGGGTGATCTTTTTTGAGCGCGCATCGGTCGGGATGTCTCGCAGGTTGTTGGCCACCAGCACCGAGGAGGACAACGCCCCGATCGACACCGCCAGTAGCAGGCCCACCCAGTCCACGCGCAGCGCCTGGGTGTACTGGGTGCCCAGCACGGCGACGAGCCCGAAGAACACGAATACTGCGATCTCACCAAAACCGGCGTAGCCGTAAGGCTTTGACCCACCGGTGTACAGCCACGCCCCCGCGATGCAGGCCGCTCCCACCGCGATCAGCCACGGCGCGCTGAACAGCGCCAGCGCGAGCCCGGCGAGCGCGCCGATGGTCAGGCTGGCGACCGCGGCGGCCAGCACCGCCCGCGGCGCCGCCAGCCGCGATCCGACCAGGCGCACCGGGCCGGCCCGGTCGTCGTCGGTGCCGCGGATGCCGTCGGAGTAGTCGTTGGCGTAGTTGACGCCGATGGTCAGCGCGAGCGCGACGGCCAGCGCCAGCAGCGCCTTCCACCACACCGCGGAGTGCAGCCATGCCGCGGCACCGGTTCCCGCGACAACCGGCGCCACCGCGTTGGGCAACGTCCGCGGCCGCGCACCGGAAATCCACTGCCCGAAATTGGCCACACGAACATCCTGCCAGGATGCGGGCCGTCAATCCCCCGGCCCCGCACCCCGCGATCACTTCGGCGTCATGCACCACAATGGTCGGATGCTCGGAGTCATCGGCGGCAGCGGCTTCTACACCTTCTTCGGATCCGACTCCCACGACTTCACGGTCGACACTCCGTACGGGCCGCCCAGCGCCCCGGTCACCGTCGGCGCCATCGGCGGCCAGGAGGTGGCGTTCCTGCCGCGCCATGGCGCCAAGCACGAATTCTCCGCGCACACCGTGCCATACCGGGCCAACATGTGGGCCCTGCGCAAGCTCGGCGTGCGGCGGGTGCTCGCGCCGTGCGCGGTGGGCAGCCTCAGACCCGAACTCGGCCCGGGCACCGTCGTGGTGCCCGACCAGCTGGTCGACCGCACCCGGGGCCGCGCCGACACCTATTTCGACTCCGGCGGCATCCACGTCGACTTCGCCGACCCGTACTGCCCGACGCTGCGCGACGCGGTGACCGTCCTGCCCCACGTGACCGATGGCGGCACCATGGTGGTGATCCAGGGCCCGCGCTTTTCCACCCGCGCCGAAAGCCAGTGGTTCGCCTCAGCCGGGTTCTCGCTGGTCAACATGACCGGTTATCCGGAGGCGGTGCTCGCTCGTGAGCTCGAAATATGTTATGCCGCAATTGCTTTGGTGACCGATCTGGATGCCGGTGTGAGCGCCGGCGAAGGAGTGAAGACCGTCGACGTGTTCGCCGAATTCGCGAAGAACATCGAAATGTTCAAGACGCTGGTCCACCAGGCGATCGGCCGGGTGGACGCCGACCGCACCTGTACGCATTGCCTGCCGCACGGCGGGGTCACCCTGCCCATCGAGCTGCCGTGAGGGTCCTGCTGACCGGGGCGGCCGGCTTCATCGGTGCGCGGGTGGACGCCGCGCTGCGGGCCGCGGGTCACGAGGTCGTCGCCGTCGACGCGTTGCTTGCCGCCGCGCACGGCCCAAACCCGGTGCTGCCGCAGGGATGTCACCGCGTCGACGTGCGCGATGCCGACGCACTGGCCCCGCTATTGGCCGGCGTGGACATGGTGTGCCATCAGGCGGCGATGGTGGGCGCCGGCGTGGACGCCGCCGACGCCCCGGCCTACGGCGGCCACAACGATTTGGCCACCACCGTCGTGCTGGCGCAGATGTTCGCCGCCGGGGTGCGGCACCTGGTGCTGGCCTCGTCGATGGTGGTGTACGGCCAGGGGCGTTATCACTGCGAACAACACGGAGCCGTGGATCCGCTGCCGCGGAGCCGCGCCGACCTCGACGCCGGAATCTTCGAGCACCGCTGCCCGGTCGGCGGGGAGGAACTGCACTGGCGCCTGGTCGACGAGGACGCCTGCCTGCGGCCACGAAGCCTGTACGCCGCCAGTAAGACCGCCCAGGAGCATTACGCGCTGGCGTGGGCGGAGGCCACGGGTGGTTCGGTGGTGGCGCTGCGCTACCACAATGTCTACGGCCCCGGCATGCCGCGCGACACCCCCTACTCCGGGGTGGCGGCGATCTTCCGGTCGGCGCTGGAAAAAGGCGAAGCACCAATGGTTTTCGAGGACGGCGGCCAGATGCGCGATTTCGTCCACGTCGACGATGTAGCCGCGGCCAACGTCGCGGCGACACAGCGGCGCGAGGGTTTCGCCGCAGTCAATGTCTGCTCGGGACAACCCATTTCGATCTTGAAAGTGGCAGAAGCACTGTGCGACGCCCGCGGCGGCTCGCAGTCGCCGGTGGTCACCGGGCAGTATCGCAGCGGCGACGTGCGCCACATCGTCGCCGACTCGTCCCGGGCCGCCGAGGTGCTGGGTTTCCGTGCGGCCGTGTCACCCGGTGACGGGCTGCGCGAATTCGCGTTCGCGCCCCTGCGCTGAGGGTCAACCCTGCGGGGGCCGATAGATCTGCGGCTTCGGCACGGGTATCTGACGCGTTCCGGAGTCGTCGCCACGGAAAATCCGGGGCGCATTGGCCAGCGGCGGTATCTCCGTGGTCGCCGGATCGTTGTCCGCGCCGGGAACGCCGGCGGGGATGCGGGTGGTCGCCGCGGCCGACGGCCCGGCGCCCTGGCCCACCGGGACCCGGGTGGTCGGTGCCGCCGCATTCGCGGCGGCCGCGCGCCTGCGAGCGGCGCGATTAGCCCGCCGCCGACTGCTCAGCTGCCCGGTGACGATCGCCGCCACCAGGATGCCCAGGGCCAGGCCGCACAACGTCACGTCGAAAACGCTGGTGATCTGCTGGGCCAGGTTGTTGCCGTAGACCGGGTGCAGCGCAGGCGAATTGGCTGAGTCCGCGAACCGCGGCGCCAGCACGACGCCGACGACGACACGGGCAACGCTGAGCGTGGCGACGAGCCCGCACAGCGACGTGACCATTCTCGCCGAGAGGGTGGCCAGCCTGTGGCGCAGCCAGATCGTCAGGACCGCGGTGGCCAGATCGAACGCGGCCAGCACGATGCTGTCGTACCGGGAGAACGGGTAGTTCAGGATCACGCCGACGATTAGGTCGGTGATCCGCATCGCCATCGACCCCACACACCAAACGGCGATGAGCAGTAAGCCATTTCGGGCCGTCGCGCGCCACGCTGACTCCTCCGTCGGCGAGGCGTTCCGGTGACCGAACAGCGTCCGCGGCGCGAACAGCGCCGCGCCGGCCGCCCACGCCAGGTAGCCCTCGAACCCGACGCCGGCGGTGGACGTGTTCTGCGCGATGCCGTGGAACGCGTCGATGTCACGACCGGCGGGCAAGAGCCACACCAGGATCCCGGCGGCCAGCGTCGACGCGCCGAGCGCGACGGTCGTGAGCCGGGTCGCCCGGGTGTTGCGCAGCAACCACCTGGAGGCGACCAGCACCGCGACCAGGGCCACCACGCCGTACACCACCGCGGTCGCGATCACGGCGATGTTCTGTTTGCCGAATTGGTCGGCGCCGCCGGTGCTTTGCAGCGCGTACCGAATTCGCCAGTACAGGTTGAAACCGAAGCTGAGCACCGCCGCGAGCATCGACAGCGAGCCGATGACCCGTGCCGACCTGTGCCAGCCGGTGGACTCGTCGCCCGCCGGAACGGGTCCGGCGAGTGCGCCGGTGGGCACGGCCTGGGCGCTCAACAGGGAGCCGGCGACTCCGACCCATGCCCCTGGCCCGACACCGCCCGGCACGTTGACCGTGCCACCGAATCGGACGGTCTCGTACGCGTCGAACACGACGAAGGCGAGCACCAGCAGCAGGTAGGGGACGTTGAGCGCCAGGCGAAGCCGGGCGGCCCGGCCGGGGTTGAAACGCGCGCCGGGCGACCGCCAGGAACCGGCGACCGCGACGGCGACGACGGCCAGCACCGTCACCGCGATCAGCACCCCGAAAAGGGTTGTGCTGCTGTCCGGGATTCCGAGTCCGAAGTAGAGGTTCCACGGCAAGAACACCGCGAGGATCAGCAGTGCCACCGCGGTCACGTCGACGGCGACGTGCGGGTACCGCTTTGTTCCCGCGGCGGTCGGCGCGGAGCCCCCCGTGGCGTGGGGGCGGATGATGCGCGGCGCCGGTGCCTCCTGGGTCTGACCGCGGATGGGGCCGGTAGGCGTGTCGTCGCTGCTCTGGCTCACCATGCCTCCCGGGATGCAGGGACCGATGTTCTTGGCGCAGTTTCGGGTGTTCTGCGAGAGATTATCCCGCCGAGCGAAATGCACTGCTCGCTTGCGAACATATTCTCCGTTCGGATGCCGTGGCAGTGGCCGAGACCGGCTGCTAAGGCGGAGATGATCTTGCGGCAATCGTCCTGTCGTTCGAAAAGCTGGTTACGCTGCGCTAGTAGACGAAGCTTGTCGCCTGAATGATTGATTCCAACGGTATCGCAAGTGTAATGATGCCGGGACATTGCTGGTCGCGGGGTAGCCGGCGTGAAGGAGAACCGGGATGGACGTCGTTTTGGGGGTTGCGGTCACCGGACCCGTCGCGCGCTTGGCCCTGGTCGGGTCGGGCGCGCAGGGGGCCGACGTGATCGACCAATCCGTCGTCGACCTCGCTGACAATCCGATCGGGACGCTGACCGAGACCGTGGTCGGCACAAATCGGTTGCTCGCCGGCGAGAACCACCAACTGGTCGGTACCCGCGTGTGCTGGACCGATCACCCCGCCGCCGACCAGCTGCGGCGGGCGCTGGAGGATTCTGGTGTCCACAACGTCGCGGTGCTCTCGGAGTCGCAGGCGGTGGCCGCCCTGATGCGCGCGGCCGGCCGGCCCGGCGCCGCGCTGGTGATGGACGACGCGACCGCGACGCTGTCGATGGTGGATTCGGGCGACGCCGATCCGGACGCGCCGCCGACCGTGCTGGGCAGCCAGCCGCTGGCGGGTGCATCGGGCGGCGATGCGACGGCCGCGTTCCACACGATGATGGCAAACCTGCGCGATCACCCCGGCGCCCCGCAGGATGTGTATCTGCTCGGTGCGTCGCCCGATCTGAACCGGGTCGCCGATGAGCTTCGCGACTCGTCGACCATGCGGGTGCAGGTCGCCGATGACCCCACCTTTGCGCTCGCCCGCGGCGCCGCGATAGCCGCCGCAACCGCGGCGGCGCTGCAGGCGGGGGGCGCGACGGCCATGGTGGCGGCGGCCGGCCTGACGGGCGATGAGACCGCGATGGCGCCGGCGTTCGGGGATGCCACCACGGCGGTGCCGTCGACGGGGCCGATCGGTGATGAGACGACCGTCGTGCCGGCATCGGAGTTCGCGGATTCGAACGCGGAAGACCAGCAGCTGGCCTATTCGATGGCTGATGAGGGTGAGCACTACCCGGGTGAATTCGATGAGTACGACCCCGAATTAGACGACTACGAGTACGGCGACGCCGACGAGGACGCGCCGACGAAGCTGTCGCGACGATCGTTGGTGATCGGCAACGCCGTCATCGTCTTCGCGGTCGTCGGATTGGCGTCGCTGGCCACCGCGATCGCGGTCGCCGTTCGGCCGACCGCCAGCCAGCAGCCGGTGGTGGGGGTCCAAAACGGCACCCCGGGCAAGTTCATGCCGATCCTGCCGAGCCAGCAGCAGGCCCCGCTGCCCCCGCCCCCGGCCGATCAGCCCAACGCCGGATTCCAGGGCGGCACCGTCGAGGCTCCCAACTACGTCCCGGCTCCACAGCAGGTCGGGCCCCCGTCGGGAGGCGGGGTGCCAACCGGCCCCGTTCCCGAGGCGCCGGTCAACCCCGGTGCCGTCCCGAATCCCGATCCGGGTTGGGCGCCTCGCCCGAATCCCATTGTGCCCGTTCCTATTCCGATTCCCATCTGGATCCCGGGGTGGGGGCCGAACTACCCGCCTTACACGCCGCCGACGACTACGCCATTTACGCCGCCGACGACTACGCCATTCACGCCGCCGACCACGACGTATTCGCCGCCGACCACCACGTATTCGCCGCCGACGACGACGTATTCGCCGCCGAGCACCAAGGCAACGACCCAGGCGCCGCCGCCGAGCACGTATTCGCCGCCGAGCACCAAGGCCACCCAGGCGCCGATTCCGACGCAACCCCAGCAGACCGTGCCGCCACCGACGCATTCGCAGCCGGTGTTCCCGCAGGAGCCCCATACCCACCACGGATTCTGAGCGTGCCCGAAGCCGACGGCCTGGTCACGGTGGTCCTGCCCTGCCTCAACGAAGAGGAGTCGCTGCCGGCGGTGCTGGCCGCCATTCCCGCGGCATACCGGGCGTTGGTGGTGGACAACAACAGCACCGATGACACCGCCGGGGTCGCAAGCCGCCACGGCGCCCAAGTCATCGCCGAGCCGCGGGCCGGGTATGGCTCGGCCGTCCACGCGGGCGTGCTGGCGGCGATGACCCCGATCGTCGCGGTCATCGACGCCGACGGTTCGATGGATGGCGCCGATCTGCCCCGGCTGGTCGCCGAGCTCGAGCGCGGCGCCGACTTGGTGACCGGCCGGCGCCGGCCGGTGCCCGGCCTGCACTGGCCGTGGGTGGCCAGGGTGGGCACCGTGGTCATGAGCTGGCGACTGCGCACCCGCCACGGCCTGCCGGTGCACGACATCGCGCCGATGCGAGTTGCCCGGCGCGAGGCGCTGCTGCGCCTGGGCGTCGTCGACCGGCGATCGGGTTATCCACTGGAACTGTTGGTGCGTGCCGCCGCCGCCGGCTGGCGCGTCGTCGAACTCGACGTCAGCTACGGCCCGCGGACGGGCGGCAAGTCGAAGGTCAGCGGTTCGCTGCGGGGCAGCATCACCGCGATCTTGGACTTCTGGAAGGTGATTTCGTGAGCCTGCTTCCGGTCACCCTGCTGGTGGTCGCGAAGGCGCCCGAGCCGGGCCGGGCCAAGACGCGGCTCGCAGCGACCGTCGGCGACCGGGTCGCCGCCGAAATCGCGGCCGCCGCACTGCTCGACACGCTCGATGCGGTGGCCGCAGCGCCGGTGGCGGCGCGGGTAGTGGCGCTGGCCGGCGACCTGGACGCCGCGGCGAACGCCGCCGAAATCCGGCAGCGGCTGGCGTCGTTCACGGTGATCCCCCAGCGCGGTGAGGATTTCGCGACCCGGCTCGCCAACGCGCACGCCGACGCGGCCGGCGGCCTCCCGGTGCTGCAGATCGGGATGGACACCCCCCAGGTGAGTGCGGATCTGTTGACCGATTGCGCGCACCGGCTGCTCGAGGCGCCGGCCGTGCTCGGGCCGGCCCGTGACGGCGGCTGGTGGCTGCTCGGCGTCGCGGAGCCCGCGATGGCGCAGTGCCTGCGCACCGTGCCGATGTCCGTGCCCGACACCGGGGATTTGACCTTGAAGGCATTGCGCGACAACGGCATTGACGTGGTGACCATCGAGGCGCTGGCCGACGTGGACTTCGTCGACGACGTCGAGGTGGTTCGCGACGCCTGCCCACCCACCAGCCGGTTCGCGCGCGTCACCCGTGCCGCCGGCCTCTAGACGAGCGGGTTTCTACCAGTGCGTCAGGATGATCGTGTTGAGCGCCAGCGCGCCGAGGGCGTTGAGCGCCAACCAGATCCGGTGTGACCGCGCGGGCAGCAGAGCGGCCGCCGCGGTGAGCCAGATGGTGAACGGCAGCCAGATGCGTTCCACCTCGGCCTTGCTGAGCATGCTCTGGTCCGCGACGACGATTGCGGCCAGCACGCCCAACAACAGCAAAGGGAAACCGGAGCGGCGACGGATGGCGGGCCAGTCGAACACCCTGCTGATTCCGGCGACGCCACCCAACCCGATCGCGCACACCACGCTCGCCAGGTTGGCCCAGCTCCAATACTGGAACGGCCGGAATTTGGCGATCCCCTGCCAATAGCGTTGCTGCACCAGGGCGTAGCCGTCGAACCAGAAGAATCCCGCGACCGCGAAGGCCACCGCCACCGCGATCGCGGCCAGCGCCGCCGGGCCCAGGGCCCGCAGGATCGCCCGCCAGTGCGCCCAGCCGTTGTCCTGCTTCTGGGCAGAGGCCAGCACCGCCAACGCCGGCAACCCCATCAACATCAGGCCGTAGTTGCAGAACACACCCCAGCCCAACAGCAGGCCCGCGCCCGCAGCCGTCAGCGCCGGGAAGCGGACCGGACGGTGCACCGCCACGGCCAACAACGCGATGCCCCACGCCGCCACCCCGGCGAAGTATCCGTCCGCGGAGACGGCCACCCAGATCGCGGTCGGCGCCAAGGCGACAAACGGGGCAGCGCGGCGCGCGGTCTGTTCGTCGGCCAGCGCGCGCACGGCGATCACCACCGCGGCCGCCGCGCTCGAGCCGGCCAGCAGGCACAGCAGCCCGGCCCAGGCGCCGCCGTGCAGGCCGATCCGGTCCAGCCAGACGAACGTCAGCAGCGCGCCGGGCGGATGCCCCGACACATGCGTCGTCCACGAGTTCGGCTGGTAGTCCACAATCCGGGTCGCGAACGTGCGCAGCGTCGCACCGATGTCGGTGATGCTCGGCACCTGCGACAGGTATTCGTCCCGGGTGGTCAACCGGCCCGCGAAGCCGCGCTGCCAGCCGTCGATCATCGCCAGCGCGAACGCCCACCCGCATGCGGTGACCCAGCTGCCAAGCGTCAATGCCCGCCACGAAAGGCGTTGCGCCAAAATGGGTCCCCACGCCACGATGGCGATCGCGATGGCAATCGCGGGCCCGGTTCCCCAGCTGGCGTGGATCAACCATTCGCCGAAAATCGGCGCGGAGCCGGCGTGGGTGGCGAACTTCTCGGTGCCGACATCAAGACGCGGCCGCACCCCCAGCTTCATCCGCGGCAGCACGAACGCCGCCGCCACCAGCACCACGCCGACCGTGACCGCTACCGCTTCGGCCACTGCCTCCCGTCGAGCGATCCTCACGGACGAACAGCCTATTGATCGCTCGTGCCGGCGAACCGGCGCACCAACGCCGTTCGGTCGACCTTGCCGATGCCGCGGCGCGGCAGTGCGTCGACGATGTGTAGCTCGCGCGGCGCGGCGGAGGCGTCCAGGGTGCGCGTCACCTGCGCGCGCAACGCATCCAGGGTCGGCGCGGCGGACCCGTCGCGCACCACGATCGCGGCAACCACCCGCTGGCCCAGCCGGTCGTCGGCCACTCCGAACACCGCGCAATCGCTGACGGCCGGATGACTGCACAGCGCCGCCTCGACCGGCTGCGGCAGCACCGTCAACCCGCCCGTGCTGATCGCGTCGTCGGCGCGGCCCAGGACGGTCAGCTCGCCCGCGTCGCTGACGGCGCCGAGATCGTCGGTCGCAAACCAGCCCGACTCGGCGAACGGATCCGGGTCAACCGGGTTGCGGTAGCCTTTGGCCAGCGTCGTGCCGCCGATGACGATGCGCCCGTCGACCGTGCGCAGCCGCACCCCGTCCAGCGGGACACCGTCGTACACGCACCCTCCCGCGGTCTCGCTCATCCCGTAGCTGCGGACCACGGTGATGCCCGCCGCGGCCGCTCCGTAGAGAACCGGTCGCGGCGCCGGTCCGCCGCCGAGCAACACGGCGTCCAGTTCGGCGAGGGCGGCCGCGGCCGCCGGGTCGCCGAGTGCCTTGGCCAACTGCGTGGCGACCAGCGAGGTGTATCGCCGTCCCGACCCCAACGCCCTTATGGCACTGGGCAATTCGGCGACATTGAACCCTGCGGAGACATCCATCTCGACCGGTACCGAGCCGGCGAGCACGCTGCGCACCAGCACCTGAACCCCCGCGATGTGGTGGGGCGGCAAGGCGAGCAGCCACCTACCCGCCCCGCCGAGGCGGTCATGGGTGGCCGTCGCGCTAGCGGTCAGGGCGTCGGCAGTCAGCAACGCGCCCTTGGGAACTCCGGTGGTTCCCGACGTCGCCGCCACCAGGGCCACGTCGTCGTCGATGGCCTCCCCGACGCGCAGACGCGTCCGCAACGCAGCCGACTCACGATCGTCGCCTGCGGACAAGGCGATCAGTGCGGGGTCGCGGCCGTCCAGCACGCGTTCCAGTGCGGGCACCAGCGACGAGACCGCCGACCCAGGCGGAACGTGCAGCGCGCGCAGTACGGCTATGCGGGGTCCTCGGCATCGTCGAACGGCCAGCCCTGGGCTGCCAACCGCACCCGCACCCGCTCGACATCGGCGGGTGACGGCAGCTCGTCGGTGATCTGGGTGATCAGCACACCGATGTCGACATCGTCGAACCCGCCGCGGCGGGCCAGTTCACAGGCCACCGCCTTGGCTTCGTCGCCGGACAACCGGCGCGTCAGCAACGCGAGCACCGGGAAGGTGTCGGTCGGTGGCACGCCTTCCGGGTATCCCGCGCGGAGCCACGAGACGATCGAATTCAGAAATCCGTTCACGCTCCAACACCCCCGAGTGTCTGGCTTAGCAAATCGGTGGGCACCAATCGATGCTACTTGGCTTTGGCTCCGAGGAACGGGTAGCCGGTGTGATGCGCGATGAAGTCCCGGGAGATGTAGGCCAATGCAAAGGCAATGACCAGGAGTACCAGTGCATAGATCGCCCACGCGACCGCCAGCAGCGCCGGGTTCTTCCGTGGCGAGCCGCCATCGGTGCTGACCTGTCCGGCGCCGATCGCCTGGAATCGGAGCCCCAGGGCGAACAGCCCCGGTAAGGCGGCGCCGGCCAGCATGGCGAACAGCAGGATCTTGAGGGAGGCCTGGTAGTTGAACCAGTCGCCAAAGTGACTCATCAAGCGTTCGCCTTCATCGTGGGGTCGTCGGAGTCGAATCGGGGAGCCGTACCGCCGCCCGCCGTGGGTCCGGCGTCCGAGGGCGGGTGCTTATCGTCGGACTCGTCGAGCCCGCTGGTCAGGTCGCCCTTCCATTCGGCGTTGACGTTGTGGTGGTCGACCTTGACCCTGCGCGACCGGATGTAGATCGTGGCCGAAACCGCGATCAGCAGCGCGAAGCCCACGATGGCGCCCGGGTAGCCGCCGATCAAGTGCACGATCCAGTACGTGACCGCACCGACCAGCCCGGCGAGCGGAAGCGTGACCAGCCACGCGACGCCCATGCGACCTGCGACGCCCCAGCGGACCTCGCCGCCGGGCTTGCCCAGGCCGCTGCCCAGCACCGAGCCGGTGCAGACCTGGGTGGTCGACAGCGCGTAGCCGAAGTGGGCGGACAGCAAAATCACCGCGGCCGAAGAGGATTCGGCCGCCATGCCCTGTGGCGACTGGATCTCGACCAGCCCCTTGCCCAGGGTGCGGATGATCCGCCAGCCGCCCAGATAGGTGCCGAGCGCCATCGACACCGCGCAACCGACTATGACCCACAGAGGCGGCATGGAGGCGGTCTTGCTGACCGAGCCGTAGGACATCAGCGCCAGGAAGATGATGCCCATCGTCTTCTGCGCGTCGTTGGTGCCGTGCGCCAGCGAGACCAGCGATGCCGAGCCCCACTGGCCGTACCGGAAGCCGGCTTCGGTGCGCTTGGTCGGGATGCCGCGGGTGATCCGGTAGACCAGCCAGGTCGCTACCGCGCCGATCACGATGGCCAGGATCGCCGACACGACGGCCGGAATGATCGCCTTGGACACCACGCCCTTCCAGAGCACCCCGTGCGTGCCGACGGCCGCGATGGTGGCGCCGACGATGCCGCCGATCAGGGCGTGCGAAGAACTCGAGGGGATACCGAGGAGCCAGGTCAGCAGATTCCACACGATGCCGCCGACGAGGCCGGCGAAAACCAGCTCCAGCGTCACGATGTGCCCGTCGATCAAGCCTTTGGCGATCGTCGCGGCGACGGCGGTGGACATGAACGCGCCCACGAGGTTCAGCACCGCAGACAGCGCGACCGCCGCTTTGGGCTTGAGCGCACCACTGGCGATCGAGGTCGCCATCGCGTTGCCCGTGTCATGGAAGCCGTTGGTGAAATCGAAAGCCAGTGCCGTGATTACGACAATGATCAAGAGGAACAATTGGATGTTCACAGCGCCTGATTCTGGTGGTAGGAGGAATCCATTGTCGAATGCTGCGGGAGCCGAAACGCGGGTGTACCTTGAACCGTCGCCAGATGTTACCTTCCAGTTAACCGGCGTTCCCCGGCCGTTCACCTCGGGTGTCACGCCGTAGCGGGTGGTCGGAGGGGATTTCAAGGAAGATCAGCGTGATCCCGTCCGGGTCGATCACATGCATTTCGTGCAGACCCCATGGCTCCTGGCGAGCCTCGCGCGCGATCGACACCCCGCGGCCGCGAAGCTCGGCCTGGGTTGCCGCGATGTCGCGGACTTGCAGCCACAGCGCGCCCGGGAATGGGCCGCGGGAGTGGTCCGGGGAGCCGTAACCGGCGAGTTCCAGCAGCGACTGCCCCGCGAAAAATACTGTGCCTCCGCCGTATTCACGAGCTATCGCCAGGCCGATCTGGTCGCGGTAGAAGGTCAGCGACTGCTGATAGTCCGCCGGCCGGAGCAGCATCCGGCTGGCCAGGATCTCCATAGCGTCGTGTCTATCACGTCTCTAGCCTGCCGGGGCGCACCGGCTGCGCAGCGTTGGCACGCCGGGGCCGACGAGGTCGTCGCAAGCTGCGGCCCGGCCGGTCATGGCGAGCAACAGCGACAGCAGCGGGCCCTCGACCGCTTCACCCTCTCCGTGTCGCCAGTCGTCGTCGGTGGCGGACAACGCCAGAGCGGCGACGCGGTTCTTGGAGCCGAGCAACATGTTGGAGCCCTTGTAGAAGTCGATCGCCTGGCGGACGGCGTCGGGCGGGTAGGTGTGGGAGATGCCCAAGGGACGGCGAACGTCGGCGCCGTGCACCACCACCTCACCCAACCAGGAGGTTTTGGGGCCCGGCGGTGCGGAGGTGGAATTCTGCAGTCCCCGGAACTCGGCCAAGGTCGCGGCCGGGTCGGCTCCCCGGTGCTTGGCGATCTGGTCGTTGGCGAATTTGTCGAACTTGAACTTGGCCTTGGCAATCCCGAGGAAAAACGTGGCCGGATTCAGCGAGGCGGTCGCCGACAGGTGCGCGACGATGTCGCGGACCGTCCAGCCCGCACAGAGCGACGGCGTATCCCATTGCCCCGGGGTCAGGTCGGCGAGGTCGTCGGCAAGCGCGCCACGCTCGGCCGCGATGGTGGCCCACGGATCGGACATGGCAACTCCCGAAGGTTTGGCGGGTGGCAGGTCAGCTATCGCGGTTGGGCTGGACGCGTTGACGCTGCATGAGTGTATTAACCCACCGGGGGCTGAAGGTGTCCAGCGCCTTGGCGGCGATCGCCATCCGCGGGGCGATGCGCACCGGGCGGGTGCGGGCGGCGGTGATCATCCACTCGCCGGCCTCTTCCGACGTCAGCGCGGGCATGCCCTCGTAGGCCTTGGTCGGCGCGATCATCGGGGTGGCCACCAGCGGGTAGTACAGCGTGGTGGAGTGCACGCCTTTGTTGCCCCACTCGGTTTCCACCACCCGGCTGACCGTCGACAGCGCGGCCTTCGAGGCGTTGTACACCGCGAACAGTGGCGAGGCCTCCGACAACACGCCCCAGGTGGAGACGTTGATGATGTGGCCGTCGCCGCGCTCGATCATCCCGGGCGCCAGCCCGCGGATCAGCCGTAGCGGCGCGTAGTAGTTGAGCACCATGGTCCGCTCGACGTCATGCCAGCGTTCCAGCGATTCTGCCAGCGGCCGGCGGATGGACCGGCCGGCGTTGTTGATCAGAATGTCGATTCCGCCGAGACGATTATCGACGTCGGCGACCAGCGCGTCGACGGCGTCCATATCCGAGATGTCGCACGGGATCGACAACGCTTCACCGCCGGCGGTGGTGATCCGCTCGGCCAGGACCTCCAGCAAATCCTGGCGGCGGGCTACGACGACCACCGTGGCGCCCGCCCGGGCGAACTGTTCGGCCGCGGCCTCACCGATCCCGGACGAAGCCCCGGTGAGCAGGATGCGCTTGCCGGCCAGCTCGATTGGCTTGATCAGCGGACGGTTGACCAGGACTTGCGGCGCCATCGGGGGTCGCATGGTCGCCAGCACCAGCTGGTCGGCGATGCGGCGGAGGGGACTCTTGCTCACGGGACGCGAGTCTAGGCGGTGCCCCCGGCGCGCCTGCCGCTAGAAGTAGCGGGGGAACCGGCTCCAGTCCGGATCCCGCTTTTCCAGGAAGGCGTCGCGGCCCTCGACGGCCTCATCGGTCATGTACGCCAGCCGGGTGGCCTCGCCCGCGAACAGCTGCTGGCCCACCAGGCCGTCGTCGAGCAGGTTGAACGCGAACTTCAGCATGCGTTGTGCCTGGGGCGATTTGGCGTTGATCTCGCGCGCCCACGCGATGGCCTCCGATTCCAGCTGCCCATGGTCGACGACGGCGTTCACCGCGCCCATGTGGTGCATCTGTTCGGCGGTGTAGGGGCGGCCAAGGAAGAAGATCTCCCGGGCGAACTTCTGGCCGACCTGGCGGGCCAGGTACGCGCTGCCGTAGCCGCCGTCGAAGCTGCCGACGTCGGCGTCGGTCTGCTTGAAGCGGGCGTGCTCCCGGCTGGCCAGGGTGAGGTCGCAGACCACATGCAGGCTGTGCCCCCCGCCGGCCGCCCACCCGTTGACCAGACAGATGACCACCTTGGGCATGAACCGGATCAGTCGCTGGACTTCGAGGATGTGCAATCGGCCGGCGCGGGCGGTGTCGACTGTGTCGGCGGTGTCGCCGCTCGCGTACTGATAGCCGCTGCGCCCGCGGATGCGCTGATCGCCACCGGAGCAGAACGCCCAGCCGCCGTCCTTGGGCGATGGTCCGTTGCCGGTCAGCAACACCACGCCGACGTCGGGAGACATCCGGGCGTGGTCGAGCACCCGGTAGAGCTCGTCGACGGTGTGCGGCCGGAACGCGTTGCGCACCTCGGGGCGATCGAACGCCACCCGCACGGTGGCGTCATCGACGTGCCGGTGATAGGTGATGTCGCTCAGGTCGCCGAACCCGTCGACGGGGCGCCACGCCTGCGCATCAAAGGGGTTGTCACTCAATCTGTTTGAACTCCTACGCCGGGTCCAGCCGGAATACCGGGCACACGCCGGCCAGCGCCTCGAACTCCTCGGGGCGTCCGTCCTTGACCAATCCAGAGCGTTTCATGAAGCCGACGCCGGTGGGCACCTCGGTGGGAAACGCCCGCAAGAACGGCCGGGCCGCGTCGGCGGACAACTCCACCATCCGTACTCGCTCGCAGTGCCGGCCGCGCGCCAGCGTCGCGTAGCCGGCGGCGCGGACGTTGCGGATCCAATCCGCACCCGGAAACCCGGCCACCACATATCTTTTGCCGTCCACCGTCATCGGTGTCACCGGCGTCGACCGGGGCGTTCCGGACTTGCGTCCGGGCACGGTCAACACGACCGGGCTTTCACCGCCGAAGCTCAAGCCGAGCCGCGTCATCCGGATGAAGACCTTGTTCGCCGGCTTCAGCCACCAGGGCGGCTTCACCGATTTGCCACTGGCCATACCAGCGACGTTACTTCAGGCCTGCCGCGCCCCGATGCCGAGTGTGAAACCAGCTTCACGTTCGGTCCCGAGTGTGAAGCCAGCTTCACGTTCGGCGCGAGGGAAACCTCAGCCGACGGAGCGCGCGGCGCCCTCCCAGAACTGCGCACGCACGGCCTTCTTGTCCGGCTTGCCCAGCCCGGTCAACGGCAGCGATTCGGCGAGCACCACGCGCTTGGGCGACTGCACCGAGCCCTTGCGGTCCTTGACCGCGGCCTGGATCTCGGCGGTCATCTTCTCGATCGCCGCGTCATCGCGGGGCGCATCGGAGCGCAGCACGACCACCGCGGTGACGGCCTCGCCCCACTTCTCGTCCGGCGCGCCGACCACGCACACCTGGGCGATGGCCGGATGCTCGGCGACGACGTCCTCGACCTCGCGCGGGAACACGTTGAAACCGCCGGTGACGATCATGTCCTTGACCCGGTCGACGATGAAGTAGAAGCCGTCCTCGTCCTCGCGGGCCATGTCGCCGGTGTGCAGCCAGCCGTCCTTGAACGTCTCGGCCGTCGCCTCCGGCAGGTTCCAGTAACCGCCCGCCAACAGCGGTCCGCTTACACAGATTTCGCCCGGCTCGCCCTGCGGGACCGGCTTGCCATCCTCGCCGAGCAGCGCCACCCGCGCGAATAACGTGGGGCGCCCGCAGGATGTCAGCCGCTTCTCGTCGTGCTCGCCCTTGGCCAGATAGGTGATGGCCATCGGCGCCTCGGACTGCCCGTAGTTCTGGGCGAAGATCTGGCCGAACCGGCGGATCGCCTCGGCCAGCCGCACCGGGTTGATCGCCGACGCGCCGTAATAAACGGTCTGCAGCGACGACAGGTCGCGGGTGTGCGAATCCGGATGGTCCATCAGCGCATACAGCATCGACGGCACCAGGAATGTGGCCGTAATGCGCTTGGATTCAATGGCTTTCAGCACCTCTGCGGGGTCGAACTTGGGCAGCACATGCATCTCGCCGCCCTTGATCAGGGTGGGCAGGAAATACGCGGCCCCGGCGTGCGACAGCGGGGTGATCATCAAGAACCGCGGGTCCTCCGGCCACTCCCATTCCGAGAGCTGGATCTGGGTCATCGAGGAGATCGACTGCGCGGTGCCCATCACGCCCTTGGGCTTGCCGGTGGTGCCGCCGGTGTAGGTGAGGCCGATGACCTGATCCGGCGGCAGATCCGCGGCGGTCAGCGGCTGCGGGTCGTACTTGGCCGCCTCGGCCGCCAGGTCGACCACTTGTCCTTTCAGGCCGCTCAGTGCCTCGGGCACCGGGCCGATGGTGAGGATCTGCTTGAGCCCGGGCACCTTCTCCAGCAGACCCAGCGCGCGCTCCACGAACATCGGGTTGGGGTCGATGATCAGCGAACTAATGCCGGCGTCGTTGAGCACGTAGGCGTGGTCGTCCAGCGAGCCCAGCGGATGCAGGGCGGTGCGCCGGTAGCCCCGGGTCTGGCCGGCACCGATGATCAACAGCACCTCGGGGCGGTTGAGTGACAGCAGGCCGACCGCGACGCCGGTGCCCGCGCCCAGCGCCTCGAACGCCTGGATGTACTGGCTGATCCGCTCGGCCATCTGACCACCGGTCAGCGTGGTGTCGCCGAGGAACAGCACCGGCTTGGTCTTGTGGCGCTTGAGCGCGCCGACTAGCAGGTGGCCGTTGTGGGTCGGGTTGCGCAACAGGTCGTCACTCATGTGGCCAGACTAGAACGTGTTGCAATTTGGGTCAGCCGCACCCTGTTCGACGCCGGCAATCAGTACGATTCCTCCCCATGGCCGATGCAGATCTCGTCGTTACCGGAACCATCCTGACCGTCGACGAGGCGCGGCCCACGGCCGAGGCGCTCGCCGTGGCCGACGGCAAGATCATCGCCGTCGGCACCCGGACCGAGGTCGCCGAATCCGCCGGCCCCGGCACCCGGACCCTTGATGTCGGTGACGGCTGCGTGATGCCGGGATTCGTTGAGGCGCACGGGCATCCGCTGATGGAGGCCGTCGCCCTGTCGGACCGCCTCGTCGACATCCGGCCGGTCACGATGCGCAACGCCGACGAGGTCGTCGCCGCGATCCACTCCGAGGTCGCCCGGCGGGGATCCGACGGCGCCTTCCTCAACGGCTGGGATCCGCTGCTGCAGAGCGGCCTTCCGGAACCGACGCTGAGCTGGCTCGACGACATCGCGCCCGACAGCCCACTGGTGATCATCCACAACTCCGGGCATAAGGCCTACTTCAATTCGCGCGCCGCCAAGCTTCATGGGCTGGACCGCGAGACCCCGGACCCCAAAGGCGCCAAGTTCGGCCGCGACGCCGACGGTGAACTCGACGGCACCGCCGAGGAGACCGGCGCGGTGTTCCAGCTGCTGGCCGGAGCCATCGACTTCGCCGACTACCCGCAGATGCTGCTCGCCGAGTGCGCCCGGCTCAACCGCGCCGGTCTGACCACCTGCTCGGAAATGGCCTTCGACCCGAACTTCCGGCCGGTGGTCGAGCAACTGCGCGAGCGGCTCACGGTGCGGCTGCGCACCTACGAGATCTCCAACCCGCAGATGTCCACCGCCGCCACACCCGGGCAGGGCGACGACATGCTGCGGCAGGTCGGCATCAAGATCTGGGTCGACGGCTCGCCCTGGATCGGCAACATCGACCTCTCGTTTCCGTATCTGGACACCGAAGCCACCCGGATCATCGGCGTCACGCCGGGATCCTGCGGCTGCGCCAACTACACCGCCGAGCAGCTGCACGAAATAGTCGGCGCGTACTTCCCACTGGGCTGGCCGATGGCCTGCCACGTGCAGGGCGACGCGGGCGTGGACACCATCCTCGACGTGTACGAAGAGGCGTTGCGCCGCCATCCGCGCGACGACCACCGGCTGCGGCTCGAGCACGTCGGCGCCATCCGGCCCGAGCAGCTGCAGCGCGCCCACGACCTCGGGGTGACCTGCAGCATCTTCGTCGACCAGATCCACTACTGGGGCGACGTCATTGTCGACGGCCTCTTCGGCGAGGAACGCGGAACCCGTTGGATGCCAGCCGGATCCGCGGTCGCCACCGGGATGCGCATCTCCCTGCACAACGACCCGCCGGTTACGCCCGAAGAACCGCTGCGCAACATCAGCGTGGCGGTGACCCGCACGGCGCCGAGCGGCCGGGTGCTCGGACCCGAAGAGCGGCTGACCGTGGAGCAGGCGATCCGCGCACAGACCATCGACGCGGCCTGGCAGCTGTTCTCCGACGATGTGATCGGGTCGCTGGAGGTCGGCAAGTATGCGGACCTGGTGGTGCTCTCTGCCGATCCGCGAACGGTGCCCCCCGAGCAGATCGCCGACCTGAAGGTGCGGGCGACCTATCTGGCGGGCCGCCAGGTCCACAGCGCGTGACGCCGACCCTCGAGGACCTGCTCGACCGCCTGCACGTGGTGGCGCTTCCGATGCGGGTGCGGTTCCGCGGCATCACCACCCGCGAAGTGGCGCTGATCGACGGCCCGGCCGGGTGGGGCGAATTCGGGGCCTTTGTCGAATACGAGCCGCGCGAGGCCGCGCACTGGCTGGCGTCGGGCATCGAAGCCGCCTACCGAAAGCCGCCGCCGACCCGTCGCGACCGCATCCCGATCAACGCGACCGTGCCGGCCGTGCCCGCCGCGCAGGTGGGCGAGGTGCTCGCTCGCTTCCCCGGGGCCGGCACCGCCAAGGTGAAGGTGGCCGAGCCCGGGCAGACGCTGGCCGACGACGTCGCACGGGTCAATGCCGTGCGCGAACTGGTCCCGACGGTGCGGGTGGACGCCAACGGCGGCTGGAGCGTCGAGGAGGCCGTGCAGGCCGCGGCCGCGCTGACCACCGACGGGCCGCTGGAATACCTCGAACAGCCTTGCGCGAGCGTCAACGAGCTCGCGGAGCTGCGCCGGCGCCCGGATATGCCAGACGTGCCGATCGCCGCCGACGAGAGCATCCGCAAGGCCGACGACCCGCTGGCCGTGGTCCGCGCGCACGCCGTCGACATCGCGGTACTCAAAGTCGCTCCGCTGGGCGGGATTTCGGCCATGCTCGAGATCGCTGCGCAGATCGATATCCCGGTCGTGATCTCCAGCGCGCTGGATTCGGCGGTGGGAATCGCCGCCGGCCTGACCGCCGCGGCGGCCCTGCCGCAACTTCGACACGCTTGCGGCCTGGGCACCGGCGGGCTGTTCGTCGACGACGTCGCCGAGACCGCAGCGCCCGTCGACGGCGCCCTGGCGGTGGGCCCGGTTACGCCCGACCCGGAGCGGCTGCGGGCGCTGCGGGCGGCGCCGGAGCGGCGGCAGTGGTGGATCGACCGGGTCAAGGCCTGCCATCGGTTGCTTGTACCGTCTTCCGGGTGATGAACCTGGCTTACGACGACCGCGGCTCCGGTGAGCCCGTGGTATTTATCGCCGGCCACGGCGGCGCCGGACGAACCTGGCACCCTTATCAAGTCCCCGCCTTTGTGGCGGCCGGTTACCGCGTCATCACCTTCGACAATCGCGGAATCGGTGCCACGGAGAACGCGCAGGGTTTCTCCACGCAAACCATGGTCGCCGACACCGCGGCGCTGATCGAGGGCCTGAATGCGGCCCCGGCCCGCATCGTCGGGATGTCGATGGGCGCGTTCATCGCGCAGGAGCTCATGCTGGCCCGGCCCGAGCTGGTCAGCTCGGCGGTGCTGATGGGCACGCGGGGCCGCATGGACCGCTCCCGGCAGTTCTTCCGCGACGCCGAGGCCGAGCTGTCCGACACCGGTGTCGAGCTGCCGCCCGCGTACGACGCCAAAATCCGCCTGCTGGAAAACTTTTCCCGCAAGACGCTCAATGATGACACCGCGGTCGCCGACTGGATCGCGATGTTTTCCACCTGGCCGATCAAGCCCACCCCGGGCATGCGCGCGCAGCTCGATATCGCGCCGTACACCAGCCGATTGACCGCCTACCGCAGCATCACGACCCCGGTGCTGGTGATCGGCTTCTCCGACGACTTGCTGACCCCGCCGCATATGGGCCGCGAGGTCGCGGACGCGCTGCCCAATGGCAGTTACGTGCAGATACCCGACGCAGGTCATCTCGGTTTCTTTGAGCGACCGGACGCCGTCAACGCCGCCATGCTCAAGTTCTTCGGCGACGCCGAGGGCTGAGTGACCCGGCGGGCATCGTCAGCGGGCTGTGACACTCTGTAGGAATGAACCCCTCGACGACACAGGCTCGCGTCGTCGTTGACGAGCTGATTCGCGGCGGTGTCCGCGACGTGGTGCTTTGTCCGGGTTCGCGGAACGCCCCGCTGGCTTTCGCGTTGCAGGACGCCGACCGGTCCGGCCGCATCCGCCTGCACGTCCGCATCGACGAGCGCACCGCCGGCTATCTGGCCATTGGCCTGGCCATCGCCGCCGGCGCGCCGGTCTGCGTCGCCATGACGTCCGGCACGGCCGTCGCCAACCTCGGCCCGGCGGTGATCGAGGCCAACTACGCCCGGGTGCCGCTGATCGTGCTGTCGGCCAACCGGCCCTACGAGCTGCTGGGCACCGGGGCCAACCAGACCATGGAGCAGCTGGGCTACTTCGGCACGCAGGTGCGGGCCACCATCAGCCTGGGCCTGGCCGAGGACGCCCCCGAGCGGCTGGATTCGGCCAACGCCACCTGGCGATCGGCCACGTGCCGGGTGCTGGTGGCCGCCACCGGATCCCGTACCGCCAACGCCGGCCCGGTGCAGTTCGACATCCCCCTGCGCGAACCCCTGGTGCCCGGTCCCGACCCTCAAACGGCGACGCCGCAGGGCCGCCCGGGCGGGCGGCCGTGGACCTATGCCCCGCCGGTCAGCTTCGACCAGCCGCTGGACATCGACCTGTCACCCGACACGGTCGTCATCGCCGGGCACGGCGCGGGTGTGCAGCCCAACCTGGCGCAGCTGCCGACCGTCGCCGAGCCGACGGCGCCCGCCCCGGCCAACCCGCTGCACCCGCTGGCGCTGCCCCTGCTGCGGCCCAAGCAGGTGATCATGCTCGGTCGCCCCACGCTGCACCGGCCGGTGTCGGCGTTGCTCGCCGACCCGCAGGTGCCGGTATTCGCGCTGACCACCGGGCCGCGCTGGCCGGACGTTTCGGGCAATTCCCAGGCCACCGGGACCCGGGCGGTCACCGTCGGGGCGCCGAACCCGGCTTGGCTGCACCGCTGTGCGGAGTCCAACCGGCACGCGCTGGCCGCCGTCCGCAGCCAACTCGACGCGCACCCGCTGACCACCGGCCTGCACGTCGCGGCGGCCGTGGCGGACGCGCTTGCGCCCGGCGATCAGCTGGTACTCGGGGCCTCCAACCCGGTCCGCGACGCGGCGCTGGTCGGCCTGGACACCCGTGACATCCTGGTGCGGTCCAACCGCGGCGTCGCCGGGATCGACGGGACGGTCTCCACTGCCATCGGGGCGGCTCTCGCCCACGAACGCGAGGGCGGCCCGGACAGCCCGGCGCGCACCGTCGCGCTGATCGGCGACCTGACGTTCGTACACGACAGTTCCGGGTTGCTCATCGGCCCCACCGAGCCCATCCCGCGCCGGCTGACGATCGTCGTCTCCAACGACAACGGCGGCGGCATCTTCGAATTGCTCGAACAGGGTGACCCGCGGTTCTCCGACGTCTCGTCACGGGTTTTCGGCACACCGCACGACGTCGACGTGGGCGCGCTGTGCCGCGCCTACCACGTCGAGAGCCGGCAGATCGAGGTGGGCGAATTGCCCACGGCGCTCGACGAATCCGGACCCGGAATGCGGGTGCTGGAGGTCAAGGCCGACCGGTCGTCGCTGCGGCAGCTGCACGCCGCGATCAAGGCCGCGCTATGAGGCGCACATAGATGGTGACATCTCCAAAAACTCTGCTGCGCTTACTGATTCATGGACGTAGTGACGAACCGCCGAAAACGCGTGCCAGGATTGCGTTGCGGTGGGCCAGAATTGCGGTGCTGATCGTCGCCGGCCTGGTCACGTTGCAGTCCATGCTGCTGGTGGCCGGCGCCTGGCGCGACGACCTCGCGATCACCCACAACATGGGTGTCGCGCAGGCGGAGGTGCTCAGTGCCGGACCGCACCGTTCCACCATCGAATTCGTCACCCCCGAGCGAGTCACCTATCGTCCCGAGCTCGGTGTGCTCTACCCGTCCCATTTGGCCACCGGGATGCGGATCTACGTCGAGTACAACAAGAACGATCCCAACCTGGTGCGCGTGCAGCATCGCAATGCCGGGCTGGCGATCATCCCGGCCGGGTCCATCGCGGTGGTCGGCTGGCTGGGCGCGGGGGCGATCCTGATCGCGCTGGCGCTGCTGGACAAGTGGCTCGACCGGCGCGACGTCCCCCCGGACGCAACCGAGAACCCGACCGCCAAAAGCGCCGGACCTGCAAATTTCGCATGACGTATGCCCGCAGGCAACCTTATCGACAGCCGACGCTGACACGGTAGTGAGGTGCGCGTTGCCATCGTCGCGGAATCCTTCCTCCCCGAAGTCAACGGTGTCAGCAACTCGGTGATCCGGGTGCTCGAGCATCTGCGCCGGACGGGTCACGAAGCCCTCGTCATCGCCCCTGACACACCTCCTGGCCAGCCCCGGGCAGATCGCATTTACGACGGGATCCGCGTTCACCGGGTGCCGTCGCGGATGTTCCCCAAGGTGACCACCCTGCCGCTCGGTGTGCCCACGCCCCGGCTGGTGAAGGTGTTGCGCGGATTCGATCCCCACGTGGTGCATTTGGCTTCGCCGGCGCTCCTGGGCTACGGCGGGGTGCGGGCGGCCCGCTGGCTGGGGGTGCCGACGGTCGCGGTGTATCAAACCGACGTTCCGGGCTTCGCGGCCAGCTACGGCATTCCGATGACCGCGCGGGCCGCCTGGGCGTGGTTCCGTCATCTGCACGGCCTTGCCGACCGCACCCTGGCGCCATCCAGTGTGACCATGGAATCGCTTGTCGCTCATCGGTTTCCGCGGGTACACCGGTGGGCACGCGGTGTCGACGTGCTGCGGTTCGCGCCGTCCGCGCGCAACGAGGTGCTGCGACGCCAGTGGTCGCCGCGGGGCAGGCCCATCGTCGGGTTCGTGGGTCGCCTCGCGCCCGAGAAACACGTCGAGCGTCTCATCGGGCTGGCCGCCAACGACGCGGTTCAGCTCGTCATCGTGGGTGACGGTGTCGACCGCATCAAGCTGCAATCGGCAATGCCGACAGCGGTTTTCACCGGCGCGCTGTACGGCGAAGAGCTCGCCGCGGCGTACGCCAGCATGGACGTGTTCGTGCATCCCGGCGAGCACGAGACGTTTTGTCAGGTCGTGCAAGAAGCGCTGGCGTCGGGGTTGCCGGTGATCGCCCCCGACGCCGGCGGCCCACGTGACCTCGTCACGCCGTGGCGTACCGGTTTGTTGCTGGGCGTCGACGAGTTCGAGGCGAGGCTGCCCGCGGCCGTCACCCATTTGATCGACGAACGCCACCGCTACGCGCTGGCCGCCCGGCGCAGCGTGCTCGGCCGGAGTTGGCCGGTCATCTGTGACGAGCTGCTCGGCCACTACGAGGCGGTCCTGTCGCCGTTTGCCCGCCGGCGGCTGTTCGCCAAGCGGTACGCGCAGGGCGAGTGAGCGAGCGGTCAGTCCCTATGACGGGTCGAATTCTATTGGCAGCGTGGCCGGTCCGCTGATAGCGGTGAGGGGTTTCCATGGGGCGGGGCCGGTGCGATGGGCGTTGGGCATGCGCCGTGCCATGACCGTCAGGGCTTCGGCGAGCTCCAGTCGGGCCAGGTTGGCCCCCAGGCAATAGTGCATGCCGGCGCCGAAAGTCTGCATCGCCGCAGCTCCCACGCGGGTGATGTCGAGTCGGTCGGGGTCGTCGTAGACGGCGGGGTCGCGGTTTGCTGCGGCAGTGTTGGCGATCACCAGTGTGCCGGCCGGGATCATGAACCCGGCGACCTCGACGTCCTCGAGGGCAACGCGGAGGGTGGCGCCTGCGATCGGTGAATGCCGCATCGTCTCTTCGACCGCGTTTGCCGCGAGCTCGGGATGCTCGGCCAGCAGCGCCCACTGGTCGGGGTGATCGCACAGCACGTGTACTGAGGCGGCCAACTGGTTGCGCGTCGTGTCCGTGCCGGCCATCAACAGCCCCGCCACCAGCATCCGCAGCTCTTCGGCGTTGAGGCGATCGCCGTCGTCCTCGGCGCGGATCAGATCCGAGAGCAGGTCGTCGGTCAGCGTGAGCCGCCGCTGGGCGACCATGTCGTCGATGTAGGCGTCGAGCTCATCCCATGCCGCCAAGATGGTCCGCTGGTGGGCGGCGACCTCCCAGCTGAAGGCCTTGAAGATGTCGTCTGTCCACTCCGAGAACAGCTTCCAATCCTGCGCCGGGGCGCCCAGAAGCGCACAGATGATCGGGATTGGATATTGACGGGCAATGTCGCTGACGACGTCGCAGCGCCCGGTGGTGGTGTGATGGTCCACGAGTTCGTTGATCACCTCGACGATCGTGGTGCTCAGCCGCGCGGTGGCTCGCGGTGTGAAGGCCTTGGACACGAGGCGGCGCAGCCGCTGGTGCGCCGGGCCGTCAAGGCTGATCAGGTTCGTCGCGACCCGCTCCCACAGCGGGCCACTGGTGATGCCTTGTGAAGCCAGGAACATGCCCTGTGGCACGCGAAATCGCGGGTCACGCAGGACGGTTCGAACCAATTCATAGGTCAAAAACTCCGGCCCATGGGGGCCGATGGCAATAGGCGCCTGTTGTCGCGCCTGGCGAATGATCGTGTGTGCCTCTTCCAGGCTCTGGCAATGCTCATAATCAATCGTCGGAAGTCCGGCATCAAAGACGCTCGGGCGGATCGGCGCGTCAGTCGTAATGGTCATGGTGGCCCCCGAAGTCGGCGGTGAAGTACCTTCATGCCCCAGCCTTGAGGTCTTGGCCACCCAGCACATGCGTAGACGACTACCTGTCTTGCCCCACGAGTACTTGCCGCCCGGTGCGCGACCAGGTGACCCACCGCCTATCCTTTGAGGACTCTGCAAACTTTGGGGCCCGATCGGCGGAGGGTCGAATGACGGCCATAGCGGCGTGCCAAACCTGTGGCACCGAGCCTCTGGAGAACGCCCGGTTTTGCCACGGCTGCGGCTCACCAGTCAAAAAACCCGATACCCGCGCGGAATACAAGCAGGTCACCGTTCTGTTCGCCGATGTAGTGCACTCGATGGACATCGCGGCGTCGGTGGGTGCGGAACGGCTCCGAGAGATCATGGCGGACGTCGCCGATGTCTGCGCGGCGGTGGTGCAGCGGTATGGCGGCACCGTGGACAAGTTCACCGGCGACGGCATCATGGCAGTGTTCGGCGCGCCGATTGCGTTGGAGAACCACGCCGTTCGCGCCTGCTTGGCGGCGTTGGGGGTTCAGGAGGAGACGAAGCGGCTTGCCGTCGACGTCGACGCCCGCGACGGTGTAGATCTGCAGTTGCGGGTGGGACTCAACTCCGGTCAGGTGATCGCGGGCGAAATCGGCTCGGGACCTTTCGGTTACACCGCCATAGGTGAGCAAGTCGGCATGGCTCAGCGGATGGAATCGGCGGCTCCGCCCGGCGGGGTGATGCTCAGCGCGTCGACAGCGCGACTCGTCGAAGGCGCGGCGAATCTCGGTGAATCCGAGTTGGTTCAGATCAAGGGTTCAAACGCGCCGGTTCCGGCCCGTCGGCTGCTGGGCATGGGCGACGAACAGCGCGGTGCCTGGCATGCCGAGTCGAAGCTGATCGGCAGGGGCGGCGAGATGTCGGCAGTCGAGGGCGCGCTGGAGCGCGCACTCGATGGCCACGGCGTGATTGTCGGCGTGGTGGGGCCAATGGGCATCGGCAAGAGCCGTCTGGTGCGCGACGTCTCTGCCATGGCTGCCGTTCGGGGCATCGACGTGTTCGCCGCCTCCTGCGAATCACACACCAGCCAGATCCCGTTTCACGGCGTGGGGCGGCTGCTACGCGCGGTCACAGGCATCAAGGGCCTTGACCCGCCCGACGCCCGGGCACGGATACGGGCCCAGGCTCGCGACGCGGAGCCGGAGGACTTGTTGCTCTTGAACGACCTGCTGGGCATCGCCGATCCCGATGTGGAGCTACCCAAGATCGATCCCGAAGCGCGCAGGCGGCGGTTGACGGCGCTGGTCAACGCCGCGTCGCTCGCCCGCGAAACCCCGGCGCTTTATGTCATAGAAGACGCCCACTGGGTCGATGAGGTCAGCGAGTCGCTGCTGGCCGATTTCATCACCGTAATCCCGAAGACACGCGCGCTGGCACTGGTCACCTATCGCCCCGAATATCAAGGTGCGTTGAGCCGGGTTGCCGGTGCAGGAACCATTACCCTTTCGCCACTGAGTGATCCGGAGACCGCAGGACTGGTCTCGCAGCTGCTCGGGGCACACCCGTCAGTCGGTGAGTTGGCCACCATGATCACCGAGCGGGCCGCCGGAAACCCGTTCTTCGCCGAAGAAATAGTGCGGGATCTTGCTGATCGCGGTGTACTGCAAGGCAATTCGGGAGCGTACATCTCGACGACAGCAGGTGCTGCGGTGCGCGTGCCTGCCACGCTGCAAGCCACTATCGCAGCGCGCATCGACCGGCTGGGCGCGAAGGCGAAACGCACCCTGAGCGCGGCGGCGGTCATCGGCTCGAACTTCGACCGGGATCTCCTGGAATCGTTGGGCATCGAGCCCCTGCTCGAGGAACTGGTGTCAGCCCAGCTCATCAATCAGGTCGGGCCCAGCCGGAAACCCGAGTATGTGTTCTACCATCCGCTGATTCGGACGGTGGCCTACGAATCGCAGCTCAGATCGGATCGCGCCGAACTGCACCGGCGCATTGCGGCTGTGATCGAATCACGTGCCCCGGCGGCGGCCGATGAAGACGCCGCCTTGATCGCCGGACATTTGGAGGCCGCCGGCGATGAGCACGGCGCTTACGGCTGGCACATGCGAGCCGCAGCATGGGCAACCAACCGTGACATCGCCGCGGCGTGGCTGAGCTGGGAACATGCCCGAACGATCGCC
>NZ_DASUHS010000017.1:0-2711 GCF_036273375.1 Mycobacterium sp. | reverse complement strand
GCGCGCCAGGTGATGGATCATGCGACCGACTCGGACGCCCCACTAGCGATCTCGGCAGCAACACTCGTGGAACTGGTCTATCTCGTGGAAAAAGGCACTTTCACGCAGACGCATCTCGAAGCGTTTCATGAGATCATCGACGCGGCAGACTCCGGATTCGAGGTCGTTCCCATCGATAATGCAGTGGCCCGTGCGGTCAGCGAGATTCCCCGCGCCGCGGTAGCTGATCCTTTTGACCGGATAATCGCTGCTACCGCCCTGGTGAGAGCTGCTCCTCTGGTGACCTACGATCGCAAGATCCGCCAGCTCGCCACCGTGGAAACCATCTGGTGAACGGCATAGCGTCCATGTCGCGCCGCCGGGTTCCGCAACCTGGCCGCGCACGCTTACGCCGAGCTCGACCCGCGCCGGGTACCACCCCTCGCACTCAATGACCGGCCCGGATAGACGGTCGGTATGCCGGGTTCCCCACCGCCTTGTACGCGTCGCGACACGTTGCCGTGTCGTTAGCGTCGTCGTTCGTGCAAGGGTTCGTGCAATGAACCACGGGACACCACGGCAATTCAGAGGCCATGACTAAGGGAAAACGGGAACGGGAGACACCAGCGACACGCATGATCGATGTTTCACCGGCCTCCGGAGGCGGGAGCACAGGTTCGAATCCTGCCGGAGGCGCCATGTCTGACCTGCTAGTATCACTGTGAGTAGATCAGCTTTGGTCCATGTGCCAGGGCGGTGCTCATGCTCTACTCAGCCGCACTGAGGTGACAGCGCTGCTGAGTCGGGTCGCACCAGAACGATTCACGGGCGGATGCAGAACCCACGAGACACGTTGATCCTGGTTGCGGCACCATGACGGTATGAACGGTGACACGGCCCCGGGTGGCAGGCGTCCTGGCTGGGTGCGGGATGTGTCGGTGCCGCACGCGCTCGATGAGCTACAAGGTTCGCTTCAGGGCAGTGTCGGTCTTCCGGCCGGGCTGTTCTGGTCAGGACCCAATCCACGCGACGTCCGGTGGGATCTCGCTGACCCGACCCGGCGGCGCGACTTGTACGAGATGGTGCTCGTGGAAGGCACGCTGGACAATGCCCGTGAGCTGATCAACGGCACTGAGCTGGTTCGCCTGTGGGATCAGATGTATCTTCCGCCGTGGGTCCGGGCGGCGTGGCGTCCGCTGATCGACTCGGCGGGCACGGCAGCCTAGCCACATGCCCCTGGATCCGCTGCAGGAACAAATCGCGCGAACCGCACTGGCCTTGCCGCAGTCACGCACGTTGGCGCTGGCGGGCGGCGGAGCCATGATCGTGCACGGCTTCGTCAACCGGCCGACGAAAGACATCGACCTCTTCGCTGAATAGACGACCATGAAGCCCGCCAAGTCGTCGCCGCACTGCGCCACGCACTCGAGGAGCAGCACCTCGTCACGCACGACAGCGAACGGCCACCGCTTGACCACCGCTTCATCGCCATAAACCCAGCAACCGGTGCCGAATGCACGGTCGAAGTGTTTGCCGACGGAGGACGGCTGCATGACCGCGTCACGCTGGACCTCGGGCCGGTGCTTCATCCCGACGATCTCGCCGCCGACAAGGTACTCGCCTTGTGGGGACGAGCCCGTCCCCGTGATTTCTTCGACGTAGCAGCCCTGATCGACCGATATGGGCACGCCTACTTGAGCTTGCCGAGGCCAAGGACAGCAGCGACTCCGCACGACTTTCGACGCCTGGCGCAACCAACTGGAGTTCGATACGACGTGACACACACTCCACTTCCCTCGCCAGGTGATGAAGATTCCCCTCGGATGCATTGATTCGCTTCGTCGATCTTCCATTCGATCACAACGAGGCGGTGGAAAGTGACCGATGAGCAGTTGTCGGACCGTGGTCGTGCAAGGATTCGTGCAATGAACTGCGCGACCCCACGGCAGCCCATGCGACACCGACTAAGGCAAACAGGACAAGGAGACACCAGAGAAACGCATGATCAGGGTTCTACCGGCCTCCGGAGGCGGGAACGCAGGTTCGAATCCTGCCGGGGGCGCCCCGTCTGTCTGACCAGGGAATACGACTCTCCCTGCTAGCAATCCGGCAGTGCTATTTGCCCGTTTCTTGGGGGGCCGCCGTGGAGTGAACTGAATCCACGACACCCACCTCCTCGAATACTCTGCGCCTGGCACAGGCCGCAGCCGCGGTACGCCGCGACAGCTGCTGCGTCTCCGAGGCCGGGAGAAAACGCAGGTCCAGGCTTGATGTTGCTTCGTAGGCAGCCTTCGCCCCACAGAGAATTCGAGGTCGTGCAGCGACCGCTTCAGAAAGGCGGTACTCATCCAATCCTGAGCTGCACGCAATTACAAGAACGACACTGACTTCGTAGGTGCTCTAGATGATGAGCTACCGAAGGCGGGATACTGGCAGCACGTTGCGCCCGTTTGCAGCACCACGATGGGTATGAACAGCGACGCGGCCCCCGGTAGCAGGCGTCCTGGCTGGGTGCGGGACGTGTCGGTGCGGCACGCGCTCGACGAGTTACGAGATCGCTTCAGGGCAGTGTTGGTCTTCGGCCAGCCTGATCTGGTCGGGACCCAATACCCGTTCGGTCAGCAGCTCTTCGATGTCCCCCTGTATGACAAGCCGTAGCGCAGGTACCAGTGCACGCCACCACGATTACCTCGGGCGGGAACCGAAACCCTGCCAACCTGGTCTGCGACAGA
>NZ_DASUHS010000016.1:0-25920 GCF_036273375.1 Mycobacterium sp. | reverse complement strand
GCTGGTGAGGATAACCAGATGCTATCGACGCCGCTGAAATCACGGTCGCGAACCCGAGAGCGCCCGTCATTGCCATTTTCTTAAAGTTCATTGGCTAACTGTAAGGACATCGATCGCCAGTCTCGCTGACCGTGTTTTTTTTGTAACTTATTCGGAATGCTTCTTAGACACACGTATAAGTTGTCCTCTTTAGAGGGGTAGATATCGGGCCTAAACCAGCGGGTGGCCACACATGCCGCCGGTAAAGAAACCCGATACGCCGGCGCTGGGGCGTTACAGCCGCAGCCGCTGTCGCCGTAGATGACGCGGCGATTGCCGGGAATTGATCGGAGTTTGCCGAAACGTTGTCGTTGCCGGACGATTTCGGTTGCTCGCGTGACACATATCACCGCCGCCCATGCGGTCCTTAGCGTCGTGCCAGCACGAACGCCTCGATGTGTCGATCTCCGGCCCGCACTTCGTACTTCCGCCAGCCGGGATACAGCTCGATGCCTTTGGCCCAAATCTCGTCGCGCTCGCGTGACGTCGCGAGCCGCGCGGTGGCCTGCCAGGTATCGCGGCCGATCGTGACCGTCGCTTCCGGGTTGGCTTTCAGGTTGTGGTACCAGGCCGGATGCTTGGTACCACCGAAGTTGGATGCGATGAGGCCCACGCCGTCCGGGTGCGGGATGCCGTATACGGCGACGGTGCGTGGTTCACCGGATTTGGCGCCCGTGGTGGTCAGCATGACCACGGGGACCCCGGTCGCGACCCCAGCGAAGCTGCTCCTACCGCCGGTGGCTTTGGTGATGAGTCGGTCGAGGTGGTGCGCGGTCGGGCGAAGAAGCGCCACACCTACGGTCGTGGAGGCGAAGCGGCGCATCGCCCGATGAAAGGCATTCGCGTTGTCAAACGTTCGCCCAGGCATGGTGTCATTGTGGTCCCCCACGGCCGTCCTGAACAAGCAATTGGAAAACGCACCCCACACGTCACGAACGACATTAAGCTGCTGGTCGTGGGCGTGAAGGTGTTCGCTAAAGGGCAGGGGCGATGGCTGGCGGTTGCGGCTTCGCTCGTCGTCTCCGCCGCGATGATCCACGCGCAGGGCACCAAGCCACGGTGCTGCGTCGAGACCCCCGCAGCGGCTCCCACCACCAGCGCCGCGGCGGCTCCACCACCCGCCAGCGCGCCGCGCGCCGCCACCCCGGCTGAGGTGGAAGCGTTGACGGCGATGGCACCGCCTGCCCCTTCCGCCGGCCAGCAATTTCAGCTCGCACTGCCTCGCGGCGTCGCGTCCGAGGAACGGTTGCAGGTCAAGACCATTTGGGCGGCCCGCGTCATCAGCGTGCTCTTCCCCCAGATCAAGACAATCGGCGGATACCGAGAGGACCCATTGCCGTGGCATCCCAACGGGCTGGCGATCGACGTGATGATCCCGAACTTCCATAGCCCCGAGGGCATCGAGCTCGGCAACCAGATCGCCGGCTACGCCTTGGCGAACGCGAAACGATGGGGCATAAACCATGTGATCTGGCGCCAGAAGATCTACCCGGGCGTCGGCGGAGGCAACTGGATGGCGGACCTAGGCTCAGAGACCGCCGACCATTACGACCATGTTCACATCGCCACCGGCGGCGGCGGCTACCCGACGGGGCACGAAACCTATTACATCGCCTCGATGACCCCCACGCCGCGGGACTGATCCGCGTCGCATTGACGGCGTCTCCGTCATGCCGACCCGGCGGCGAACGCCGCCACCGGCATTTCGACGCTCCCCTGGCAGGGGCCGCTGTTGATGTCCGTGTGCCATGTCCCGCGTAGTGACCCATCGGGCTGCGGTGCGTAAAAGGCCCACGATCTCGCGGGTGCCCACACCTTCGAAACACCTTCGCCCATATAGCAATCCCATTGGAAGTCGAAGCGCTCGACCCACTTGGCTCCGTCCCAGATGTAGTGCGAAGGCTGGGGCAGCGTCGGATTCTTCGGCGTAGGGCCGTTGGTGGCGGTGGCCACGCACTTGCCCGACGAGCATGCGGTGGTGAAGACGTAATCGGCGCTGAATGTCGGTTCGGCCTGGGTGGCGGCGACGCTGGTGCCGGATTTACCAACCGCATACCTCACCAGTGAGTATTTGCCGTTCCACGACGGTGACATCGCATTCGCACACATGCCGGGTGCGCCGACGACCAACGCGGCGACGGCAGCAAGCACCGCAACTACCCGAAACCTCGGCCGCATTGCGTCAATGGTGGGCGTTCGATGACGCGTCGTGATCTCGGCGCGGACACGATCGCGGTGTTGTCGCGGGATATCACACTCGCAGTAGAAACAACCCGTAGGCCGCAACCGACTGCGCGTCGGCGATGACTCCCCCGCGAATCATCTGCTCGACCTCGTCACGTGAAAACCACGCACTGCGCATGTCCTGCTCCTCGTGCTCGCGGTCGGCTTCTCCCTCGGCGATACCCGTGGCCAAGAACACCCAGCCGCGTTGACTGGTCATTCCCGGAGCGACGTCGAGCCGGCCGAGCGCTTCGAAGGACGTTGCGCGCAATCCGGTTTCCTCACGTAACTCGCGTTCGGCCAGCTCGGCCGGTTCGGCGTGGGCCAGATCGGGAGCGGTGCCTTGCGGAAACTCCCAGCGTCGCTCATCGAGGGGATAGCGAAACTGCTCGACCAACCGGAAGCGCTGCCCGTCGTAGGGCATGACGAGCGCGTAGGCCGGCTTGTCGACGACGCCGTAGATGCCCACGCTCCCGTCGGGGCGCCGGATGTCATCCTCTCGCAGCACCATCCACGGGTTCCGGTAGATCTCACGGCTCGCGAGGCGTTCGATGAAAGTCACGACGCCAGTATCGCCGTGATTACCACAACTCATACGGTCGCGACGGCGAGGAGTAGCGTCCGAAGTCATGCCGTCCCCGGAAGCCATCACCGAGACCGTCAATCGCTACCTCGCGCTGGTCGCCACGGGCACCGCCGACGACATCGTGACCTTATACGCCGCCGACGCCACGATCGAGGATCCGATCGGATCCGACATTCGCCGCGGTCATGACGCCATCCGCGGGTTCTATGCGGGGTTTCAAGACGCGAAGAAGGCCACTGAACTGGCCGAATTGCGGATCTCCGGCAGCGAAGCCGCCTTCTTCTGGCATCTGACGCTCGACGCCGGTGACAGCCGTACCCGAATCTCGCCGATCTCGACGATGTCGTTCGACGGGGACGCCAAGATCACGTCGATGCGCGCGTTCTGGTCACCCGCGGACGTCCAGGTCTTGTAAGTCGGCGGGTTGCCTCGCCAATTTTGTTGGCCGACCGCCTAACTCGGAATCCGACCGAGGATGCCCTGCACGAGAGTTGTGGCGTCGTCGCCGAGATCGCGTCCAATTGCATCGACATCGACCACGACGTTGGCCTTGGCCGCCAGGGCCCGCAATGCGCTGGTGTGCTGGCTGCCGACATCGGTAATCCGCCCGTTGTCCTGCACGGTCCCCAGGGTGCTGCGCACCGACGTCACCGGGCCGGCTTGCACCGGTGTTCCGACGCTGTAGATACCGGACACGCCGCCGTGCGAGTACGTCAATTGCTTTCCGGCGCAGCTGTTGATCTGTTTGACGGCACCGGTGATAAAACTCTGTGCGGCCGCGGCATTGTCGAACGTCGCAACGAACTCCGAAACCCCATGCGGGAAACCATTGGTGTGTTGACCCAGGTCGACGCCGTAGATGGAACGGTAACCGCTGTCGCGATAGGACGCCGTCAAGCCGTTGAATACCGCTTCGGTGCATTCCGGGGGGTCAAAGCTGTCGCCGGGTTGCAGCTCGTGCGTCTGGGTCCATGTCTTGTTGACGTACATGCCGGGCGCCTTGATGAGGCCGGCAACATCTTCCCCGGTGAGCACCAGCGACTGTAAACCTTCGGGCGTCACCGACGGTTCAGGCGGCGCGGACACAGCGCCACTAGGCTTCGCCGCACCGGCCGCGATGGTTCCTCCGGAATGCGCCGTTGACTGGCCGGCGTGATGGTTGCCGAGGGTCGCCCACAGCACCAGTGCAACCGTGGCAAGGACGGTGAACGCATACGACAGCGTCAGTCCAACCAGAGCGCGATTGCGGCCGCGGTCGCCGCGCCGGCGAATGTCTTTCAGGGCGAAGTGCCCCAACACCGCTCCGACCGGAGCCAGCAGAAACGCGAACACGACCGACAGCGTCGCCAGCGTGTTCACCTCGTCGGAGGGTGGGCGCGGGGGTGGTTGGCCTGGAGGCGGAGGCGGCGGTGCGCCCCGGTCGAAGGGGTTGGGCCAACTGGGGCCCGGCCAGCTAGCTGTCATGAGAGCGGGTCGTCGTCAGAGTCATGGCCTCCCCGTCGGACTTCGCGCGCTCGAAGGCGAAGCACAAGATGTGCGTGATCCTAAGTGAGGTTGACGGGCTTGAGAATTCAGCCGACCCATTCGTCGACTCCGCGGCGTCTTCCCGCTCAATTCAGCTGCCACCCGGCAAGTGGCGTGCTGGTCGATTATCTCCCGCCAGACGGTGTGCTGGACCTAGTCGGTCAACCGTCGTCGCATTTGAGGACATGTCGCGCTGGCATCAATCGGCACGGTGCCCGATAGTCGTAGCAACAAGTCAGCGCCGATGTCATCAGAGGTGGGGTTTATGCGTGACGACTCATCACGCTGGAACGACCAAGACTATGCCGCGGCCGTCACGGCGGAACGTCCATGAGCACCCGCCGCCACATCATCGTCAGCGGTGACGACGCGCTGGCGACCACGATTGCCGAGGAACTGAACCGCGCGGGCGCCACCATCGCCAAGCTACACAGCGAGGAGCTCGTCGGCGCCGATCTTGCCCATGCGAGCGCCATCGTCTGCGCAGGGGACGACGATGCGCAGAACCTTGAATTCGCCTTGCTGGCAAGGAAAACGAATCCCAACGTGCGCGTCGTCGCGCGCTTGGGCAACAACGTGTTGCGGGCGGCGGTCGCCGCCGACAACGGTCCGGGCGCCATCCTGGACGTCGCCGACCTCGCGGCACCGTCGGTCGTCGAGGCCTGTCTGTCGAGCCACACGCACCCGGTCGAGGCGGCCGGGATCAAATTTCTGGTGTCGGGGGCCGACGCACCACGCGACGCGACCCTTCGCGAGATCTACGGCGACCTGGCACCGGTAGCCGTGATTCACGGCGAGAAGTCCGCCACGCCCGCCGAGGTGGTGCCCTGTCCGGGACGAGACCATCCGGTGCGTGCCGGTGACTGGACAGCCATGATCGGCAGCGCCGATGAGCTGGCCGCGCGCGGGATAAAGACTCCGCGGCCCAGCGCGACACGCTCTCGCCAGTCGTGGATGCGGCGAATTTCGGATGCTGCGAGGGCGATGCGCGACGACGTCAATCCCATGCTCTTCCCCGCCATGCTGCTCGCGCTCAGCCTGTTGCTCGCCTCGACAGTCATCGTGCACTTCTCCTATACGAAGCCACGGCTGTCCTGGCTGGACGCCATGTATTTCACCGCGGAGACCATCACCACCGTGGGATTCGGCGAATTCACGTTCCTCCATCAATCCGCATGGCTGCGAATTTTCGCCGTCGCGCTGATGTTCGCCGGCGTGACCACCACCGCGCTGCTCGTCGCGTTCCTGGCCGACCTGCTGCTCTCGCGGCGCTTCCTCCAATCGGCCGGCGTCCGGCGGGCACGCCATCTGCGCAACCACATCATCGTCGTCGGGCTGGGCTCGTTCGGCAGCCGCGTCGTCGGTGACCTGACCGCAGCCGGATACGACGTCGCGGTGATCGAGCGCGACGAGAACAACCGGTTCCTGTCGACCGCAGACGAACTCGACGTACCGGTGATCTTCGGGGACGCAACACTGCGCCAGACGCTGGAGGCGGCCCGCGTCGACCGCGCCCGGGCCGTCGCGGTGCTGACCCAGGACGACATGGTCAACATCGAGACCGGAATCGTGCTGCGCGAGATGCTCGGACCCCGGGTGATGCCCGAGGTCAATCGGCCCGACGTGCCGATCGTGCTGCGCATCTATGACCGCACCCTCGGCGATGCGGTGGCCAAGCGGTTCGGATTCGAGAACGTTCGCTCGACCGTCGACCTGGCCGCGCCCTGGTTCATCGGTGCCGCGATGGGTCTTCAGGTGCTGGGGACGTTCTCGGTCGGACAGCGTTCGTTCATGGTCGGCGCCATGCACGTGGCGGCCGGTAGCGAACTCGACGGGCTGCGGATGTTCGAGATGTCCACCCAGACCCGGGTCATCGCGATCACCCGCCGGGATACACCCGTCGAGCTGCACCCACGCCGGGACGCGTGGCTTCGCGGCGGCGACACCGTCTACCTGGTGGGGCCGTACCGCGAGCTGCTGGAGACCCTGCGCAAGGGACAGCCGCCCCAGGAGCCTGCCGTCAACGACGAGCGCCGCGCGGATAAAGCGGCGACCTGAGGCTTTCCGGTTCGGCCAGCGGGGCGACGGACACTACAGCCGTGCTGCCACGCCCGCGGCGCGACGAAGCTGATCGACATCCGAACTCGTCGGGATGAGCTGAACTTCGTCGGTGCCGATCGCCTCGAACCTGCGCAACACGTCCAGCAGCTCGTCGTCGCTGCCTGCCCAGCCCGTCATCGGCGCCATCGCGTCGACGTATTCAGCCGGTATCCAGTTCATGTAGCGCCGCAGATGACGGTGGATCTGGGCGCGAGACCCCTCGGGCGACCCGAACGCGAACCAGAACGACGTGATCAGGTGGGGTCTGGGCTTGCCGGCCTGGGCCCAGGATTCTCGGGTCACGTCGAACAGCTCGTTCTGCTTCGCGACGTCGAGGTCGAGGGTGGTGCCGGCCAGCCCGTCGGCCCACGCGGCCGCACTGCGGATGGTTTTCGGCCCGATACTGCCGACGAACAGCGGCGGACCGCCGGGCTGGACCGGCGCCGGCCCAACGGGCAGCACCGAGTCAGAGGTCTTCTCCCCCGCCCAGACGCGCCTCATCACCGCCACGCGTTCGGCCATGCCGCGCATCGTCTGTGTCGCCGGATCGGCACGCACGGCGTGGTAGTCCTCATGCCGGCCGCCCACCCCGATGCCCACGGTCAACCGGCCGCCGCTGAGCAGATCGCCGGTCGCCAGACCCTTGGCGAGCATGACGGGATCGTGCAGCTGCGGCACGATGACGGTCGTCAGCAGCCGCACCCGGTTGGTCCAGGCGGCCAGCGCTCCCAGCAATGTCAAGTTGTCCGGGTTGTCGAAGGCGATCCGCTCGCCCCAGCACAGTGACGAGAACGGGCCCTCGTCGATGGCGCGCGCCCACGTCTCGAGCACCGTCGCGTCCAGATCCGGCTCCATCACCGGCATGGTCATCGCAATCTGCACGACGGCGATTCTGGCATGTTTAACATGCGGCCTTTCAGTGGAACCATGGACCGAATGGCGTTCACGAGTAGTTCCATCGCACATGTCCGACTGACCGTGACCGATATCGAGCGGTCGAGGCAGTTCTACGAGAGCGTGTTCGGTTGGCCGGTGCTGCTGGAAGTCCCCGAAAACGCCGACGAATCTGCCCGCAATCAGTTGAGCTTCCTGTTCGGCGGCGTCATCTACGACCTCGGCGGCACGCTGCTCGGGCTGCGGCCGGTCGCCGCTGACCGCTTCGACGAGGACCGTGTCGGGCTTGACCACATTGCCTTTCGGCTTGCCAGCAAAGATGAATTGGATTCGGCGGCAGCGCATCTCGATGAACTCGCCGTCGTTCACGAGCCGGTGAAAGACATCGGGCCGTCCTACATTCTGGAGTTCCGCGACCCCGACAACATCGCCCTGGAGCTAACCGCGCCGAAGTAGCACGGCGTTGTCGAGCCGGGCATCGAGTGGTTGACTGGGAAGAACTATGACCATCAGTTTCAACCACACCATCGTCGCGTCACGCGACAAACACGAATCCGCCGAGTTTCTCGCCGAGCTGTTCGGTCTGCCCAGCCCAAAGCCCTTCGGCCACTTCATGGTTGTCGAACTCGAGCACGGCGTGAGTCTCGACTACGCAAATACACCTGAAGGCGCAGACATCCCACGGCAGCACTACGCGTTCTTGGTGTCCGAGCAGGAGTTCGACACGATCTACGACCGGATCCAGTCACGCGGTCTGCAGCACTGGGCCGATCCGGGCGCCAAACGCCCCGGCGAGATCAACCACAACCACGGCGGGCGCGGAGTCTATTTCCCGGATCCCTCCGGCCATGCCATGGAGATCCTTACCAGTCCGTATGGCTCTGCGGGCTGAGCGAGCAACTGCTGCGCCTAGTCGCCGGTGCGCGCCGTGCCGTGCCGCTGGCTTTCCTGCTCGCGATAGGCGTCGGCCAGCTGCGCAACATGCTTGGGCAGGGCACCGGTGGCGACGTCGGCCAGCGTCGTTTCTTCCAGCACCGATCGCATGCTGGCCCGCAGCGCGCGCCAGACATCGGTGAGCGCCGCCGTCGGTCCCGAGTACGGCAAGTCGCCGAGCCCGATGTCACGGACACTGGCCAGGGGTCCGTCGATACAGCGCAGCACGTCGGCAATGCTGATGTCTTTTCCAGACCGGGCCAATTCGTAGCCGCCTTCGCGACCGCGATGGCTTCGCACCAACCGGTCGGTACGCAGGTTGGTCAGGATGTCAACAAGAAATTGCGGCGGAATGCCCTGGGCGTGGGCCAAATCGTCCGTCTTCACCAGCGTTCCGTCGGGCACCGTGGCGAGCTGAATCATCGCCCGCACCGCATACTCCGCCTTCGCCGACATTCGCACTCACAGGATTGTGCCACCCAACGACACAATTTCGGTGCAGCCTGGCTGATCCGGCGCTACCCGCGTGATTCGAGCAGGTCGATGACCCGCTGCGCCTGCTCATCGACGGTCCCGTCCGGGGTGAGCCGAAGATCGGGGTTCACCGGCGCCTGATACGGGCTGTCGATGCCGGTGAACTGGCTGATCTCCCCGGCGCGCGCCTTTGCGTACAAACCCTTGGGATCGCGCTTTTCGCATTCCTCGATCGGGGTGTCGCAGAACACCTCGATGAAATCGAAGCCGGCGTCGGCGTGCACATTGCGGGCCAGTTCGCGTTGCTCAGCCAGCGGGCTGATCGCCGGTACCAGCACGACGTTGCCGCACTCGGCCAGCAGTGCCGCCACATGCGCCAGCCTGCGCAGGTTTTCGGCTCGGTCGGCCATGCTGAAGCCCAAGTCGGCGTTTAAACCGTGCCGCAGATTGTCACCGTCGAGAACGTAAGCCAGAGCTCCCTTTTCGAGCAGCTTTTGCTCGACCAACATGGCTACCGACGACTTACCGGAACCAGACAAACCGGTGAACCACACCGTCCTTCCTCGAGGCCGGGTCTCGGCGATCGCGGATGACCTGTGCCGCACGGTGTTCGGGCTCGCAGCCTGTGCCGAAACATCGCGCAACACCATGCCGGCCGCCACTGTTCCGTTGGTGTGCGCGTCGATGAGGATGAACGACCCGGTGCTGGGGTTGCGGGTGTATTCGTCGAGCAGCAGAGGTACCTGGGTGCGCAACGAAATGCGGCCGAGTTCATTGAGCTTCAGCGCCGTTGCCGTCTTGTCGCGGTGCAGCGTGTTGACGTCGAGCCGGTAGTCAAGCGCAGTCACCTTGGCGTGCGTGGTGCGGGTGGTGTGCTTGATGACGTAGTCACGCCCGGGTTCGAGAGCCGCATTGTCGGCCATCCAGCACACCGTGGCGTCGAACTCCTGCGCGACCCGGGGCTGATTGTGGGTGCGGGCGATCAAATCGCCACGCGAGATATCGATCTCGTCGGCCAGGGTCAGCGAAACGGCCATCGGCGGAAAGGCTTCTTCCACTGGACCATTCGGCCCATCAATCGCGGCGATGCGGGTGTGCTTGCCGACCGGCAGCACCACCACTTCATCGCCGGGACGCATGACCCCGCTGGCGACCGTACCCGCGTAGCTGCGGTGGTCCTGGTGTTCGCGGGTGTGCGGGCGGATGACGTACTGGACCGGGAACCGCACGTCGACCATGTTGCGGTCACCCGCGATGTACACCTCTTCGAGGTGCGACAGCAACGCCGGGCCCTCGTACCACGGGGTCTGGTCCGACTTGGTCACCACGTTGTCGCCGTGCAACGCCGAAAGCGGGATGGTGGCCACGTCGTGCACGTCCAGGCGTGCGGCGAAGGCGTGAAATTCGTCCCGGATCTCCTCGAATCTCTCTCTGTCCCAACCGATCAGGTCCATCTTGTTGACCGCAAGCACGATGTGCTGGATGCCCAGCAGGGACGCGAGAAAGGCGTGCCGGCGGGACTGCTCGAGCAAGCCGTGCCGCGCGTCGACCAGCACGATCACCAGTTGGGCGGTCGACGCGCCGGTCACCATGTTGCGGGTGTATTGGATGTGGCCGGGAGTGTCGGCGATGATGAATTTCCGCTTGGGAGTGGCGAAGTAGCGATAGGCGACGTCGATGGTGATGCCCTGCTCGCGCTCGGCCCGCAGGCCATCGGTCACCAACGCCAGATCGGTGTAATCGTGGCCCCGGTCCTTGGACGTCTGTTCCACCGCGGCCCACTGGTCTTCCATCACGGCCTTGGAGTCATACAGCAGCCGGCCGATCAGGGTGGACTTACCGTCGTCGACGGAACCCGCAGTCGCCAAGCGCAATAGCGTTGTCATCAGAAGTATCCCTGCCGTTTGCGGTCTTCCATGCCGGCCTCCGAGATCCGGTCGTCAGCCCTGGTGGCCCCGCGTTCGGTCAGCCGCGACACCGCGGTCTCGGCGATGACCTCGGCCACAGTGGCGGCCTGCGATTCCACGCACCCGGTGCACGTGACGTCCCCGACGGTGCGGAAACGCACCGTTGTCTCGAACACCGGCTCGTCGTCGCCCGGCTGCATGTTGCGGTCGACCGCCAGCAGCATGCCGTCGCGGCGAAACACCTTGCGCTGGTGCGCGTAATAGATCGACGGCAATGCGATGTTCTCGGCGCCGATGTAGGACCAGATGTCGAATTCGGTCCAGTTGGACAACGGGACCACCCGGATGTGCTCGCCCTTGTGATGGCGGCCGTTGTACAGGTTCCACAGCTCGGGGCGCTGCGCCTTCGGATCCCACTGACCGAACTCGTCGCGGAAGCTGAACACGCGCTCCTTGGCGCGGGCCTTCTCTTCGTCGCGGCGCGCTCCCCCGAACGCGGCGTCGAACTTGTTCTCCCCGATGGCACGCAGCAGTGTCACGGTCTGAATCGAGTTGCGTCCCTGGCGCGGCTCGACGACCCGCCCGGCGTCGATGTCCTCCTGGACCGAGGCGATCACCAAGCGCACGCCGTGCTCAGCCACCAACTCGTCGCGGGTCGCGATCACCTCATCGAAGTTGTGTCCGGTGTCGACGTGCATCACCGGGAAGGGCAGCCGGCCGGGACGGAACGCCCGCAGCGCCAGGTGCAACATGACGATGGAATCCTTGCCGCCCGAGAACAGCAGCACCGGCCGCTCGAACTCCGCGGCCACCTCGCGAATGATGTGGATCGCCTCTGCCTCCAGCGAGCGCAGATGACTCAACTCGTACTGTCCGGCGGCGGGGGCCACCTTCAGATCACCGGGCATAGCTTCCCTCATAAATCTGGTAGAACTGACCATATTTAGAATCTTAACAAGATATAAGACCAGCTCGGCCCGGCGCTGTCAACCGCTGGAGCTGGCCGCCGGATCCGCGTGGCGCGCATGCCAGACACCGGACACATCGCGCCAAGGGTCGCGGCGGCACTTTTACGGCCGGTGGGGGTGCGAAAACATGGACGGATGACTGCCTCCCCCGAAACTTTCCCGTCCGCGCCGAGCGGTCGCGACGTCATCGCGCAGTTCCTCCCCCAGTCCCCGTTCGTCGTCAAGCTGGGCATCGTCGCCGACCGGCTCGATGAGGACGAAGTACAGCTGCGGCTGCCCTGGGATCCTTCCAACGTGACCATCGGCAACATGGTCCACGGCGGCGCCATCGCCACGCTCGCCGATCTCACCGTCATGGCGGCGGCGTGGTGCGGCGCGCAGGCGCCGCCCGAGCTGCGGGGCGTGACGGTGTCCATCACGCTGGACTTCATGGCCCCGGCCCGGGCCACCGACCTGATCGGCGTCGGCCGGGTCCTGCGGCGCGGCCGGTCACTGGTCAACTGCGAGGCCGAGATCGTCGACCCACAGGGCACGCTGGTCGCCAAAGCGCTGGCGACCTACAAGGTCGGCTGACGCACTACGGCTCTCGGCGGCTAGAACAATTGCCCGCTCCTCTTCACCCGCTACGCGGGCTGCATCGTCGCCGAGCTAGAGCGTGACCTCGTTGAGCTTGCCGGTGGCCACGTCGAAGACGAATCCGCGCACGGAGACGTGCTGGGTGACGAACGGGCTGCCCTCAATGCGGCGCAGCGATTGCCGTACGTCCTCGGCGAGGTCGCCGAAAGCCTCGGCCGCCCACGGCGGTTTGACCCCGGTCTCCTCCTGGATGCTGCGCTTGAAGTCGTCGTCGGTGAAGGTAAGCATGCCGCAATCGGTGTGATGGATCAGGATGATCTCCCGCGTCCCCAGCAAGCGTTGGCTGATGGCCAGCGAGCGGACGACGTCGTCGGTGACGACCCCGCCGGCGTTGCGGATGACGTGGGCCTCTCCCTCGTTGAGCCCGAGGATGCGGTAGACGTCGAGCCGGGCATCCATGCATGCGACGACCGCGACATGTTTGACCGGGGGCATCGGCAGCGGACCCTCGAAGGTGCTCGCATATTCGGCGTTGTTGGCCAGGTATTCATCGGTAACCGTCACGCGAGCCTCCTTGACAGTGTCGCGGCCTGAGCCGCTTGCTGCACGGCTTGGCACCGCGGTGGATCCTAACAACCGATCACACGCCATTCACGGGTGAGAATCAACCGGATCCGAAGGCGACCGAACGCGGCGGGCGACCGCAACGCGCGACGTTGTGCTACCGGCTCGATAGCCTGTCCCAATGCGACGTGGGCTGTGCGGACGAGCATGACTCGGTTTCTTGCACGCCGGTTGCTCAACTACGTTCTGCTGCTGGCGCTGGCATCGTTTCTGACGTTTTGCCTGACGTCGGTGGCCTTCAGGCCACTGGACAGCCTGTTGCAGCGCAACCCGCGCCCGCCACAAGCCGTAATCGACGCCAAGGCCCATACGCTCGGTCTGAATGAGCCGATACCGATCCGCTACGCGCAGTGGGCGTCGCACGCCGTGCGCGGTGACTTCGGTAAGACCGTCACCGGGCAGCCCGTCGGGACGACGCTGTGGCGTCGCATCGGGGTAACCCTGCGCCTGTTGGTCATTGGTTCGCTAGTGGGCACCGTGCTGGGCATCGCGGCCGGGGCGTGGGGCGCCATTCGCCAGTATCGACTCAGCGATCGCGTGGTCACCATGGTGGCGCTGCTGGTTCTCAGCACGCCGACATTCGTGATCGCCAGCCTGCTGATCCTTGGCGCGCTGCGGGTGAACTGGGCCGTGGGCATCCATATCTTCGACTACACCGGGGAGACCTCACCGGGGGTGACCGGTGGGACCGGCGCGCAGCTGCTCGACCGGTTACGGCATTTGGTGTTGCCGTCGCTGACTCTGGCGCTGGCCGCCGCGGCGGGATACAGCCGTTACCAGCGCAACGCGATGCTGGACGTCCTCGGCCAGGATTTCATCCGCACGGCGCGCGCCAAAGGGCTCACCCGCCGGCGGGCGCTCGTCAAGCACGGGCTGCGCACCGCCCTGATCCCGCTGGCCACCCTGTTCGCCTATGGGGTGGCCGGCCTGGTCACCGGCGCGGTGTTCGTGGAGAAGATCTTCGGCTGGCACGGCATGGGCGAATGGCTGGTGCAGGGCATCGCGACTCAGGACACCAACATCATCGCGGCGATTACCTTGTTCTCCGGCGCGGTGGTGCTGCTGGCCGGCTTGCTGTCGGACGTGTTTTACGCTGCCCTTGATCCACGGGTGCGGGTGTCATGACGAACCAGGCGAACATCGATGCCGCCCATGGCTTTTCGAGTCACGAAGTGGCGGACTTCACCTCACGCCGCACCCTGGTGCTTCGGAGATTTGCCCGCAACAGGTTCGCTGTGGCATCCCTGACGTTGTTGGTGTTGCTGTTCGTCGGCTGCTACACCCTGCCCGCGGTGCTGCCCTATTCCTACGACGACCTCGATTTCAGCGCACTGCTGCAGCCGCCGAACCCGCGCCACTGGCTGGGCACCAACGCGCTGGGTCAAGACCTGCTGGCGCAAATCCTGCGCGGGATGCAGAAATCGATGCTGATTGGTGTCTGCGTCGCGGTCATTTCCACCGGCATCGCCGCCACCGTCGGGTCGGTCGCAGGCTATTTCGGTGGCTGGCGTGATCGCATGCTGATGTGGGTGGTCGACCTGCTGTTGGTGGTGCCCAGCTTCATCCTCATCGCCATCGTGACGCCGCGAATCAAGAACTCGGCCAATGTCTTGATGCTGGTCCTGTTGCTCGCGGGATTCGGCTGGATGGTCAGCTCGCGCATGGTGCGGGGCATGACCATGAGTCTGCGCGAACGCGAATTCATCCGGGCCGCAAGGTATATGGGGGTGTCCAGCCGCCGCATCATCGTCGGCCACGTGGTGCCCAACGTGGCGTCGATCTTGATCATCGACGCGGCGCTGAACGTCGCCGCGGCAATCCTCGCCGAAACCGGCCTGAGCTTCCTCGGTTTCGGCATCCAGCCACCGGACGTGTCGCTGGGAACGTTGATCGCCAACGGCACCCAATCGGCGACCACCTTTCCCTGGGTGTTTCTGTTTCCCGCGGGCGTGCTGGTCCTGATCCTGGTGTGCGCCAACCTCACCGGCGATGGCCTACGGGATGCGCTCGACCCCGGCAGCGCGGTGCTTGGCGGTGGCGGCCGATGAGTGCGCTGCTCGAGGTGACCGACTTGGCGGTCACCTTCCCAACGGGTGGCGCGCCGGTGAGGGCGGTGCGCGGTGTCAGCTACCGCATCGAACCCGGAGAAGTCGTCGCCGTGGTCGGCGAATCCGGTTCGGGGAAGACCGTTTCGGCGATGGCGGCCATCGGTCTGTTGCCCGAGTACGCGCAGGTGCGCGGGTCGGTGCGGTTGCACGACACCGAACTGCTGGGCCTTCGCGACGACGCGATGTCGCGGTTGCGCGGCAAAACGGTCGGCATGGTATTTCAGGATCCGATGTCGGCGCTCACGCCCGTCTACACCGTCGGCGACCAGATAGCCGAAGCGATCGAGATCCACCAGCCGCGGGTGGGCAAGAAGGCCGCCCGCCGCCGAGCGGTCGAACTGCTCGAGCTGGTGGGAATCGCGCAGCCGGACCGACGCGCTCGCGCGTTTCCGCATGAGCTGTCCGGCGGGGAACGACAACGGGTGGTCATCGCAATCGCCGTCGCCAACGACCCCGACTTGTTGATCTGCGACGAGCCCACCACCGCGCTGGATGTCACGGTGCAGGCGCAGATTCTCGAGGTGCTCAAAACGGCGCGCGACATCACCGGTGCCGGGGTGCTCATCATCACGCACGATCTCGGCGTGGTCGCTGAGTTCGCCGACCGCGCCCTGGTGATGTATGCCGGGCGGGTTGTCGAATCCGCCGACGTGAGAACGCTTTACCGGGATCGCCGCATGCCCTACACCGTCGGCTTGCTGGGCTCGGTCCCGCGGCTCGACGCAGCCCAGGGCACCCGGTTGGTGCCGATCCCGGGTGCGCCACCATCGCTGGCGGCCCTGGACCCCGGGTGCCCCTTCGCTCCGCGTTGCCCGCTGGCCATCGACGAATGTCGGCTCGAGGAGCCGACATTGCTCTCCGTGGGCACCGAACATCGGGCGGCGTGCATCCGCACCGATGAGGTCGACGGGCGAAGCGCCGCGGACATCTACGGAGTGCGCACCGAAGCCCACCAAGCGAAATCCGCTGACACATCGGTCGTCGTCCGGGTGCGCGGCCTGACCAAGACCTACCGGCTGACCAAAGGCGTGTTGCGTCGCAGCGCCGGTGAGGTTCGCGCCGTCGACGGCGTCAGTTTCGAATTGCGGCAGGGCCGCACCCTGGGCATCGTCGGTGAGTCCGGTTCAGGCAAATCGACCACTCTGCATGAGATCTTGGAACTCACCGGGCCCCAATCGGGTTCAATCGAAGTGCTGGGCACCGATGTCACCGCGCTGAGCGCTGCGACCAGGCGATCGCTGCGGCGCGACATTCAGGTCGTGTTCCAGGACCCGGTCGCCTCGCTGGACCCGCGGCTACCGGTGTTTGATCTGCTCGCGGAGCCCCTGCGGGCCAACGGGTTCGACAAGAGCCGCACCAACGCGCGCGTCGCCGAGCTGCTCGACATCGTGGGACTGCGTCGCGCCGACGCCGTCCGTTACCCCGCCGAATTCTCCGGCGGGCAAAAGCAGCGCATCGGCATCGCCCGTGCGCTGGCGTTGCAACCGAAGATCCTGGCGCTCGACGAACCGGTTTCCGCGCTCGACGTGTCCATCCAGGCCGGCATCATCAACCTGCTGCTCGACCTGCAAGAGCGATTGAACCTATCCTATCTGTTTGTCTCCCACGATCTTTCGGTGATCAAGCACCTCGCGCACCAGGTCGTCGTGATGTATGCCGGCGCCATTGTGGAGCAGGGCGACAGCCGCCAGGTCTTCGCCGATCCGCAACACGAATACACCCGGCGGCTGCTGAACGCGGTGCCACAACCGGATCCGGGCAGACGTGCCTAGCCGGATGGTCATGACGCGTCAGGGAACCCGCTTCGCGGCCGTGTTCCTCGGGATAATGCTGGCGCTGACGGGCTGCTCGCCGGCCGTCAGCCTCATCCCCGAAACGGGCCAGAACGCGCGGATCGGCTCGGCGAGCGACGTCAACCCGCACGATCCAGTCACTCTGCAAGACGGCGGTGCCCTGCGACTGGCGCTGACAGACTTTCCGCCGAACTTCAACATCTTGCACATCGACGGCAATTCGGCCGACGTCTCCGCGATGATGAAGGCCACCCTGCCGCGGGCCTTCATCATCGGGCCGGACGGCTCGACGACGGTCGACACCGACTACTTCACCAGCGTCGAGCTCACCGGGACTGCGCCGCAGGTGGTTACGTACACGATCAACCGCCGGGCGGTCTGGTCCGACGGCACACCGATCACCTGGGAGGACATCGCAAGCCAGATCCACGCCCTGAGCGGCGCCGACAAGACCTTCGAGATCGCCGGGCCCAGCGGCGCCGACCGCGTCGCGTCGGTGACGCGTGGTGTCGATGACCGGCAGGCCATCATGACCTTCGCCAAGCCCTACGCCGAATGGCGGGGCATGTTCGCCGGCAACGGAATGCTGCTGCCCAAGAGCATGACGGCCAACCCGGAGGCGTTCAACAAGGGCCAGCTGGAGGGGCCCGGTCCCTCGGCCGGCCCGTTCGTCGTCTCGTCGCTGGATCGGACCACCCAGCGGATCGTGTTGAGCCGCAACCCGAAATGGTGGGGCACGCGGCCTCGCCTGGACAGCATCACCTACCTGGTGCTCGACGATGCCGCGCGGCTCCCGGCGTTGCAGAACAACACGATCGATGCCACCGGGGTCGGCACGATCGACCAGCTGACCATCGCGCAGCGCACCAAGGGGATCTCGATACGGCGCGCGCCCGCCCCGGCCTGGTCTCACTTCACGTTCAACGGCGCCCCGGGCTCGATCCTGGCCGATAAGGCGCTGCGCGTCGCGGTGGCCAAGGGGATCGATCGGCAGACCATCGCCAAAGTCGTCCAGTACGGCCTCACCAGCGATCCGGTCGCGCTGGGCAACCATATCTATGTCGCCGGGCAGCAGGGCTATCAGGACAACAGCTCGGTCGTGCCCTACGACCCGGCCGCGGCCAGCCGAGAGCTTGACGCGTTGGGCTGGAAGCTGGCCGGCCAGTTTAGGGAGAAGAACGGCCGGCAGCTGGTAATCCGCGATTTGTTCTACGACGCCCAGGGCAGTCGGCAGTTTGCCCAGATCGCCCAGCACAGCCTCGCTCAGATTGGCGTCAAGCTCGAGCTCGTCTCTCGCTCGGGCAGCGGCTTCTTCACCAACTACATCAACGTCGGGGCTTTTGATATTGCTCAATTCGGTTGGCTCGGAGATGCTTTCCCACTCTCGGCGCTGACCCAGATCTACAAATCCGACGGAGAAAGCAATTTCGGCAAGATCGGCAGCGAGCAGATCGACGCCGCCATCGAAGGCACGCTGGAAGAACTCGATCCGGCCAAGGCGCGAGCGTTGGCCAACGAGCTGGACAAGATGATCTGGGCGGAGGGATTCAGTCTTCCGCTGACCCAATCGCCCGGCGATGTCGCGGTGCGCAGCTCGCTGGCCAATTTCGGCGCAACCGGTCTCGCCGACCTCGACTACACCGCAATCGGTTTCACGCGGAGTTGAGCCGCCGCCGTAGCCGGTTCGGAATCGGCAGGGTGCCCTCGGCGACGGCCGCCGCTGCGAGCGCCTTCCACAGCAGCCGCACCTCTGGGCGCGGCGGAAGCGCGTCCAGCGCCGATGCCTGTGCGGCAAGGCTATTCAGGTCGCCCCGCGCAACCGCGTCGGCACTTGCGAGCGCCACGGGCTCACGAAAATCCAGCGCGCTGTGTGCCATGCTCGGCAAGCTCAACAGCACTGCATTAGGCAGCAGCGCCGCGACACGTTGCGCGACGGCCGGCGGGGTGATCAGGTCACGACCTCCGGAAACCACCGCGGTGGGCCAGTCGAATTTCGGCATTTCGGCCGCCAGGTCGTAGGGCTCGTCCTCGAAAGTCACTCGCTGCGTGCGTGCTCTGCTTTCGGCGACTGCGGGATCGAGCGGTAGGCCGTCGGGCTCGGCCGCGTAGTCCAGTTCGCGGAACGCGATGCGGCTCACCAAGTCTTCTTCGTAGCGGTACGGCAGGTTGCTCAGGGTGGTGAACCGGGATAGCGCCCACCACAATAGTTTTCGTCCGTCCAGTAGCAGGTCGAGTTGACGCTCGAGCAGGTCGGTACCCCCATAGCCGTAGATTGTCGCGACGACCTGTGTCGCCGTCGCATCCATGACGCCGGCGTCGACGAGTTTGCGCATTTTCGGTGCCACTGAGGCGGTTTCGGGGCTATCACCTCTCAGCAGCAGCCGGCGAATCGCGCGGCGCACGATGACGATGTCGTGCCGGGACAGCAGCGGTGAATCGAGCACCATGCCGCGCACCCGGCCCGGATGGCGCACCCCGACGCCGGACGCGATGTAGGTGCCGTACGAGGCCCCGTAGATGACGGCCGACTCGGCGTGGGCGTCGTCGAGCACCGCGGCCACATCGTCGACCACCTGGTTCACGGTCATCGATTGCGGCGGCAGATCGGCGCCCGAATCGTCGTGGCGCGACATCCCCACCCCGCGGTGCTCGATCATGATGACGTCGAGACCAGCCGCGGCGGCGCGCCGCCGCAGTCCTTTGTACATCTGCACCGAGGCGACTCCCGGCCCGCCGGGGATGATGACCAACGGATGGGCGGACTTGCGGCCCGCGCGAACGTAGTACAGAGCGAATTCTTCGGCGGTGTGCGGTGAGATCGGCCGGCGCACGGGCCGGACGCCCGGCAGTTCCGCAAGTTTCTCCTGTATCCGGCTGCGCTTCGCGTTCATCGTCATCAGTGTGGGTCCACCATGAAACCATTCTGCAGGCAAGCCGACAGCGCGGCATTAAATCGCTCTGAGCAGCGGTACCGGCTGAGCGCGGCCAAAGGCTAAGCGCTGAGAACGATGCGGTGTGCGCCCTTGACGCCGTCGTAACGGTCGGGGCTACAGGTGAGCACGATCACCTGTCCGTGGGTTCCCACGGTGTCGAACAACTCTCCCATTTTGGTCAACCGGTCCGGGTCGGTGAAACCGAGCGCGTCGTCGACCACCACCGGGACGGCGTCCTCCTTGGCGACCAGGGCCGCACCGGCCAGCCGCGCCAGGATGCCGAGTTGCTCCTTCGCGCCACCCGATAAAGATTCGTATGGCACCGTGATGCCGTTCAGCGTGCGGCTGCGGATGCACAAGTCGCTGTCGATATCGACCTCGAAACCCGGGCCGAACACTGGGCGGCCGAGCCTCTGCAGTTCCGCGCGGTAGGGCTCAACGTAACGCCGCCGGGTGGTGTCGCGGTGGCGCGTCATGACCGAGCGCAGCAGCTGCGCGGCCCGCGCGCGGCCGCCCACCTGGCTGTGTTCGGTGGCGGCGTGCTCGCGTTCTGTTTCCGCGGCGTCGAGCTTGCCTTGGCGTCCCTCACTGCCGAACACCGAGAGTTCGATGGTGATCTCACGCAACGCGCGGGCCGCTTCTTCGTAGCGCTCGCGCAGCGTGTCGGCTTCCTCGTTGGCATCGGCCAACTCGATGGCGACCGCATCGGGTTCGGCCGCGGCCAGGGCGTCGGCGAGTTCGGTGACTCGTTGTTGCGCGGCCTGCGCCGCGCCCAGTGCCGTGGTCGAAGAGGCCGTGAGTTCGTCATCGCCGGCCGACGCGCGCTCGGCCGCCAGCCGGCCGGCAGCGGCGTCCAGCTCGGCGCGCTGGGTCTCCAAGGTGTTCTGCAGAACCGTTGCCCGCGTGGATAACTCGGCGAGCCCGGTCGCGGCGGCGGTAGCGGCCTGACGGAGTGCCTCGCATTCGCTCGATGCGGCCGTGCGAGCCTGAAGGACCGCGGCGAGTTCGCCACGGGCGGCGCCGATATCTGTGAGAACGAGTTCGGCCCCGGCGAGGTGTTCGGCACGCAGCTGCGCCAGCCGCGACCGCAGCTCGTGTACCTGTTCGTCACCGCACAGGCCGGCCAGAGTTGCAGTGAGCTGATCACGGGTGCTGTGCAGCTCGCGGCGACGCTGATCGGCGGAGCGTGCTGCGGCAAGGTCGGTCACCGTACCGGCCGCCAGCGCCGCTGCCAACTCTTCTTGTGCCGCAGCATGTTTGGCGTGAATGTCCAGGGTGGTCGCGCCCGGAGTGACCCTGGCGGTCAGGACGCCAGGAACCTCCACCGCGGTAGGCCCGGCGGCGGTGATCGACCAGCTCTGCCCGGCCGGCAGAGATATCTGCTGATCGGCGACGACCAGATGAATGTCTGCGACAGCGCTGAATTCGATGGCCGCCGAGGTCAGTGCCAGCTGGTCACCGGTGCGATCGACGGCCGCCGCGGCGTCCTCGATTCGTCGCAGCACCGCCTCGGTGACGGCGAAGGTGCTGAGCTCGGTGCCGATACGCTCGCGATCCCGCTCGATGGCGTCGATCTTGGCTAACCGGGCGGTCAACCGATCGGCCTCTTCGCGGTTGGCGAGTTGGTCGACCGTGCAACGCGCAAATTCCATCCGGCGCTCCAGCTCGGCAAGGGCCTCGGTGGCCTGTTGCAACGCGGCGCCGGCCGCTTCGGCCTCCCCGCGGGCCGCGGCTTGGGCAGCCGCGGCTTCGGCGGCCTGCGTTTGCATCTCGGCGACGGCACCGGCCCGGGTGTCGATTTCGGTGAGCAGTTGCCGGCGTGCAGAGTGGGCACCGCTCGCCGCCGCGACGGTGGCGGCGGCGGCCTCGGCGACGAGCTGAGCTTCACGCCGCTGCGCGGTCAGCGCTGTGATTTTGTCGGCGGCTTCCTGCGCGGCGGCAACCCGCGGCCCGGCGGTGATCCGGCCCTGGGAGAAGTCGGCCACCTGCTCGGTCAACACGGCATGACGAGCCACCCGGTCGTCGACCTCGGCGACGGCCGCCGCACACTCGGCGACCGCGGCCTCGGCGTCGGCCAGCCGGGTGATCGCGGCGGCCCACTCGCCCGTCGGCCGTCCGGTTGGGGTGAAGTAACGCCCGTATTCGGTGTCGATGCGTTCGATGAGCAAAGGCTCGGTGCCGCACAGCCCTCTGCTGTCGCCGGCGGCCACATCAAGCGCCCGCGAGAGCGCGTCGCACCCGGACAAGTCCACGGCGGCCGTCGACGCCGACTGCAGCACCCGCTGGGCGTGCCACAGGTCGCTGTCCACCGTCTCGGCCAGCATCGCCCGGACCCGTTCGTGAGCTTCGTCGCCAGTCAGTTGTTCGCGGCACGGCCGGACAACCGTCAGCTCCGTCTCACATTTCTTGTGAAAGCGCTTGCGATACACAAAACGATAAGGGCCGCAACTGATTTCTGCGGATACCTCGGAACCCACATCAGTGTGGGTTGGCTTGACCTGCTTGACTTCCTTCTTCGTCGAGCGGTCCCGGGCTTCCAGGAGCAGATCCAGGGCTTCGATCATCGACGACTTGCCGATCTCGTTGGCGCCGCACACCACCACGACGCCGTGGTCGGGGAATTCGACTTCGCGGTGCGAAATGCCGCGGTAGTTGGTGAGGGTCAGCCGGTGCAGCTTCACGCCGCGCCCCGGTCGGTGAGGCGCAGCAGTAGCGCCAGCGCCGCCTGCGCATCGGCGGCGGTCGCGCAGTCCTCCTCGCGCGCGGTGGCCACCAGCTCCTCGACCGCCGCGGCGGCGAAGCCTCCGATACCGAGGTCGCTGAATTCGCCGTCGGCCGGGATCACCACCAGGTCGGTGCGACGTTCCCACAGACCCAGCCAGGCGAACAACCGCGCGTATTTGTCCAGGCAGGCGTCCAGCGTGGCGCGGTCGGTGACCGTCAACGAACCGGTCAGCCCCAGGCGCACCACGGTTCGCTCCTTCTCGGTCATCAGGTCGAGGTTCATGTCGAGATCGGCGATGTCGCGGCTGGTGTCGACCTGCCGGTGCATCGTGACGAACCGCCAGCTTCCGACATGCCTTGGCGTTACGGCGACCGTCCGCTGCGGGTCGGCCTCGTCGATGTCGACGATCAAGACATGACCGGGGTCGGATTCCACATCGTCGAAGTTGGTGACTTCCGGGGAGCCGGAGTACCACACCCGGCCGCTGCCGCCGACCTGGGTGAGTGAGTGCTTATCCCCAAGCGCCACATAGTGCACTGCGCCGCGGCTCACCGCGTCGTCGACCTTGGGCAGCCGGATCAGCGAGGGCTTGTCCCGATCGGGATCTAGAACATCGACACCGCCGTGTGCGACGAGGATCCGGGTGCTCACACCCGCGGGCAGGTTGTCGAGGACGTCGGCGACCAGGTCCGTGGTCGGCACCTTTGACCGCCACGGCGCGGCGACGATCTCCAGCCCGGGACGCACCTGATGCACGCCGCCCCTATCGAGTACCACGACGTTGTCGGGACGCTCGGCGGCGAACAGCGCGCTGGTGTACACCGATGAGGCGTCCAGGGGATCGTGGTTGCCCGGTAACAGGTACACCGGAATTCCGATGGCGCGCATGGCTTCCAGAGACTGCCCGATCACCTTGGGCGGAAGCTGGTTGTGTTCGAAGACATCCCCCGATACCACGACGAACTCGGCGCCGACTTCTGCGGCCAGCGCGCCCAGACCGGCAACCGCGTCGCGGCGCGCCGCTGAATAGCGCGGCTGCGCGTCACCAGCGAGGAAGTGCCTGGTCATGCCCAACTGCCAGTCGGCTGTGTGCAGGAACCGCATGCGGCGACCCCCTTTCGAAGTGCGTGTTTACCAGGGCATCGCGAGTTTAGGTCTGCGCACCGACAAGACGCGGGACCTCGATCGGCAGGTCTTGGTCTGAGATCGGCCGGCTCCTCATCGGCGGGCCGAATCGGACACACCCGGCTCAACGCGCCATTCAGGATCCGGCAGCAACCCGAGCCCAAATGAGTTGCGCGAGTGTGAATCCATGGCGGCTGGGGGCCGATATTTGTCGGTGGGTGCGGCTAGTTTGGCGGTGTGAGTGCAAGTAGCCAGCAGGATGTCGATGCGGTGTTCGACGCGCTCGATGCCGACCTGGACCGTGCCTGCGCGTTGTCGTTCGACGCATTGAACGCGCGGCAACAACTGGCGATCTTGGAGCGCTGCGAGAAGCTGCGCCGGCGCATACCGGCCCTGGAGCATCCGCTGGTCAATTCCCTTGCCCGTCAAGCCCCGTCCGAGGAGCTCGGCGGCACGTTGACCCATGCGATCACCGAGGCGACGCTGATCAGCCGCGCAGAAGCCGCCCGGCGCGTCAAGGAGGCGCGGGATCTGGGCTCTCGGCATGGCCTGACCGGTGAACCCGTCCCACCAGCCCTGGCCGCCACCGCGGCTGCCCAACGCGATGGAAAGCTGGGGGCAGGCCAAATAGCGGTGATCCGCAAGTTCTACCACCAGTTGCCCGGCTGGGTGGATTTCGCGGCCCGCGAGCTCGCCGAAGCCCAGCTGGCCGAGTTCGGAACGCGATTCTGCCCTGAAGCACTCGACGAGCTCGCCCGAGGGTTGGCCGATCGGCTCAACCCCGACGGCACCTATCGGGACGAGGACCGTGCCCGGCGTCGAGGCCTGACTTTGGGCAACCAACAATGCGACGGCATGTCGGAGTTGCGCGGCCTGCTGACACCCGAAGCGCGCGCCACCCTCGAAGCCGTCTTGGCGAAACTCGCCGCTCCAGGCATGTGCAATCCCCTCGACGAGACTCCGTGCGTGGACGGCGCACCCAGCCAGGAAGCCATCGACCATGACCCGCGCTCAGTGAGTCAACGCAACCACGACGGGCTGCTTGCCAGCCTGCGCGGCGTGCTGGCCTCCGGAGAGTTGGGCCAGCACAACGGGTTACCGGCCTCCATCGTCGTCACCACGACGCTGCAGGAGCTGGAGGGCGCTGCCGGTCGGGGCCTGACCGGAGGCGGCACCATCCTGCCGATGAGTGATGTCATACGGCTGGCCCGGCACGCGCATCACTACTTGGCCGTCTTCGACCGCGGCAAAGCGCTGGCGCTGTATCACACCAAACGACTCGCCTCACCCGGGCAGCGAATCATGTTGTACGCCAAGGATCGCGGGTGCTCGAACCCCGGATGCACGGTGCCCGGCTACTACTGCGAAGTTCATCATGTCACCGACTGGTCCAAGTGCCACACCACCGACGTCGACGACTTGACCTTCGCCTGCGGCCCCCATCACCGTCTGCTCAGACCCGGCGGCTGGATGACTCGTAAGAACGGCAAAGGCGATACCGAATGGATTCCGCCGCCGCGCCTAGACAGAGGACAAGCTCGCACCAACACCTTCCACCACCCGGAAGAGCTCCTTCGCGACGGCGACGGCGACGATGACGGTGACGGTGATCATGACGAAGGTGACGGCCGCGCGGCGTAGCACACTTACCGCCGCACTGATTAATCTGATTGCTCGTGACTGGTCAGCGCACCTTGCTGTTGATGCGGCACGCGAAGTCCGATTACCCGCCTGGTGTCGCCGACCATGATCGGCCGTTGGCGTCGCGCGGCGTCCGGCAGGCCGGCCTCGCGGGCGACTGGCTGCGTGCCCACGCACCCACTATTGAGCGCGTGCTGTGCTCCACGGCGACGCGCACCCGGGAGACGCTGCTGAACACCCGCATCGATGCGCCGGTGCGATACAGTGAGCGCCTTTATGCGGCCACCCCGGGCACGCTGATCGACGAGATCAACACGCTGGACGACGGCGTCAGCACGCTGCTCGTTATCGGGCACGAGCCGACGATCTCAGCCCTGGCGCTGGGCCTCGGCGGAGCGCCGGGTACGAATACTACTGCGGCCGAACGCATTTCAGCCAAGTTTCCGACGTCGGCCATCGCGGTGCTCACCGTGCCGTGCGCCTGGGAAGAGCTGGAACTCGGGGTGGCGACGCTGATCGACTTCGAGGTTCCGCGCTGAGGTCGGCTGGCCCAGCTAGGAGTTGGTGGCCAGCGTCAGCTCCATCAGTTTGATGGCCTGCCCGCACGCATCGATGCCCGGCGCCTGCGGGTTGATCCACCATCCGACCACCCCGGCCGCGTCGCTGGCCACGCCGCACGCACCGTTCGCGTCGTCGGGCCGCATGACGATCGAGTCGATGCCGGCGATCGAACGCGTCTCGATCTTG
>NZ_DASUHS010000015.1:0-4918 GCF_036273375.1 Mycobacterium sp. | reverse complement strand
CGCTCGGATGTACCTGGGGACCGGGCCGACGACCCTGCTGGCTGCCGCCGCGGGATGGGAGTCGTTGGCCGCCGAACTGACGGACGGCGCCAGCGGCTACTACACCGTAGTCGCGACCCTCACCGACCAGTCCTGGTCAGGGCCGGCGTCGATGTCGATGGCCGCAGCGGTGATGCCCTACATAGGGTGGATGACCGCGACCGCCGAGCAATGTGGGCAGGCGGCAACGCAGGCCACGGCTGCCGCCGCAGCATTCGAAACCGCGTACGCGATGACGGTGCCACCTCCGCTGATCGCGGCCAACCGCGCTGGGCTTCTGGCGTTGATTCAGACAAATATCTTCGGCCAGAACACCCCGGCCATCATGGCGACCGAGGCCGAGTACAGCGAGATGTGGGCCCAGGACGCCACCGCGATGTACAGCTACGCCGCCAATTCCGCCGCGGCGTCTAGACTTTCACCGGTAGCGGCGCCGCCGCAGTCGACCAATCCGGCCGGCCTCACCGGCCAAATCGGCGCCGTCACCCATGCGGCAGCCCAATCCGGTAGTAGCGCACAGTCAACGACGACACAGTGGGCCTCGGCGGTGCCCCAGACTCTGCAAAGCCTCTCGACGCCCGGCTCATCCTCGAGCGCCGGTCTGTCGCAGGCGGCGATGGGGACGGGAGCGTCGCTGGGGTCGTCGGGGGCCTCCGCCCCACTCAGTTCACTGTCGAGTTTGACCGGCGCCTCGGGCAAGGGTGCGACAAAGAGCGCGAGCACCGGAGTGGGCGCGGCCTCGGGACTGACCTCGGCGCTCGCTGCCGCACCCGCGGCGGACGGAGCGGCGGCCGGCCTGGCATCCGAGGCGGCCGGTTACGGCGCCGACGGCGCCGGCCTGATCGCCGACGGCGGTGGAATCGGCATAGACCTCTATGGCCTCGATCTGGATTACCAGGGATTGGCACTAGATGAAGCGGGCGCCGGTTCCATCTTGGGCGCCGAGGGCAGCGCCGGAATCGCGAGCATGGGAGGCGCGGGCGCCGCGGCTGGGTTGGGAAACCTCGAGCCGCTGGCGGGATTGGGTCAGGGCGCCTCGGCGAGCGTGGGACAAGCCAGCTCTCTTAGCACCTTGTCCGTACCGCCGAGCTGGGCGGCAACGGTTTCGTCGGTCACCCCGCTGCAGGCTTTCCACGGCGGCGCCATGCCGGGTGGCTGGGCCGCAGCACCCGCGCCGTCACCCGGCACGACGGTGTCCAAGCTGCCGTTGGGCGGCATGGTCGGTCGCGAGTCCGAGGGTGCGGTTCAGCGCGTCGGCTTGCGCGTATCGCTGATTCCGCATTCGCCGGTGGCCGGGTAATGCACCGGCCCGGTCACCACGTCGTCAAAGGGTGTACATGCGCGTCGACTCCAAAGGAAATCGCAATGCCCCTACCCGAGCCACACTGGTCACGGCGGCGCCGGCTGCCGATCCGAAATCCGTTGGCTTTCACAATAAAAGCGGTGATATGCGCTGCTTTACTCGTGGCGTTCGGCGCTTCGGCGGCGACGCGCGCGGGCGCCGATCCGAGCCCGAGTGGCGGTGACCCCAATCCCTACGGCGCCCTCAGTTGTAGCTGCAGCCAGAGCGTCCCGGCCGGGGGTCCGACTTCAACGCATGAGATCCGCCGGGGAATACAGCAGGGGGTTTCCAGCGCGCATTAGCTCGATGTGCCGCGCTTGTGACACGGCGCGCCGCGCCCTCGATGGCTCACCGAGCCCGGTGGCTTAATCGGGTCCGCCGCGGTGGACCCTCGGTCACCAGCACTGTGAGCTGCTGGCGAAGGCTTGCGGGTCCGATAAGCAGAGGAGCCGCCTTGCGCCTGGTGGGTCGGCGCGGCCGACCGGTTGAAAAGGCAAACGGTGAAACGCCTACGGCAGAAACGACAGCGAAACCAGGTTGCCGCATTGATTTAGGGGTACGCGGTGGCGGGTTGCCGTCTAACCGAGAGCCGTAGTCCGTCCAGCGGCTGATCTGCTCCGAACTACTTACGACGGCGTTGTCGCGACAGCTGTACGAAGGGGGTTTGACATTGCGCCGGATCGGCAATCGATGGCGCGCTACGCCGTGGTCAGCGACGTGAGCGGGTTTCGGCCGGCCGGCCGCAAATCGGGTCCGCAACGTGAGTCGACCGATGTGGCAGGCTACGGTTTCCCTGGCTGGCTGTGGCGCGGACTGGATCGCCGTCGCCCGCCCGGTCTTGACCGATTGCAGCGGTGGCGCAGCCCGCTGCGTGGATTGTGGCTGACCTCGGTGTTCGGCGGGGTTCTGCTGGTCACGCTGCCGGTTGTCATCTTGACCGGGTTGCTGTCTTACATCGCCTATGCGCCGCAGTTCGGCACGGCACTGCCCACCAATGTGGGGTGGCTTAAATTGCCGACATTTGACTGGCCGACCCGCCCGTCGTGGATATATCGACTCAGCCAGGGCTTACACGTCGGGCTGGGCCTGGTGCTGATCCCGGTTGTGCTGGCCAAACTGTGGTCGGTGATTCCCAAGCTGTTCACGTGGCCGCCGGCGCGTTCGATAGCTCAGGTGCTCGAACGAGTTTCGCTGGCCATGTTGGTCGGAGGAATCCTGTTCGAGATTGTCACCGGAATCCTTTACATCCAATACGACTACCTTTACGGGTTCAGTTTTTTCACCGCCCACTACTACGGTGCCTGGGTGTTCATCGCTGGGTTCGTAGTTCACACGACTCTCAAGATTCCCCGAATGGTGGACGGGTTGCGATCCCGCTCGATGCGAGAAGTGTTGCGTGCCAGCCGTTCTGATACTCAGCCGGAGCCTCCCGGTGCGCACGGGATGGTCGCCGCCGATCCAGGGCCCCCGACACTGAGCCGCCGTGGCGCGCTCGCGCTGGTCGGCGGTGGCGTGCTGCTGACGGCCCTGGTCACCGCGGGCCAGACGGTCGGGGGAATCGCCCGGCGCCTTCCGCTGATGCTTCCACCCGGTGACCGAACTGGTCACGGGCCCAACGACTTCCGAATCAACAAGACGGCCCAAGGGGTCGGCATCGATCCCGACAGCACCGGCGAGGGATGGCGCCTCACCCTGCGTGGCGGCCCGGCCCCAGTGGTGCTGGACCGGCCCATGCTGTGCGCGATGCGCCAACACACCGCGCGGCTGCCGATCGCCTGTGTCCAGGGCTGGTCGACCGTCCAGGCATGGAGCGGGGTGCGGCTGGCTGACCTGGCCGCGCAGGCCGGAGTGCGGGCGCCGCATTCGGCAACGGTGAAATCACTTGGCCGCGTGGGCTATTTCAACCACGCCACGCTGGCACACAACCAGATCAGTCATCCAGAGGCACTGCTGGCCCTTCAGGTAAACGGCGCGGATTTGTCGCTAGATCACGGCTATCCGGCGCGGATCATCGTCCCCGGGCTGCCTGGAGTGCACAACACCAAGTGGATCGAATCAATCGACTTCGAGGCAAGCTGAGATGTCAACACTACTGGCGCGCTTTCGCGGCTTCTACGGATCCCATCCGCTGCACTTGTTGACGATGTTGGCCGGCTTCGCGCTGCTGGGCTACCTCGTCATCACCGCCGGACCGGCGACGCTGTGGAAGCCAGAGGGGAGCTGGTGGCACTCGATCGCGCTCTGGCTCACCGCGGCATTCGTAGCCCACGACCTCCTGCTGTTCCCGATCTACGCTCTGGCAGACCGACTCCTGAGCATGCCGGGGCGGCCTGGCCGCCGCGGCGGATTCCGCGTTTCGCCGCGTAACTACCTGCGGGTGCCCGCACTGGGCTCAGGGTTGCTATTGCTTATTTTCTTTCCCGGCATCATCAAACAGGGCGCGCCGCTCTATCACGCCGATACGGGGCTGACGCAGCAACCCTTCCTCGGCCGCTGGCTCCTGCTCACGGCAGCGATGTTCACCATAAGCGCGCTGGTCTATGCGCTTCGACTCGCGACGACTCACCGGACCGGTCGGGTCGACGACCATCCCTGCAGCGGAGCTGTTGTGAAATTTCCGGAAAGGTGACGATGGAATCGATCAGCAGCGCGAGGCGCTGGTCAATGCTCGCTATATCGCTGGCCGCGACGCTGTCCGCCACCGTCTTCATCAACGGTGTCGCTTTCCTGATCCCCGCGTTGGACGCCCAGCGCCACATCGGTCTGGAAGAAGCGACACTGTTGTCGTCGATGCCAAGCATGGGCATGGTTGTCACGCTGATCGGCTGGGGCTACCTGCTGGACATTATCGGCGAGCGAATCGTGCTTACGGTGGGCTTGGCGCTGACCGCGGCCGCGGGTTTCGGCGCGGCGTCGGCTCACTCCATGCTGGCGGTTGGGGTGTTTTTATTCCTCGGCGGCATGGCCGCCGCCAGCAGCATCACGGCCAGCGGGCGGCTCGTCACTGGCTGGTTCCGAGCCGACCAGCAGGGTGTGGTGATGGGAATCCGGCAGACGGCGCAACCGCTGGGAATCGGGTTAGCTGCCTTGGTGCTTCCCGAGCTAGGCAAACACGACTTCTCGCTGGCGCTTTTCTTCGCCGCCGCGGCGTGCGCCGGGTCGGCGGTTGCCAGCGCTCTGGGCGTGCTCGACCCGCCGCGCCCGACACGAGCTGCGGCCGACGATTCCGAATTGGTCAATCCGTACCGCGGGCCGGCAGTGCTATCGCGCATTCACCTGGCTTCGGCGCTGCTGGTGGTGCCGCAGAATGTGATCTTGACGTTCATGCTGGTCTGGTTGGTTGGCAAGCATGGTTGGTCGATCGGATTGGCCAGTGTGCTACTAGCCGCCTCGCAGGTGGTCGCCGCGCTGGCCCGCATCGCAGCCGGCCGATGGTCAGACCGCGTCGGTTCACGAATGCGGCCGATAAGGATAATCGCGGTCGCGGCGACGGTGGTCACGTTGTTGCTGGCGCTCACCGATCAGCTGAACTCGCCT
>NZ_DASUHS010000014.1:0-16565 GCF_036273375.1 Mycobacterium sp. | reverse complement strand
TCGGCGCTGAGCGCGGCGATGTTGTCCAGCAATCGATCCTGAGCCTCGCCCGGCAGGAACCCGAGCAGGCCCTCGGCGGCCCACGCCGCGGGGCGGCCGATGTCGAATCCGGCCTGTCGCAGCGCCGACGGCCAGTCGTGGCGCAGGTCGATCGCAACGTTGCGCACCGCGGCGGTGGGCTTGGCGTCGAGCCCGGCGATGGTGGCGGCCTTGAACTCCAAAACCTGCGGCTGGTCGATCTCGAACACCGTGGTGCCCGGCGCCCACGGCAGCCGGTAGGCGCGCGCGTCCAGGCCGGAGGCCAGGATGACCACCTGGCCGATGCCCGCGGCGCCCGCCTCGGCGAAGAACGCGTCGATGTACCGGGTGCGGGCGGCCAGGATGTCGGTCATGCGTTGCATGCCCCATGCGGCGTCCGGCTCATCGACATCGGCGGAGGCGAGGTCGCCGGCGGCCCACCGGGTCATGAAGTCGACACCGACCGCGCGCACCAGCGGCTCGGCGAACCGATCGTCGATCAGCCCGTCCAGGGTGGCCCGGGCTCGCCCGGCGGCCACCATCGTGGCGGTCGCGCCCACACTGGTCGCCAGGTCCCAGGTGTCATCGTCGCTGCGCGCCATTGAGGAAATCCCTTCCGATCTACTGGTTAGCCACCATAACTACCAGCGCCGGGCGCCCAGGCGCGAGGTGCGACACAGATCGATTACGGCCGGGCGTTGCGGCGGCAAGGCCCGCCGCGGCGCGGGCTAGCCTCGCGGCGATGACCACTTCGGTTGGCATCGAGCAAGAGTGCAGGAGCATCGCGGCGCACGACGTCGACTGGCGCCGCGGCGCCGAGTGGGCGCTGTGGTCCGGCGCGTGGTGGATCGACCCGGCCGTCGGGCTGGCCATCGCCGGCGCCGCGGTCTGGCAGGGCGTGCGCGCCTGGCGCGGCGAGGATTGCGGCTACTGAATCCTCAGCCGGCGCGCTCGCCGTTCGTCGAGCCGCGCGGGGTGTCCAACCGGTAGCGAATCAACCGAGAGCTGTTGGCCACCACCGCAACCGACGACGCGTTGTGCAGGATCGCGGCCAGCACAGGGGACAGCGCGCCGCCCGCGCCGATGATCAGCCCCGCGGCGTTGACGGCGATGGACATGCCGTAGTTCTCCCGGATCACGTCGACGGCGCGGGCGCCTAGGTCGCGCACGTCGAGCAGGCGATGCAGGTCGTCGTTGGCCAGCGCCACGTCGGCGGTCTCGACGGCGACGTCGGTTCCGGCCAGCCCCATCGCGATCCCGATGTCGGCGGCGGCCAGCGCGGGGGCGTCGTTGATGCCGTCGCCGACCATGCCGACGGTGTAGCCCCCGTCCTGAAGGTCGCGCACCGCCGCGAGCTTGTCCTCCGGCATCACCTCGGCGCGCCACTCGTCGATCCCGAGCTCGGCGGCCACCACCTCAGCGATGTCCGGGTGATCGCCGGTGAGCATGACGATCCTGCGAATGCCGTTGGCGCGCAAATTCTTCAGAACGCCCGAGGCCTCGGGGCGCACCTCGTCGCGCAGGCTGATCAATCCCACCAGTTTGCCGTCGACCGCGAGCAGCAGCGGGGTCTCGGCCTGGCGGCGCAGCCGGTCCACCCACTCCGACGCCTTCTTGGACACCCGCACCTTTTCGGCGCGCAGCAGTCCGGGGCTGCCCAGCAGCAGGGTCCGGCCGTCGGCCCAGGTCCGCATGCCCAGGCCCACCAGAACCTCGCACTCCTCGTGCGGCGGGATGGTGATGTGGCGTTCCTCGGTGGACCGGATCACCGCCTCGGCCAACGGGTGCCGGGAGTGGATCTCCGAGCTGGCCGCATACGCCAGCACCTGCTCGGGTTGCCAATCTTTATGCAGCGCAATGATGTTGGTAACCACGGGGCGACCCACGGTCAGCGTGCCGGTCTTGTCGAACACGATCGCGTCCACCCGGCCGGCCTGCTCGAGGTGCGAGCCGCCCTTGATCAGGATGCCGCGGCGCGCGCCGTTGCCGATCGCCGCGCTGATCGCGGTGGGGGTGGCCAGGCCCACCGCGCACGGGCAGGCGATCAGCAGCATGGTCATCGCCCGGCGGACGTCACCGGTGACCGCCAGCGTGATGGCCGAGACGATGAACGAGGTGGGAACGAAACGGCGCGAGAAGTTTTCGCCGACGGTCTGGATCGGCGCCCGGTCGTGCTGTGCCTCCTCGACCCGGGTGATGATGCGGCCGATGGTGGTCTGGTTGCCGACGGCGCGGGCGCGCACCACCAGTCGTCCGCGCACGACCACCGAACCGGCGTGCACGTGCGCGCCGACCACCACGCTGACCGGCAGATTCTCCCCGGTGATCGCGGACTGGTTGACGATCGCCTCGCCGTCGACCACCTCGCCGTCGACCGGGATGGCGACATGGTCGTGGACCACCACCTCGTCGCCGATCTGCACGGTGTCGATCGGCACCTGAACCTCGGTGCCAGGCTCGAGGGCCCCAGAAGGGTGCGTCAGCCGGATCCAGGCCGTGTCCTGGCTGCCGCGCAGCAGTTCGGAGATGGCGCGCCGGGTCCGGCGCAAGGTCAGATCCTGAAGGTACTCACCGATATTGAGCAACCACAGCACGGTGAGCGCGACGACGTTCTCGCGCAGCACCAGGCTCGCCACGGTCGCCGCCGAGACCAGCGCGTCGGTGCCGGCCTTGCCGGAGCGCAACGAGCGCAGCGCGCCGCGCAGGAAGGGATAGCCGGTGAATACGGTGACGCCGGTGGCGAACAGCCGGCCGCTGGGTCCCAGCAGCGGCGGCCGCGCGAAGACGTAGCGGCGCACCCCGAGCAGGGCCAGCGCGGCGCCGCCGATGACCATGCGCAGGACGTCGGCGTTGCGGATTTCCGAGGAATGCGGCGCGCGGATCGGGATCAGCTCGGCGGCGACGTGCAACGCCTCACCGATGGCGGCGAGCACCGCGGTGCGGTCGCAGCGCCGTGGCGAATACCAGACGACGACCGATCCGGTGCGCGGGTAGGCGTGCACCACGCGCACGCCCTCACACTTGGCGACGGCCTCTTCGACCGCCACGGCGCGCCGCGAGTTCGCGCGCACCGGTTCGACGGCGACCCGCATGCGTCCGGCAGCATCCGAAATGATTTGCAGCGCAGGGTCTTCGGTTCGCGCCTCGTCTGCGATGTCGGGGACTAAGGCGAGGTCCATATCGCCCGATCAGTGCTCGTGGTCGTGGGTGTCGGCGATCGAGGGTGTGGGCGCCTCCTCGCCGATGCGCTCGCGGGCCTCGGCCATGACGTCGGCGAGCTTGAGGCGCGCCGACTCGGCGGCTTCCTCGGCCTTGCGGCTGCCACGCAGTCCGAGCTCGGCCCCCTTGACCGCGGTCTCGTGCAGAGGCGCCTTGGCCACGGCTTTGCGCACCACCTCGTAGGCCGTCACGCCGACCAACCCGGTGACCACCGTGCCTGCCGCCTTCGCCAGGAGCCCGTACACCGCCATTGCCGCAACCTTTCTCTCGTCTCAGCGTTCAGCTCATGCTCGCACGACGTTAACATCGAAATATAGCGATATCAATATGTATTGCGGAGCGACTCGTGCCCGGGCAAGGGTCGCAGGGCTTTACAGCACCCTGGTGACTTTTTCGGTCTCGATTCGGCGCTCTTGCCCGGCCGGGTCGGCGTTGGCCACCTGCACCAGCGAGGCGCCGACGGCCATGATCGCCAGCAGGCCGTCCACCAGTTCCGCGGGCCCAGACCATGACGCGCCGGACAGCACCCGATCGCTCGACGTCAAACCCCTTGTCGCGGCGGAGCTTTGACAATCGGCTACTACCTGGTCGACTGATCGTCCGCCCAGCGCCGGGCCCGGGCGCGGTTCGGGAACGATCTGATCGCCGTGCACCCGCACCGCGGTGGCGTAGTCCGTCACGCCGATCGGCAGGTCGGGCACCGGGCGGCCGAACGGATCCAGCGACAGCACCGCCACCTCACCGCCCGCGACCGCGTCGTCGGCTTCGTCGAGCCGCGCGGCCGTGCACAGCGCTATGTCCGACGGGCCGGTCAGCACCGCCTCGGCACCGATCCACCACACCCCGAACAGCACCGCCGCCGTCTGCCAGTGCGCGGGCAACAGGATCGCCACCCGGCTGGCCGGTCCGGCGCCCAGCTCGTCGCGCAACAGGTTGCCGGTCTTGGCGGCCCAGTTGGCCAGCGTCACACCGGACAGTTCGATGCGCTCGCCGGTGGCGTCGTCGTAGTAGGTGATGCGCGGACCGACCGGATCGGCCCGCAGCATCGGATCGAGGATGGCCCCGCTCAACGTGATCAGTTGATGCACGGGTCGTTAGTTTATGCACTCGGGCTTGTCGGAGCCGGCGGTCAGGATCGGCGACGGCGCGGGAACCCTGGGGTCGGCCGACACCGCGCCGGCGGTCGACACCCGCGCGGGCATGATCGTCTCGCTGCCGGACAGGCCCGAGCCCGGACCGCTGTAGTCGTTGGCCAGCACCACCCGGACCGCACCCGGCGCCAGCGAGGTGTCGGTGATCACCGGCAGCCCGCCCAATTCCTTGGAGACCTCCTTGGCCCCCAGGTCGTCGCTCTTAGCTGCGCGCACCTGGCTGGCCTTGACGTGTCCACCATCGTTGTTGCCCACCGTACCCGCGGCAAAGCCCTTGGCGCTCAACACGTCTGATACGGCCGACGCCAGCCCGTTGATGTCGGTGTCGTTGACGACGCTGGCGGTGGTCTTCGCGGGGGTGTACGCGATCTCCTCGGTCTTGCCCTGTTCCTGATCGTGCAGCAGGCCGCCCACCCAGTCGGCGACCTGATGCGCGTCCAGCCGCACCACGCTCTGCATGCCGTCGTCGCTCCAGCCGGCGCCGTCGAGCACCGGAATGGTGGCGAAGGCGACGTTACCGCCGGCCAGCTTCTGCATCTGCTGCACGAAATCCATGACGTCCCAACCGGCGGAGATCACCACTGAGCGTTGGACGGCGGCCTCCAGCCGCCTGACCGTGGTGGGGCTGGACAGCGTCTGGCCGGAGATGACCCGGTGGGCCAGCGAGGCCATCACCACCTGCTGGCGCACCACCCGGTCCAGGTCGCCGCGCGGCAGCTCGTGGCGCTGACGCACGAAGCTGAGCGCCTCGGGACCGTTGAGTCGTTGCGGGCCGGCCGGGAAGTCGGCACCCGAAAGTGGTTCGAACACCGGCTCCTTGAGGCAGACGTCGACGCCGCCGAGGGCGTCGGTGATCAGTGAAAAGCCGAGCAGGCCGATTTCGGCGTAGTGGTCGACGGTGACGCCGGTCAGGTCGGCGACGGTCTTGATCAGCGCCTCGCGGCCCGCCTCGGTGCCCTGCGCCGCCGCCTCGGTAGCGGAGGCGCCGGCCTTGACCAAAACGGCGCGCTTGGCCTCCCGGGTCTGGCCGTAGACGCCGTTGATCTTGGTCTTACCCAGGCCCGGGGCGGCCACGTAGGAGTCGCGCGGGATCGAGATCGCGGTGGCCGACTTCCCGTTGTTGGGGATGCGGATCAGGATGATCGTGTCGGTGTTGGTGGCTTCCTCGTCGCCGGCCTTCAGCGCGTCCAGTTCCTCTTGCGACAAGGGGTTGCCGTGGGCGTCGGTGCGGCTGTCCATGCCGACCAGCAGGATGTCGATCGCGCCGTCGTCGCCGCCCTTGCCCAGCGAGGGCGCGGACATGTGGAAGATGCCGTCTTCGAAGGACCGGACATTGCTCCACGCGATCCCGGTGCCGAGGACGACCGCGAGCGTCAGCGCGGTGGCAATCACACGAACCACACGTTGCACAGGCATCCCACTACATTACTTGCGACACAGGGGCTTCACCGGTAGCCAGCCCCCGCGCGCCCCGGCCGTCGTTCCACCTTTCCGGGCCATGCCAGACTCGAACCATGTCAGGCAGGATCGTGATCGCCGGTGCCGGTGGGCAGTTGGGCGGCTATTTGACCTCGCTGACGGCGAGTCAGGGCCGTGACGCGCTGGCGCTGACGTCGTCACAGTGGGACATCACCGATCCCACGGCGGCCGAGCGGATCGTGCGGCGCGGGGACGTGGTGATCAACTGCGCGGCCTATACCGACGTCGACGGCGCGGAAACCGACGAGGCGGGCGCATTCGCGGTCAACGAAGCCGGACCCGGGCACATCGCCCGCGCCTGCGCGCAGGCCGGCGCGCAACTGGTCCACGTCTCCACCGACTACGTGTTCAACGGGGATTTCGGCGGCGCGGTGCCGCGGCCGTACGAGCCCACCGATCAAACCGCGCCGCAGAGTGTGTATGCGCGCAGCAAGGTCGCGGGGGAGCGGGCCGTGCTCGCCGCGCTGCCGGAGCCCTCGCAAGGCATAGTCGTCCGCACCGCCTGGGTCTACACCGGCGGCACGGGCAAGGACTTCGTCGCCGTCATGCGCCGGCTGGCCGCAGGGGACGGTCCGGTCGACGTGGTCGACGACCAGACCGGGTCCCCGACCTACGTCGGCGACCTGGCCGCCGCGCTGCTGCAGATCGTCGACGATCGCACGCCCGGTCCGATCCTGCACGCCGCCAACGAGGGTGCCTGCTCGCGGTTCGATCAGGCCCGCGCCGTCTTCGAGGAGTGCGGCGCCGACCCGGAGCGGGTGCGCCCCGTCACCACCGATCACTTTCCCCGCCCCGCACCCCGGCCGGTCTACTCCGCGTTGTCGAGCGGCCAGTCCATCGCGGCGGGGATGCGGCCTTTGCGGCCTTGGCGCCCTGCGCTTGCCGCGGCGCTGGCCGCCGCCGATAGCGATGCCGAAGCCGATCGACCGTTACCCTCTACGCGTGACTGACGTCCTGCCGGTCGTGACGGTGACCTACTCGCCGGGTCCGCACCTGGAGCGCTTCCTGGCCTCGCTGTCGCTGGCCACGGAGCGAGAGGTGTGCGTGCTGCTGGCCGACAACGGCTCCACCGATGGCACTCCGGAGGAGGCGGTCGACCGCTATCCCAACGTGCGGCTGTTCCACACCGGAGCCAACCTCGGCTACGGAACCGCGGTGAATCGCGCGGTCGCACAACTGGACCCCGACGATGACTGGGTGATCGTCGCCAACCCGGACGTGCAGTGGGGCCCGGGCAGCATCGACGAGCTGCTGGACGCCGCGTCGCGCTGGTCGCGGGCCGGCGCGCTGGGCCCGCTGGTCCGCGATCCCGACGGGTCGGTGTATCCATCGGCGCGGCACCTGCCCAGCCTGATCCGCGGCGGCATGCACGCGGTCGTCGGACCGTTCTGGAAGAGCAACCCGTGGTCGGCGGCGTACCGCCAGGAGCGGCTGGAGCCCAGCGAGCGGCCGGTGGGCTGGCTGTCGGGGTCGTGCCTGCTGGTGCGGCGTTCGGCGTTCGGCCAGATCGGCGGGTTCGACGAGCGCTACTTCATGTATATGGAGGACGTCGACCTGGGCGATCGCCTCGGCAAGGCCGGCTGGCTGTCCGTCTACGTGCCGTCGGCGGAGGTGCTGCATCACAAGGGCCATTCCACCGGCTCGGACCCGGCCAGCCACCTGGCCGCGCACCACAAGAGCACGTATATGTTTCTCGCCGACCGGCATTCCGGTTGGTTGCGCGCTCCGCTGCGCTGGACGCTGCGCGCCTCGCTACGGGTGCGTTCGCGCCTGATGGTGCGCAGTGCGCTGCGCGCGTCCGGACGGCGGAAACTCCTAGAAGGGCGACACTGAGGTGGCAACTCCAGAAGTCGATGTGGTGATCCTGGTCGGCGGCAAGGGCACCCGGCTGCGGCCGCTGACGCTGTCGGCGCCCAAGCCGATGCTGCCCACCGCGGGGCTGCCGTTCCTCACGCATCTGCTGTCGCGGGTCGCCGCGGCCGGCATCGACCATGTCATCCTGAGCACGTCGTATCAGGCCGCGGTGTTCGAGGCCGAGTTGGGTGACGGCTCGAAGCTGGGTTTGCAGATCAAGTACGTCACCGAGGAGCGGCCCCTGGGCACCGGCGGCGGCATCGCCAACGTCGCCGGCCATCTGCGGCATGACACCGCGATGGTGTTCAACGGCGACGTGCTTTCCGGAGCCGACCTGGGCCAGATGCTCGACTTCCACTCGGCGCAGGAATCCGACGTCACGCTGCACCTGGTCCGGGTGGGCGACCCGCGGGCGTTCGGCTGCGTGACCACCGAGGAGGGTCGCGTCACCGGCTTCCTGGAGAAGACCCAGGACCCGCCGACCGACCAGATCAACGCCGGTTGCTACGTCTTCTCGCGCCAGATGATCGACCGGATTCCGCGCGGCCGGGAGGTCTCGGTGGAACGTGAGGTGTTCCCCGCGCTGCTCTCCGATCCCGACGTCAAGGTGTGCGGCTACGTCGACGCCAGCTACTGGCGGGACATGGGCACCCCGGAGGACTTCGTCCGTGGCTCAGCGGATCTGGTGCGCGGCATCGCCCCGTCGCCCGCGCTGCACGGCCACCGCGGCGAGCAGTTGGTGCACGACGGTGCGGCGGTGTCGCCGGGCGCGGTGCTGGTCGGCGGCACGGTCGTCGGGCGGGGCGCCGAGATCGGCCCCGGCGTCCGGCTGGACGGCGCGGTGATCTTCGACGGCGTCAAGGTCGAGGCCGGCAGCGTGATCGAGCGGTCGATCATCGGCTTCGGCGCGCGCATCGGCCCGCGGGCTTTGATCCGCGACGGCGTGATCGGCGACGGCGCCGACATCGGGGCGCGCTGCGAGTTGTTGCGCGGCGCCCGGGTGTGGCCCGGTGTGTCGATTCCCGACGGCGGGATCCGCTACTCGTCCGACGTCTAAGGCGCGCTTAGGCCGAGCCCCTTTGCGCCGAGTGTGAAGCTGGCCGCACGCTCGAGGACGAACATGCAGCTAGCTTCACACTCGGCGGCTAACGGGTTCGCATCGTCTGGGCGACCAGATAGGCCAACGCGTAATCCGTCCCGGCCGGCAGCGCGTCGGCGGGCCACCACCGCAAGTCCTCCGACTCGTCGCTGATCGCGATCTGCGCGCCGGCCGGCGCGTGCGCGACGAACTGTAGATCCAGATGGCGGGTCGGCACGCCCAGTGAGCAGGTCACCGGGTGCACGTGCACCGCGGCCAGTCGGGGTTCGATGCGTAGCCCGTCGATCCCGGACTCCTCGGTGGCCTCGCGCAGCGCCGCGGCGAGGACGTCGGTGTCGTCATCGTCGCAATGGCCGCCCAATTGCACCCACCGGCCTACGCGGGGATGCAGGGTCAGCAGCACCTGGCCGCCGGCGTGGTCGAACACCAGCGCCGACGCGGTCACGTGGCCGGGCACGCACTCGCGCCGGCACGCATCGCTGCGGGCGTGCACGAACGCCAACACGGCGTGGCGCAACGAATCCTGGGCCGGGTCGGGTGGCTCCCAATTCGACAGCATCGCGATCGCCGACTCCCGAAGGCTCATCGTGACCCCCGCCGTTTCCGCCGATCCCGCAACGACGCCCACGCCGCACGGCAGTCCGCCACCGCCCCGGCCGGCAGTCCCAGGCCGTCGATCAGCACGCGGCGGTCGACGACGTCGAGCGCCTTCTCGACCTCGTTGGCCTTCAACAGCAGGTCCACATCGCAGGCGAGTTCGGCATCGGCGTACGCCGGTGGGGGAATGGGCAGCTGTTCGGCTTCGCGGGGCTCCAGCTCTAGAACGCCCCCGCCGTAACTGCGGCCCATGATCTCGGCGAAGGCGAACGTGACGCTGTTATGGAACACCGCGGCGAGCGCGGACGGCTCGATGTCGGCGTTAAGGCGCACCCGGTGCACGGTGTCGGTGCTCGTGGCCGCGGCGGCGTTGACGGTCAGCCGCGGCGCCCGGTGGATCTGGCGCAGCAGGAACAGGTCGGGCGCCCACAACGACGGGGTGGCCCACCACGGCTTGCGGATCGAGCACTTGTAGCCGCGGTGCACCCCGGCGGCTTCACCCGCGCGGATGTGGGCTCTCAACGCGGGGTCGGCGGGTTCGCGCGGGGCGTTGAGCAGCCAGCTGCGCTGACCGGCGGCGAGATCGCTTGCCCGGCAATCGGTGTCGTAGATCAGCCCGGACAGCTGGGCACTGCGCGAGACGAGCGGGACGCAGTGCGACCGCAATCCCAGCTCGCCGGCCTGGGCGTCGGTGAGGGTGAAGAAGGCGTTGCGCCCGGTCACAATGCCGACGTCGACCTCGGCGACCGATCCGAGCCGGGTCAGGGTGCCCGAACCTTTGAGCTCACGCAGCAGCCGGATCGCGGCTGGGTCCAGAAAGTACTTGGTCCACTTCTCGTTCTCGTGCAGCAGCGCGGGTGCCGATCGCACATCCAGGTCGGCGCCGGCCAGGGCGTCGGCGTCCTCGAGGTGGACGGTGCGGATGCGGGCCGGACCGGTGCCGGCGACACCGCAGAACAACACGACCTCCTGCAGGATGCCGTCGAACACCAGGCGCTCGAAGGTCACCAGGGTGATGTCGCGGAAGCGGGTCAGCAGAAAGTCGCGCAACTGTGCGGCGTAGGTGACCTGGAGCAGCTCGGCCGGAAGCACCAGTCCCACCCGTCCGCCGTCGCGCACCAGCATGGTGCTCGCCACCACGAACGGAACCCAGGCGTTGGTCAGCCGGCTGGGACGCAGACCTGCGCGCCGCATCAGGGCCAGCGCCGGATCGCGCTGCCGCGACGGCCAGTTGCCGAACCGAATGTAGGGCGGGTTGCCGGCGACCCCGTCCCAGCCGCCGGCCTCGGCGGTGGCGAGCCAGGCGAACAGGCTCTCGGCGTCGACGGGAGCGAACCGGCGGGACTTGGCCGCCTCGTCGGCGATCAGCTCGACGCCCTGGACCTGGTCGCTGAGCCCGGCCAGCTCGCGCAGGATCGCGCCGTCGCCGCAGGAGGGCTCGACGATCTTCGGTCCCGCCGCGCGGACCCAGCCGGCCAGGAAGCGGGCCACGGGCGCGGGGGTGTAGTAGCCGCCGCGGACCTTGTCGGCCGAGGCCGCCGCCTTGCCGGCGAATTTCATGGGCTCAGTATTACTTGCGAACCAGCAGATCACCGGGGTCTGGCGGATCGCGCGGCTCGGCCGGTTGGGCGGCATAGCCGATGGCGATGGCGCCCAACGGCTCCCAATCCGCGGGAAGCCCGAGCTCGGCGCGCACCAGGTCGGCGGCGAAGATCGTAGAGCCGATCCAGCAGCTGCCCAGCCCGCGCACCGCCAGCGCGACCAGCAGGGCCTGCACGGCCGCGCCGACCGCCACGGTGAACATGGTGTGCTCGGCGTCGGTGCGGGCGGCGTCGGGATAGAAGTGGGCGCCGTCGGGCACCAGGATCGGGATGACGACTTCTGGGGCGTCGTAGAGGATCTGGCCGCGCGCCACCCGGCGGTCGATCGAGTCGGCGGGCCGGCCGTCACCGGCGAGGTCGGTGCGCCACTTGCCCTTCATGCGGTCCAGTAGCCGGGTGCGGGTGGCCGGCGTCTTTAGCCAGACGAACCGCACCGGGCGGGTGTGGTGCGGAGCCGGCGCGGTCAGCGCTTCGGCGACGGCGGCTTCCAACAGATTTGCCGGCACCGGCTCGGCGCTGAACCGGCGCACCGATCGACGTAGCAGCTGCGCCTCGCGGCGGCCCGTCTCGAGGGCCTCGGCGGTGCCGAGCCAGAACAGGTCTTCGGCGCCCGGCCGCAACAACCGCTGCGCCGTCGAGCCGTCGTCGGTCACGGACATGCCGCGCACCACCGCCACCGGCATCCCGGTCAGTTTGCCCTTGACCAGATCGGCGGCCGCGGCGATCTCGTCGGCCACCGCCACCTCGGTGACCAGTAGCTCGTTGCCGTGCTGATCGACGGCCCCCGAATAGCCATGCAGCACAGCCAGACCCGCCGCGCCCACGGCCGCGTCGGTCTGGCCGTTGCGCCACGCGCGGCCCATCGTGTCGGTGACGACCACGGCGACCTCGACACCGAGCCGCTCGCGCAGCGCGGCCCGCAGCGCCGCGGCGCTGCCGTCGGGGTCGACCGGCAGCAGCGCCAGTTCGTCGCGCCCGACGTTGGATCCGTCCACGCCCGCGGCGGCCTGCACCAGGCCGATCCGGTTCTCGGTGATCAGGGTTCGGCCCTTGCGGGCCAGCACCCGGACGGCTTCGTCGTCGACCAGCTTGCGCCTCAGTTGGTCGCGCTCCTCGGGATCCTGCGGCGCCGGCACCAGCCGGCCCTCGCATTTGGACACCGCCTTGCTGGTGACCACGACGACGTCGCTGTCACGCAGCCACGGGGCGGCCGCGGCGACGGCCGCGCCCAGATCGTCGCCGGGCCGGAATTCGGGCAGCCCGGCGACGGGCAGGATTTCGATGGCGGCGGCGGTGCCATGCTCGCCGGGCGAAGAGTTCATGAGGTCATCCCCGCCAGGTCCAGCCCGGCCCTGACCATCTCGGCCGTCGCCTTCGGGTCGGTCATCACCAGCGGCACCGAGCGCACCGCGACGCCGTCGATGTCGGCTTCGAAACCGGTCCCGTCGTCTTCGCTCACCAGCCAGCCGTCCAAGATGCCGGTGTCTCGGCGCGCGCCGTAGTGCCGGGCGACCGCCTCGGCCGTCGACTCGACCCCTATCACCGACAGGCAGGCATCGGCCATGCCGCGCAATGGCTTTCCACCGATGATCGGCGAGTAGCCGACGATCGGGGCGCGCGCGGCGCGCAGCGCGCCGCGAATGCCGGGGACGGCCAGGATGGCGCCGACGCTCACCACCGGGTTCGAGGGCGCAAGGAGGATGACGTCGGCGTCCGCGATGGCCGTCGTGGCATCAATTGTGGCGGCCGCTTTTTCGGCGCCGACGAAGGCGAAGCTGTGCGTGGGCACCTGGGCGCGGTAGCGCACCCACCACTCCTGGAAGTGAACGGCCCGCCGGCTGCCGTCGTCGGGATCGGTTATCACCACGTGTGTCTCGCACCGGTCGTCGCTGGCGGGCAGCAGCCGCGCGCCGGGTTGCCAGCGGTCGCACAGCGCGGTGGTGATCTGCGACAGGGGATAGCCGGCGTTGAGCATTTGGGTGCGCACCAGGTGGGTGCCCAGGTCACGGTCACCGAGTCCGAACCAGTCAGGCTGCACCCCGTAGCGCGCCAATTCCTCTTTGGCGTGCCAGGTTTCGTCGCGGTGCCCCCACCCTCGCTCCGGATCTACACCTCCACCTAAGGTATACATGCAGGTGTCCAAATCGGGACAGATTCGCAGTCCGTGGATCCAGGCGTCATCGCCAATGTTGACGATCGCCGTCAGCTCGTGACTGCTGGCTTCCGTGTCCGGGTGCCGTTGCGTTTGAAATTGACCGAGCCCGAACAGCTGTTGAACCCCCAGCAGGAAGCGGGCGCCGCCAACCCCACCGACCAGAACGGTGACCTTCACATTGCACGACAGTACTGCCCGGCGGCAGCGCCGTGGCGGGCCCTCCGGGGGTGCCTCAAAGTTGCGGTTCCCCACCGATTGTGGGCAACTTCTGGGAAAGTTGAGGGCCGTGTGATCGACACGCCGAAGGCCCAAAACAACAGAAACGCCGAAATTCGATCACGAGATGGTATGGAAATGCGCCGAAGTGCTTGACCCGGCAGGTCAACCCGTGTCTAATCACAACAGTGTCATTTCCCGGTTGGCCGGCCGACTCCGGTGTCGCAGACCGAGATTCGATCACTTGTTCGAATTGTCTGTACATCAGAACAGTGGGAAACCAATCACACTCTCTCAAATCAAGCTGAGGAGGCGGACGACCGTATGTCTTACGACACTTTTCGAAGCGCCATGGCGAGCACGCCGCACACCGACATCGACCCGGCACTGGACCGCCCCGCTCGGCCGCATTTGACCGTGGTTCCCGATGCGCCAATCGGATTCGAGCCCGAGCCCATGCCGGAGCCGGCCGCCGACCAATGGCAGGACCGGGCGCTGTGCGCCCAGACCGACCCCGAGGCCTTCTTCCCGGAAAAGGGTGGCTCCACCCGCGAGGCGAAGAAGATCTGCCTGGGTTGCGAGGTGCGTCATGAGTGCCTCGAGTACGCCCTCGAGCACGACGAGCGCTTTGGTATCTGGGGCGGTTTGTCCGAACGCGAGCGCCGCCGCCTCAAGCGCGGCATAATCTGACGCACGCTGATCGCAACGCGCGCTGAGCGTTCGACGCTCGATGCGCAAGGTGAAGCTATTCGTCGTCGATCGTCGGATCGATGACAGACGGCTCGACGTCGAGGTAGATCGCGACCTGGGCCACCAGGATTTCGTGTAGCAGGTCGCCGAGCTCGACGGTGTCCTTGGCCCGTCGCTCGATTGGCTTGCGGAACAACACAATTCGCGCCCGCGTGGAGTTGCCGCGGATGTCGACGCCGGCCGGGATCAACCGCGCCAGCGGGATAGGCCCATCGGCGATCACCTCGGGTGGCCACTGCACACTCTCGGGATCCTTGGCCGAGATGCGCGGAATCTCGTCCACGGCCACGTCGAGTTCGGCCAGCCGGTCCCGCCAGCTCCGCTCGATGGGTTCGTAGGCCTCCAGCACCGCCATGTCGAACCGCTCGGCGCGGCTGCGCCACCCCGGCACGGTCGGCGGCAACAAGGGGCCGCGCATATCGCGGCCCCTGCGGAAGAGTCGCTGGGTCCCGGTTCGGCGCGGAGCCGATCCGTCAGGAAACCGACCTTTTCGCGGGGAGCTGCGCGAATCACCCACGCGCCGATGGTAACGGTTGCACATCGAGGGTCTAGGAGTTGCGCGTGTCCGGCGCTTCGGCGGCGTTTGCGCACGATAGCCTTTCGATCGTGAACGTTCCCCGTCGCTGTTGCCGGCCCGGGTGCCCGCACTACGCCGTGGCGACCCTGACGTTCGTCTATTCGGATTCGACGGCAGTCGTCGGTCCGTTGGCGACGGCGCGGGAACCGCATTCCTGGGATTTGTGCGTCAACCATGCCGGCCGGATCACCGCGCCCCGCGGGTGGGAGCTGGTGCGCCATGCCGGCCCTCTGCCCACCCATCCCGACGAGGACGACCTGGTCGCCCTGGCCGACGCGGTGCGCGAGGGCGGCGATCGCGGCGTGCCGTACGCCGGCGCAGCGACGCCGGTCAACGGCTTCGCCGACGCGCACATCCATCACGGCGGATCCCAAGCCACCGCGCCCAGTAGCAGCCTGCTCGCACCACCCGAACACCGCGCCGGACGGCGCCGCGGACATCTGCGCGTGTTGCCCGATCCCAGCGACTAGTGCCGAATGGTGGCGACCCCCTGCGCCCGGCTCCGCCGCCCTTGCGATCGCCACGGGTGCCGAATGGTGGCGACCCGCTGCGTCCGGCTCCGCCGCCCTTGCGATCGCCACGGGTGCCGCGCCTTGACCGGCCGGACGCGAAATCCTCACGCACCGCGGCGGCTCCAGTTCTCCGTGGCCCGATAGGCTGACGGCCAAGAGTTCACGTCGTCAGGAGTCCCGCATGTCTCGGCCCGCCGCGACTGTCCACCGTGTCGTCAAGGCTTACGACGTGCGTGGGCTGGTCGGCGAAGAGCTCGACCAGCCGCTGGTCACCGAGCTCGGCGCAGCCTTCGCCAGACTCATGCGCGGCGAGGGTGCCCGCCAGGCCGTGATTGGCCACGACATGCGGGACAGTTCGCCCACACTGGCCGCCGCGTTCGCCGCCGGGGTGACCAGCCAGGGGCTGGACGTGGTGCGGATCGGCTTGGCGTCCACCGACCAGCTGTACTTCGCCTCCGGACTGCTGGACTGCCCCGGCGCCATGTTCACCGCGAGCCACAATCCCGCGGCCTACAACGGCATCAAGCTGTGCCGGGCGGGGGCCAAACCGGTCGGCGCCGAGACCGGGCTACGCCTCGTCGCCGATGACGTGATTGCCGGCGTCGACGCCTACGACGGGGAACCCGGAAAGGTGAGCGATCGCGACGTGCTGGCCGACTACGGACAGTTCCTGCGGTCGCTGGTTGACACCTCCAGGCTACGGCCGCTGCGGGTGGCGGTGGACGCCGGCAACGGCATGGCCGGTCTGACGACGCCCGCCGTGCTCGGCCCGATCGGCTCGATCACGTTGGAGCCCTTGTACTTCGAGCTCGACGGCTCGTTTCCCAATCACGAGGCCAACCCGCTCGAACCCGCCAACCTGGCAGACCTGCGGGCTTTCGTGCGCGAGACCGGTGCCGACATCGGGCTGGCCTTCGACGGCGACGCCGATCGCTGCTTCGTGGTCGACGAACGCGGCAACCCAGTGTCGCCGTCGACGGTGACCAGCCTGGTGGCCGCCCGCGAGTTGAGCCGGGAGATCGGCGCGACGATCATCCACAACGTGATCACCTCGCGCGCGGTGCCCGAACTTGTCGCCGAGCGCGGCGGCACACCGCTGCGGTCCCGGGTGGGGCACTCCTATATCAAGGCGCTGATGGCCGACACCGGCGCGATCTTCGGCGGCGAACATTCCGCTCACTACTATTTCCGGGACTTCTGGGGCGCCGACTCCGGGATGCTCGCGGCGCTGTACGTGCTGGCCGCCCTCGGTGAGCAACAAGGGGCCCCAGGGCCCCCAAGACCATTGTCGGAGTTGACCGCCGACTACCAGCGCTACGAATCTTCCGGTGAGATCA
>NZ_DASUHS010000013.1:0-2962 GCF_036273375.1 Mycobacterium sp. | reverse complement strand
CGATTTCACCGGGGACGAGGGTCTTCGTGGCCGGCGGACCCAGGATTGCGGGGCGACTGCCGAACCCGACGTTGTTAGAACGGCGTCGTGACACCCAGGTGGGCGTATCGTGTTCTCGCTGGCGCCGTGGCGCGCAGCTGTATCGCGAGCCTGCTGCTCGCTTCGTGCGCGGCAGTGAACGTGTTCCGCGGGCGTCACGACCGCCGTGCCGGCCCGGTATCGCGGCGGCCCAGGGAGGTAACGGTTGACCACGCCCGTATTGCATCCCGTTGTCCGCGACGTCACCGAGCGGATCCGGGTGCGCAGCGCCGAGACGCGGCGACGGTATCTCGAACGTATCGGCCGGGCCGCCCGCCGCCGGCCAGCCCGGCTGGACCTGGGCTGCGCGAACCTGGCCCATGGGTTCGCGGCCTGCGAATCTAGCGCCAAGGCCGACCTGCGCGGCGACGTCAAGGCCAACGTCGCGATTGTGTCGTCCTATAACGACATGCTCTCGGCGCACCAGCCCTACGAAACGTTCCCACGCGCGATCAAGGAGGCGGTGGCCGCAGCCGGGGCGGTGGCGCAGTTCGCCGGTGGGGTGCCGGCCATGTGTGACGGGGTCACGCAAGGGCATGCCGGGATGGAGCTATCACTGTTCAGCCGGGACGTGATCGCGATGGCGACCGCGGTGGCACTGTCGCACGAGATGTTCGACGGCGCGCTGTTGCTCGGTATCTGCGACAAGATCGTGCCGGGCCTGCTCATCGGTGGTCTGGCGTTCGGTCACCTGCCGATCGTCCTGGTCCCGGGCGGTCCGATGACCTCGGGACTGCCCAATAGCGAGAAGAGCCGGGTCCGCCAGCTCTACGCCGAGGACAAGGTGGGCCGCGCGGAGCTGCTGGCCGCGGAGTCTGCCTCCTACCACGGCCCGGGCACCTGCACGTTCTACGGCACGGCCAACTCCAACCAAATGATCGTCGAGATCATGGGTCTGCATCTGCCAGGCGCGAGCTTTGTGAACCCGGGTACGCCGCTGCGCGCGGCGCTGACTGCGACAGCGGCCCGGCGGGTCACCGAGCTGACCGCGACCGGGCCCGCGTATACCCCGATGGGTCAGATCGTCGACGAGAAGGCGGTAGTCAACGCCGTCGTCGGGTTGCACGCGACGGGCGGATCGACCAATCACACCCTGCATCTCGTCGCGGTGGCCGCGGCCGCCGGGATCCACCTCACCTGGGACGACTTCTCGGATCTATCCGAAGTGGTTCCGCTGCTGGCCCGCGTATACCCGAACGGCAACGCCGACGTGAACCACTTTCAGGCGGCCGGCGGGATGGCGTTCGTCATCGGTCAGCTGCTGGACGGTGGGCTGCTGCACGGCGACGTGCGCACCGTGGCCGGCGCCGGTCTGAACCGCTACCGACAGGAGCCCTTCCTGGGGGCGGACGGTTCACTGGTTTGGCGACCCGGACCGGCCGAAAGCCTCGACCCGCAGGTGCTGCGCCCGATCACCGACCCCTTCACCGCCGACGGCGGGCTGTGCGTGCTGCGAGGCAACCTCGGCCGCGCGGTGATCAAGGTGTCGGCGGTCGCGCCGTCGCATCGGATGGTCACGGCGCCGGCCCGGGTGTTCGATGACCAGGCGCACGTCGTGCAGGCGTTCGCCAGCGGCGAATTGGACCGCGACGTCGTTGTCGTCGTGCGATACCAGGGTCCGCGGGCCAATGGCATGCCCGAGTTGCACAAGCTCACGCCGCTGCTGGGCGTGTTGCAGGACCGCGGGCACCGCGTCGCGCTGGTCACCGACGGCCGAATGTCGGGTGCCTCCGGCAAGATCCCCGCGGCGATCCACCTCACTCCCGAGTGCGCCGTTGGCGGTCCCCTGACCCGGGTGCGCGACGGCGATGTGATCCGCCTCGACAGCGAGGCCGGCACACTTCATGTCGAGCTGTCGGACGCCGAGTTGCTCACCCGTGCGGGGTCGGGCGCGCCGGCCAGCGACGACGACTGGGTGGGCACCGGCCGGGAACTGTTCAACGTCTTCCGCCACGCGGTGGGCGACGCCGACGCCGGCGCAGCGGTTTTCGGGCTGCCCGCCGCATCATCCCCGGACCGGCAACCGCCGGTTTCCGTGCCCACTTCAGCTGAAGGTTAGGCCAATGACCGCATCGAGCCATGCCATCGGCGATCTGCTCAACCGCGCCCCGGTGATCCCCGTCATCGTCATTGACGAGGAGGCCGTCGCGGTGCCGCTGGCGCGGGCCCTGGTCGCGGGCGGCCTAACGGTCCTCGAGGTCACGCTGCGCACCAAGTGCGCCCTCGCGTCGATCAAACGCATCGTGGCCGAGGTGCCGGACGCGGTCGTCGGCGCCGGCACGATACTGACCCAGGCCGACGTTGCGGCGTCCGTCGAGGCCGGCGCCGCGTTCCTGGTCAGCCCCGGTTCCACACCCGGCGTGCTCGACGCCATGCTCGACAGCGGCGCCGCGCCCTTACCGGATGCAGCGACCGCGTCGGAGGTCATGGTGTTCATGGAGCGTGGATTGCGACACGGCAAGTTCTTCCCGGCCAAACCCGCCGGCGGGATCGCTTACCTCAAGGCGCTCGCGGGACCCATCCCCGACTTCCGCTTTTGTCCCACCGGGGGCATCGACCTGTCCGCTGCCCCGGACTTTCTCGCCCTACCCAACGTCGCCTGCGTCGGCGGCTCGTGGATCACCCCGAAGGACGCCGTGGCCGCGGGCGACTGGGGCCAGATCGAGACGCTGGCCCGCGAGGCTGCGCAACTCGGCACAACCTGAGCACGCTGACCATGTTCCTGCCGCAGACAAGGGATTCCACGGGTGTGGACCTGGACCTTGATGCGGTGCCTGATCCCCGTCGGTGTGCCACGGGTGCGTGCCGCTCAGCCGGGTGATCTTTAACCCGCGCGCGGCCACCGGACAACCACGGCGATCCCCTACACCTGAAGATTCCGCCC
>NZ_DASUHS010000012.1:0-4407 GCF_036273375.1 Mycobacterium sp. | reverse complement strand
GCTGGCAGGTGGACGCGTCTATCTGAACCCGCCGTTGTTCGTCGTCTTTGGGGTAGTCCTTGACGAAGCACCGCTCGCCGGTTGGCGAGTGCTTTTTCGCGACTTCGACGATCGTGCGCCGAACAATGACCGTGTGCGTCTTGAGGTTGATGTCGCAGGGGCGCAGCGCGATCAGCTCGCCCCATCGCAGCCCGGTCTCGATGGCGAGCAGCACCATCATCCGGTAGAGCGCGGGGAGTTTGGCGAGGATGGCCTCGAACTGGTCGGCGGTGATGATCTGCTTCGGCGTGGCCACGACCTTCGGCAGCGCCGTGTGCGATGCCGGGTTGACTGGGATCACTCGGTCGACAACCGCGCGGGCGAAGATCTTGTGCAGCAGCGCGTGGTACTTCACCGCTGACCGGGCGGACAGGCCGTCGCGGGTCGCGTCGTTGACCCAGGCCTGGATCATCGACGGGTTGATCCGCCGCATCGGCAGCTTCCCGAACCGCGGGATGAAGTGCTTGTCCAGGTAGGACCGGTAGGCCGTGCGGGTCGAGACTTCTAGGTGCTCGGTGGTGGGCCAGTAGTAGGTTGTCACGTAGTCGGCGAACGTGGTCCGCCCGGCCATGGGGGAGGCCCAGTCGCCGCGGGCCGCTTCGAGCTCGCGCTGCGCGGCGACCTTGGCGGCTTGCTTCTCGGTCTTGTAACCGCCTTCCTCGTGGTAGCGGCCGTCGGCGCCGAGGTAGACCGCGTAGTGGCGGACCGATCCGTCCTTCAGCGTCTTGGTGCGGGTGTAGGACATAGTCATGACCTCCTCACGCGCACCGATCATCGCACGAGGAACCAACGTTCGTTCCAGGCTCGTTCCAGAAACAGTGGCTGCCGGCCAGTTCCGGTCGGTGCCACCCACTGCCAGAGAACCCGTTGCCCCACAAGGGAAGCTAGGTGGTACTGACATGCGCTGAGATGCACCGATCTCGCGTGGGGCTGGGCTCATAACCCAGAGGTCGCAGGTTCAAATCCTGCCCCCGCTACTAATGTGATGTCTCGCGACATCGGAATGGCTCGGACCTGCGATGTGCAGGTTCGGGCTTATTTTTTTGTGGGTCCAGGTGGTCGTCCGGTGGGTTGGTAGTCGCGGCGTGGGTCGATGATGAGGTCGCGGAGGAGCTCGCCGGTGGCGGCGTCGACGATGCGGACGTGGAGGTCGTGGATGGGCAGGATGACGTCGGTTCGGGCGTAGGTTCGTCCGACCCCGATGTGGCGTAGGCGGCCGGCGACGCGCAGGGTGACGCTGCCGGCTTTGTCGATCTTGTCGCGGCGGACTCGGTCGTGGGTGTCGCTGCTGCGGTCGCGGCTGGGGGTGGCCTTGGGCAGCGACCGGTAGATCGTCGCGGGGGTGGCTCGGTGCGGCAGCGACCGGTGTGGGCGGCGCTGGTTGTACTCGTCGACGAACGCGTCGAGCAGCGTCTGCAGCTCGGCGATCGTGGCGGGTTGGACGCGTTGTGCGCGGAGCCACTTCTTCAGCGTCTGCTGGAACCGTTCGACCTTGCCTTGGGTCTGCGGGTGGTTGGGCTTGCCGTTCTTCTGGGTGATGTTGCGCTCGCGTAGCTCGTGCTCGAGGTGGTTGCGACCTGGGGTGCCGCCGAAGAGCCGGACGGTGAACACGCGTCCGTTGTCGGTGAGGGTGGAGGCCGGAAAGCCATGCGTGGCAGCGGCTTTGCGGAAGGTTGCCAGCACGATCCGGCCGGTGACCGCGGCGTGCGCGGTGACCGACAGGGCGTAACGGGAGCAGTCGTCGAGCCAGGTCAGGATCTCGACATCGGTGCCTTCCTCGACTCGCCGGATGCCGCCGCGGTGGGTGACGTGGCGGGTGCCGTCGACGAGGCGGTGGTGGGTGAAGTCGGACTGCCAGCACTCGTTCGGCATCTCGGCTTCGAACCGCAGGTAGGAGCTCTTCGGTCGCTTCGACGGATCCGGGGTGACGGTGCCGGCACGGACCAGGATCCGGTTGATCGTCGGCCGCGACACCTCGACACCGTGATGGTGGGCAAGGTGCCAGCCGATCGTGTCCGCCCCGGCGTCCAGCCCGGCCTCACTCAGCTGCTTGCGCAGCCGAACGATCAGTGCAACGGTTGCTGGCGCCGTCGCCTGCGGGCTGGCCTTGGGAGCACGAGACAGCGGCTCGAACGCCGCCTCACCCTCGGCGGCGTAGCGGACCATGAGCCGGCTGACCCAGCCCTGGGAGACGCCGTAGGTGCGGGCGACCTCGGACTGGGACTGGCCGGTCAGAACAGCGGTGATGACAAGGCGACGCTTCGACATGCCGAAGCTTGAGCGGCCACCGCTATTCCGATGACCTGCGACACGCTATGCCGATGTCGCGAGACACCCCATTCCGATGTCCTGAGCCAGGACACTGCCCCCGCTACTACGTTTTCGCAGGTCAGGCCCATGATCAACGATCTTGATCGTGGGCCTGAAGATCGTTTGACCGTCTGTTGACCGTGGATTTGGTGACACAAGACGGCACGGTGGAGCGCCGGTGGGGAGCTGTCGCGCCCCGACCCGGCCGCCTCCGCGACGGTCCGCGGAACCGGTCGTTCACGCAGAGGCCGGCGGGCGGTCACTAAGCCCGGATCCACCGTCCGCGTGAGGTAGGTCGCGCGTCGTAACGCCGAGATGCCCTTCTGCTGCAACAGAATCGATCTTGCGAAGGAAACGATTCGAAGCCAGCAGAAAGGCACCCGGTAGATGCGAGTCTCGCATGGCCTGAACGTCTTGTTCGACGATCCGAACCTCGTGTCGTGCGCAGGTCTGGCGCCGGTGCTGCAGTTGGCTGAGCGGGCCGGGCTGCAGCGGTTGACCGCCGAGCACGTTCGGATCGGCCAGCCGGGTGGTGTCAACGCGGATCTGAAGGTCTCGTCGCTGGTCGCTGGGATGGTCGCGGGCGCGGACTCCATCGATGACATGGCACTGTTGCGGCATGGCGGGATGGCCCGGCTGTTCACCGGGGTTCGGGCGCCGTCGACGCTCGGGACGTTTCTACGCGCCTTCACATTCGGTCACGTTCGTCAGCTCGATGCGGTCGCGTCGCGGCTGCTGATCAACCTGGCCGGCCAGGCGCCACTGCTGCCCGCCGAGGGTGATCTGGTCTACGTCGATGTCGACGACACGGTCCGGCAGACCTACGGCTATGCCAAGCAGGCCGCCGGTCGCGGCTACACCGGAGTGAAGGGTCTCAACGCGCTGATCGCGACGGTCAGCACACCGGCATCGGCGCCGGTGATCGCCGCCGTCCGGCTGCGCAAAGGCTCGACAGCGTCACCGAAAGGCGCGCACCGCCTGGTCGCCGACGCGCTCGTCACCGCCTCGACGATGAGCGTGAGCGGGCTGCGGGTGTTGCGCGCGGACTCCGCGTTCTACAGCCACGACGTCATCGCCGCCGCGATCCGCCACGACAGCTGCTTCTCGATAACAGCGCGGCAAGATCCCGCTGTCCGCAAGGCGATCGCGACCATCGGTGACGATGCGTGGACGCCGATCAAATACACCAGCGCCATCTTCGACGAGGCCCAGCAACGGTGGATCTCCGACGCGGAGGTCGCCGAAGTCCCTTACATCGCGTTCGCGTCCCGCGCGAAGGCCATGCAGGTCAGCGCGCGGCTGATCGTCCGCCGGGTCAAGGACATGAACCCGGCCAACCAGAGCGAGCTGTTCACCGCCTACCGCTACCACGCCGTGTTCACCAACAGCCCGCTGCCGATGCTGGCAGCCGAGTCGGCGCACCGCGCGCACGCGATTGTCGAGCAAGTCATCGCCGATCTGAAGAACGGGCCGCTCGCGCACCTGCCGTCCGGGCGCTTCTGGGCCAACAGTGCCTGGCTGGTCTGCGCGGCCATCGCGTTCAACCTCAGTCGCGCCGCCGGCGCGCTCGCCTCCACCTTCCACGCCAAAGCGACCACCGGGACCATCCGCGCGCAGCTCATCAATGTCCCGGCCCGGCTCGCCCGCTCCGCCCGGCGGCTCACCCTGCACCTGCCAGCAGCGTGGCCCTGGCAGCACGCCTGGCAACGGATGATCGACTCGACCGGACCACCGGCGACAGTCTGAGTTATCCGGCCGTCCGACAGGACCCGACAGCGCACGACGTGGAGATCAGCCGGCACGCCCGGCGACATCGCCACGCCCCCGACCAACGAGACGTCACGTCACCCGACTCACATCACCGACGACGATCGGACGGTGGATCCGGGCTTAGGGCCGAGCTCACCGATAGTCGGACGCTGTTCTTCCTCGACGGTCAGGCCCGGAGGTAGACCCAACGGTCCAACCGTGTGCGCCCTCCACAACGGGCGCTGGTGGGCAAGGTGCCAGCCGATCGTGTCCGCCCCGGCGTCCAGCCCGGCTTCACTCAGCTGCTTG